>NZ_BAAAIF010000029.1:0-114909 GCF_039525925.1 Streptomyces javensis | reverse complement strand
GAGCGGAGGGGGCCCGGCGCGGGGCGGTCGAGCCACGCCGCACGCCGGGACCGGACCGCCGTTCGGCGGCAAGCATCCGCCAGGCGTATCCGCCTATCCGGGCCGGGTCGCTGCCGGGGCGGGGCCACGCCCAGGCCCGGGTCATGCCCGGGGCGGGGGCACACCCGGCGCGGGGTCACACCCGGCGCGGGGTCACACCCGGCGCGGGGTCACACCCGAGGCAGAGCCACGCCCGGGGCCCAGGGCACTCCCGACGCGGGTCACACCCGGCGCAGAGCCACACCCGGGACAGAGCCACACCCAGGGCCCGGGGCACACCCGGGGCAGGGCCACGCCCGACGCAGAGCCACACCGGGGCCCGGGTCACACCCGACGCAGAGCCACACCCGGACCGGGGTCAGACCCGGGACAGAGCCACACCCGGGGCCGGGCACCCGACGCGGGGTCACACCCGACGCAGAGCCACACCGGGGCCCGGGGCACACCCGACGCAGAGCCACGCCCGGGGCCCGGGTCACACCCGACGCAGAGCCACACCGGGGCCCGGGGCACACCCGGCGCGGGTCACACCCGGCGCGGGGGCACACCCGACGCAGAGCCACACCGGGGCCCGGGGCACACCCGGGGCAGGGCCACGCCCGGGGGCGGGAAACGGGTCGGCGGCCTTCCACGGGTGCCGGGCCGGCGCGCCGAACGGGCCCTCAGCCGGGCTGTGGCGCCGCTCAGCCGCTTCCCACGCGGGTCCAGGCCCGGAGTGCCAGCCCGCGCTCGTCGGTCTTCTGACGGGCCACCAGGAGCTTTCCGTCCAGCGTCAGCGCGGCCAGCACCACCCGGCCCTGGCTGTCCAGAGCCAGGGCCGGGGTATGGGCGCCCTGCTCGCCCGTGGGCGTCCACCACACTCCCGCCGCCTCGTCCTCGCAGGGGTGGGCGGCGACGGCCAGCCCACCGGCCGCGGGGTCCCGGTGGGCCAGGACGGTGCAGTCGTGGCCGTCCACCATGGCGCGCACCGCGGCGACCGGGCCGGTGCCCGTGGCCCCGCCCAGCGGCGCGGGGGCCGGGGAGTCCGGCCGCCAGGCCATCACCTCACCGCTGCGGGCATCGCGCCAGTAGTGGGTGAGGGTGCCGGGGCTGCTCTCCACCATGGACGCCGAATCCGGCCGGGCGTCGGCGGGGACGTCCTCGCCCCGCTTGGGCGCGGCGCCCGGATTGGGCTGGTACCAGCGCAGCGCGGCACCCTTCCCGGCCGGTGCCAGCAGCTCGAGCCGGCCGTCGGCGGTCGACGCCGCCGACATGCCGCCCAGTACGTGCGTGCCCTTCCAGTCGGTCCAGCGCTCCCAGGTGCCCTTGGGGTCCTGCCGCCGCGCGCTCACCCCGCCCCCGGCGTTGCGCACGAAGACGCGGAGCGCGCCGGTGGAGTCCACCGCCGCGGCCGGCGGGCCGGTCCGCTCGGCCTTGCGGGCGTCCTTCGGATGCGGGGTGCCCAGCGAGTGCCATGCCGTCAGCGGGCGGCCGGACTGGAACTGGGTGGCGTGGACGAGGTCCACGCGCGCCGGTTCCCCGGCGCCGCCCGGGCGGTGCCGAAGCCCCACCAGATGGGCATAGCCCTCGGAACTCTGAACGACGGTCAGCCCGGCCAGACGGCCGGACACCTCGATCAACCACGGCCCCGACCACTCCGCCCCGCCGGGGCGGTCCTCGGTCCAGCGGGCGACACCGCCCGTCACCGGTGCGTAGGCCGTGAGCCTGCCGTCCTTGCCGCGGAGCAACCGCAACGCCATGGCCCGCTGCCAACCCTTCCCCGAGCCCTTCCACCTGATCGAACGACGTCCATAGTAATTTGCCTTGACTATGGATGGGGTTGTGGTCGTGGACGCTGCCAATGTGGTCGGCTCGGTTCCGGATGGGTGGTGGCGCGACCGGCGCGGCGCCGCCGAGCGACTCCGCGACCGGCTGGCCGTCCTCGCCGGTGCCGGGCTCCCCGCCCGCCCGGGCGTGCCCGACTGGGCCACCGACCCTCCGGTGGACATCGTGATGGTGGTCGAGGGCGCGGCACGGGGCGTCGAGCCGGTGGCAGGCGTACGGGTGGAGTCCGCGCCGGGCAGCGGCGACGACCACATCGTGGCCGTGGTGGCGGCCCGCGAGGAGGGCCGCCCCTGCCTGGTGGTGACGGCGGACCAGGAGCTGCGGGCCCGGGTCACGGCACTGGGCGCGCAGACGACGGGCCCCCGCTCGGTCCGCCCGAACGGCTCGTCCTAGGGCCGGTCAGGGCCCAGGAGGTGTCCGACGGACGGTGCCTCCTGCGGCGAGCTGTTCCCCTCCCCGCCCCTTCCCACAACCGGGTCTCCACCCAGGCCCCCGGCCGCACCCCAGGTGGCCCGGTCGGGACGCCGACGCGGCGAGAGCCGCTCCGCGCCCCTCAAGGTCCAGGGGCGGAGCGAAACGGACCCTCCACCCCCGCCCCCAGCCGGACGCCGCCGTTGTACGCGGCCGCCCACCCAGACATCCACCGCGTCGGCACGCCAACCGCAACCAGCCGCCGGTGCACGCGTTACCGCACCCCACGTGGCCCGGCCGGTGGGCCGAGTGCGGCGACCATCGGCTCGGCGCCGCCTCCCAGGGGCCAGGGGTGGAGCGAACCCGGAGCCCCGCCACACAGTCCCGCCGGGCGACTCGGATGTGCGCGGGCGTCCCCCGGTCATCCGCCGCGCCGACGCTGACCGCAGGGGCGGCGGTCGGCCCGTCAATCCCCTCCAGGGGCGGAGCCCCTGGTAGCGGGGAGGGGCGGGGCGGGGAAAGCGTCGATACGCGGCTCCACCGCGTGGTCCGCGGGCCCCCTACTCCGTACGCGTCCCCGCCGCGCTCACCCGGCTGTGGCGGCGCCCGTAGAGGACGTAGACGAGGAGGCCGATGACCATCCACACCCCGAACCGCACCCAGGTCTCGGCGGGCAGATTGAGCATCAGCCACAGCGACGCGGCCACCGACAGGATCGGCAGCACCGGCACCCAGGGGGTGCGGAAGGCGCGGGGCAGGTCGGGGCGGGTGCGGCGGAGGATGATGACGCCCAGCGCGACCACGACGAAGGCGAAGAGCGTGCCGATGTTCACCAGGGCCGCCAGCTCGGAGATCGAGGTGAAGCCGGCCACCACGGCGATGACCACGCCCAGCACGATCGTCGAGCGGTACGGCGTGCCGTAGCGCGGGTGCACCCGGGAGAAGACCCTGGGCAGCAGCCCGTCGCGGCTCATCGCGAAGAACACCCGGCTCTGGCCGAGCAGCAGGATCATGGACACGGTGGTCAGCCCGACCGCGGCGCCGAAGCTGATGAGGCCCGCGTAGAACGGATGGCCGGTCGCCTTGAAGGCGTCGGCGAGCGGGGCGTCCACCGACAGCTTGGTGTACTTCTGCATGCCGGTGACCACGATGGACACCGCGACGTACAGCACCGTGCAGATGAGCAGCGAGCCCAGGATGCCGCGGGGCATGTCCCGCTGTGGATTCCGGGTCTCCTCCGCCGCGGTCGCCACGATGTCGAAGCCGATGAAGGCGAAGAAGACCACGGCGGCGCCGGTGAAAATGCCCTGGAGGCCGAAGGTCGTCGGTTCGTAGCCGAACATCAGCTGGATCAGTGGCGCCTTCAGCCCCGAGCCGGAGACCGAGCCCTGGGCCTCGGGGACGAAGGGGTGGTAGTTCTCCGGGTGGATGAAGAAGGCGCCCGCGATGATGACGAGCAGCACCACGATCACCTTGATCGCGACCACCGCGGAGGTGACCCGCGCGGACAGCTTCATGCCGAAGACCAGGATCGCGGTGATCACCAGGACCAGCAGGAAGGCCAGCAGGTCGAAGGAGAAGCCGTGCGCGGCCTCGGGCCCGGACAGGGCGTCGGGCAGCTGCCATCCGGCGTTGTCCAGCAGTGAGCGGATGTACCCCGCCCAGCCCACCGAGACCACGGCACAGGCCAGCGCGAACTCCAGCACCAGGTCCCAGCCGATGATCCAGGCGGGCAGCTCGCCGAGCGAGGCGTACGAGAAGGTGTACGCGGAGCCCGCGACCGGAACCGTCGAGGCGAACTCGGCGTAGCACAGCGCGGCCAGGGCGCAGGCGATACCGGCGGCCACGAAGGACAGCGCGGTGGCCGGCCCCGCCTGCTCCTTGGCGACCGAGCCGGTGAGCACGAAGATGCCGGTGCCGATGATGACGCCGACGCCGAAGACCGTGAGGTCCAGGACGGACAGGGACCGGGTGAGGGTGTGCTCGGGCTCCTCGGTGTCCTGGATGGACTGCTCGATGCTCTTCGTCCGCAGGTAGCGCGGCCGGACTCTGTCTCCGGTGCCTCCGCCTGGTTCCGATACGTTCACCGGTGCCACCTCCACGCCTGCCGTGCGGCTCATGCTTCTGGTTACCGATCGGCGGCGAGGTATGCACGCTCAGGGCCGTCCCCGATTCACCCGATGGGGGCGGGCGGCGCGACGCACGCTGGGCCGGTCGGAGCAGGAAGCGCTCCGACCGGCCCAGGCGGAAGGGGGCGGTGGCTCAGTCGCGCACCGGTTCGGCCGTCGTCGGCCGGGTCACCTCGGCGCCCTGGGAGCCCGCGTCCGCTGGCTCGTGTCCGTAGCGGCCGCCGATCCTGGCGACCAGCCCGGTGACCTGCCGGGCGATGTCCGGCGCGGTCAGTCCGATCTCCGCCATGACCTCCTTACGGGAGGCATGGTC
The DNA here is from genome assembly GCF_039525925.1 of Streptomyces javensis. Classification (NCBI taxonomy): domain Bacteria; kingdom Bacillati; phylum Actinomycetota; class Actinomycetes; order Kitasatosporales; family Streptomycetaceae; genus Streptomyces; species Streptomyces javensis. Next base: position 110,193 of record NZ_BAAAIF010000029.1, on the reverse strand, counting down.
GAGGAAGCGCGGCGGGATGCCGAAGTTGCGCACCGGCATGTCGAAGCCGCCGTCGCTCAGCGCCTGGGCGACGGCCGCGCCGACACCGCCGATCCGGATGTTGTCCTCGACGACGACCACGACCCGGTGGAGGTCGGCGAGCACGGGCAGCTCCTCGTCCACCGGCTTGACCCACCGGGGGTCGACCACAGTGGTCGAAATGCCCTGCTTGTCCAGGAGGTCGGCGATCTCCAGGCACATCGGGGCGAGCGCGCCGACCGAGACCAGCAGTACGTCGGGGCTGTCCCCGGCGGACTCGGACGGCTCCCGCAGTACGTCCATGCCGCCGATCCTGCCGACGGCCGCGACCGCCGGGCCCACCGCGCCCTTGGAGTAGCGCACCACGGTCGGGGCGTCCTCCACCGCCACGGCCTCGCGCAGCTGGGCGCGGACCTGGTCGGCGTCGCGCGGGGCGGCGATCCGCAGACCGGGGACGACCTGGAGCAGCGACATGTCCCACATGCCGTTGTGCGAGGCCCCGTCGGTTCCGGTGATACCGGCGCGATCCAGGACGAAGGTGACGCCGCACTTGTGCAGCGCCACATCCATCAGGACCTGGTCGAAGGCGCGGTTGAGGAACGTGGCGTAGACCGCGAAGACCGGGTGCAGCCCACCGGTGGCCAGGCCCGCCGCCGAGACGGCCGCGTGCTGCTCGGCGATGCCCACGTCGTAGACCCGGTCCGGGAAGCGCTTGGCGAACTCGGTGAGCCCCACCGGGTGCAGCATGGCCGCGGTGATCGCGACGATGTCCTCGCGCTCCTCGCCGAGCTTGACCATCTCCTCGCCGAAGACCGAGGTCCAGTCGGCGCCGGAGGCCGAGATCGGCAGCCCGGTGTCCGGGTGGATCTTGCCGACGGCGTGGAAGCGGTCCGCCTCGTCCTGGAGGGCGGGCTGGTAGCCGCGGCCCTTCTCGGTGAGGCAGTGCACGATGACCGGGCCGCCGAAACGCTTCGCCCGCTGTAGCGCCGACTCCAGCGCCTCGATGTCATGGCCGTCGATCGGGCCGACGTACTTCAGCCCCAGGTCCTCGAACATGCCCTGCGGGGTGATGAAGTCCTTCAGCCCCTTCTTGGCCCCGTGCAGCGTCTCGTACAGCGGCCGGCCGACGACCGGGGTGCGCTCCAGCAGGTCCTTGCCGCGGGCAAGGAAGCGCTCGTAGCCGTCGGTGGTGCGCAGGGTGGCGAGGTGGTTGGCCAGGCCGCCGATGGTCGGGCCGTAGGAGCGCTCGTTGTCGTTGACGACGATGACCAGCGGGCGGTTCTTGGCGGCGGCGATGTTGTTGAGCGCCTCCCAGGCCATACCGCCGGTGAGCGCGCCGTCGCCGATCACGGCGACCACATGGTCCGGCTTGCGCAGCAGCTCATTGGCCTTGGCGAGGCCCTCGGCCCAGCCGAGGACGGTGGAGGCGTGGCTGTTCTCGATGACGTCGTGCTCGGACTCGGCGCGCGAGGGATAACCGGACAAACCACCCTTGCTCTTGAGCTTGGAGAAGTCCTGGCGGCCGGTGAGCAGCTTGTGCACATAGGACTGGTGGCCGGTGTCCAGCAGCACCTTGTCCCGGGGCGAGTCGAAGACCCGGTGCAGGGCGATGGTCAGCTCCACCACGCCGAGATTGGGGCCGAGATGGCCACCGGTCTTGGAGACGGCGTCGACGAGGAAGGAGCGGATCTCCGCGGCCAGCTGGTCCAGCTCCTCCGGAGTGAGCCGGTCCAGATCGCGCGGTCCCGTGATGCGGGTCAGCAGCACCCGTGCCTCCTTGCTTCGAGCGTCTCCATGGAGCTTGCCGTCCGCCCGAGTCTAATGTTCCGCCCTCCGGCGCAGACCTCCCCCCATGCGATCTCCGTCACGCGTGTTCTTTTCAGACAGCTGCCCGGTGCCTTCCATGAAGGCACCGGGCAGCCGGGTGAGCGGACGAGGCGTCCGGGGTCAGCCGCGACCCGCGGACCGCTGAGTCCTGCGCGACACCGAGTCGATGACGACGGCGGCCAGCAGCACCCCACCGGTGATCATGTACTGGACGGAGTTCGCGACGCCCAGCAGGTTCATCCCGGACGAGATCGAGCCGATGACCAGCATGCCGAGCAGCGCCGACCAGACCGAGCCCCGGCCACCGAAGAGGCTGGTGCCGCCGATGACCGCGGCAGCGATGGCCTCCATCAGCAGGTTGCCGGTGCCGGCCTGCTGGCTGGCGGAGCCGATCCGGGAGGCGATCATGATGCCGCCGCACGCGGCCATCAGCCCGGCCAGCGAGTAGACCGAGATCCGGATGGCGACGACGTTGATGCCCGCGCGGCGGGCGGCCTCGACGCTGCCGCCCAGGGCGATCACCTTGCGCCCGTAGGAGGTGCGGCGGACCACGAAGTCCAGGATCACCAGGACCGCCACGAAGATCACCAGGGCGAGCGGCAGACCCTTGTACTCGTTGAGCCGCCAGGCCGCCGCGTAGACGATCACCGCGAGCACGCCCGTACGGACCAGGATCTCGCTCAACGGCCGCGAGGGTATGCCGACCGCCTTGCGGCGCCTGGCGTCCAGGAACTGGGCGAGGAAGAAGCCCGCCGTCGCCACCGTGGCCGCCCCGTACGCGGCGATCAGCTGGCTGAAGTAGTGCGCGGTGAGATCGCGCACGAAGCTGTCGTCCGCGATGCTGATGGTGCCCGTGGTGCCGAGCACCTGGAGCATCAGACCGTTCCAGGCCAGCAGACCGGCCAGGGTCACCACGAAGGCCGGTACACCGATCTTGGCGAAGAAGAAGCCGTGCACCGCGCCGAGGACCGCGCCGCTGGCGAGCGCCGCGAGCACCGCGATCCCCTCGGGCACCCCGTGGTTGACGTTGAGCACCGCCAGGGTCGCCGCGGCCAGACCGCTGAGCGAGCCGACGGACAGATCGATCTCACCGAGCAGCAGCACGAAGACGATCCCGACCGAGATCATGCCGGTGCCACCGAGCAGGATGGAGAGGTCGGAGAGGTTCTTGGGCGAGAGGAAGGCACTGTCCTTCGCCTGGAAGACCGCCCAGATGATGGCGATGCCGACGATGACCGGGACCGCGCCCAGATCACCGCTGCGCATCTTGCGGCCGAACTCCGTCAGATAGCCCCTGAAGCCCTCCTGACGGACCAGCAGCCGGGGGTCGACGACGGTGACCGCGTCCTTGGCGACGGGGTTGGCGTCGGCCGGGCCGCTCGCCTTGTTGGCGCCGTTCGACGGACCGCCGTTGGTCTTGTCCACGTTCGTGGTCACTTCGCGACCTCCCCGCTACGCGCCTTGCGGCGGGTCACGGCGTTGTCCGTGGCGCCGGTGATGGCGGAAATGATCTCTTCCTGAGAGGTGGTCTTCACATCGAAGATGCCGTTGTTGCGGCCCAGCCGCAGCACCGCGACCCGGTCCGCGACGGCCTTGACGTCGGCCATGTTGTGGCTGATGAGGATGACGGCGAGGCCGCGGTCGCGCAGCCGCTCGACCAGGTCCAGGACCTGTGCGGTCTGCTCGACGCCGAGGGCGGCGGTCGGCTCGTCCAGGATCACCAGCTTGGGCTCGCCGAGCATCGAACGGGCGATGGCGACGGTCTGCCGCTGGCCACCCGAGAGCGAGGCGATCGGGATCCGCACACTGGGGATGCGGATCGACAGGGTCTGGAGCAACTCACGGGAGCGCCGCTCCATTTCGACCTCGTCGAGCACCCCGGCGCGCAGGATCTCGCGGCCGAGGAAGAGGTTGCCGACGACGTCGATGTTGTCGCAGAGGGCGAGGTCCTGGTAAACGGTCGCGATGCCCAGCTCCTGGGCGTCGTGCGGCCGGCTGACCTGGACGGGCTTGCCCTGCCACTCGACGACGCCTTCATCGGCGGGGCCGACTCCGGCAATGCTCTTGACGAGGGTCGACTTGCCGGCGCCGTTGTCGCCCACCAGGGCGACGACTTCACCGGCGTGGACCTCCAGATGGATGTCGGTGAGCGCCTGGACGGCGCCGAACCGCTTGGAGATCCCGCGCAACGCCAACACGGGTCCGTTCGGCACGATGGCCATCTCCGTTCCGGGCAGGGGGGTCCCTGCTGTGTGACGGAGGGGAGAGGGTGCTCTCCCCTCGATTGGGGGGTGGGGTCAGGGAGGCGGGCCGTCCGCGGTTACGGACGGCCCTGCTCCGAGATGTGCCGGAGACCGGCCGTTACTTCAGACCGGCCGCTGCGCACGCCGCCTTGAACTTGGCGGTGCAGATCTGGGCGACCGTGTAGTTCCCGTCCTTGACGACGGTGTCCTTGATGTTCTTCTTGGTCAGCGAGATCGGGGTGATCAGCGTCGCCGGGATGTCCTTGGTGGTCGGGCTGTCGACCGTGTTGGACTCGTTGACCTTCTCGCCGCGGCCGAGCGCGATGGCCATCTCGGCGGCGGCGGCGGCCTCGTCAAGGTAGGACTTGTAGACGCTCATGTACTGCTCACCGGTGACGACCCGGCGGACGCCCTCGAGTTCGGCGTCCTGGCCGGTGACCGGGGGCAGCGGGTTGAGGCCGCCGCTCTTGAGCGCGGTGATCGCGCCGCCGGCCATGCTGTCGTTGGCCGAGTAGACGCCGACGATGTTGTCCTTGCCGAGCGAGGAGATGGCGCCCGTCATGGCCTCGTTGGCCTTGTCCGCCAGCCAGCGGTCGATGTCGTAGGACTTGCCGATGTTCACCTTGCCCTTGAGGACGGACAGCGCGCCCTTCTTGAACATGGCGGCGTTGGGGTCGGCCTCCCAGCCGTTGAGCATGACGATCTTGCCGCTCTTGGCCTTGTCGCCCAGCGCCTCGAGCAGCGCCTTGCCCTGGACCTTGCCGACCGTCTCGTTGTCGAACGAGGTGTACGCGGAGACCGGGCCCTCGGCCAGCCGGTCGTAGGCGACGACCGGGATACCGTCCTCGTCGGCCTTCTTGACCGAGCTGGCGATGGACTTGGAATCCACCGAGTCAAGGATGATCGCGTCGACCTTTTTGGTGATCATCGAGTCGACCTGCTGCTGCTGGACCGAGGGGTCCGACTTGGCGTTGACGTAGAGGATCTTGCAGTCCGCGCAGAGTGCCTTGATCTTCTTGGTGATGTACGGCCGGTCGAAGTTCTCGTATCTGGCCGTCTGGTCCTCGGGCAGCAGTAGCCCGATCGTGAGCGGACCAGTCTTCTTCTTGTCGTCCTTCTTGTCGTTGTCGGCTTCCTTCGCCGAGCCACAGGCGGCGAGGGCTACCGTCATCGACATGACAGAAGCGGCAAGAGCGACGCGACGCATCGTTGCGTTCATTTAGGGGTGACCTCCCTGACGAGGCCGCGTCATTGCGGCCGAGGTGGCTGGAAGTCAACTCGGCCGCCCGCATGGCGTCAAGAAGTAAATCCTTAACGAGATGGCAACGGTGCCATTCGTTATCTGAGTGAACGCAGCCGGACAGGCCGGATAGACGGAGCGTGACCGGACAAAGCCGCTCAAGGCAAGCCCCACGGCCCAACAGCCCCCGCCCGGCCGGGGATATGACACAGGCTCTCAGGTGAGGGCCGGAGCCCCCGCCGAGAGCGCCCCGTCCAGCAGCGTCGAGTCGCCCATCTCGCTGAGCACCAGCGCGAGCGCGCCCAGCACCTCGGCCCGGCCGCCGAGCGCCCCCGGCATCACCGACAGCTGATGGGCCGCGCTCGGGATCGCGTACCGCGCGACCGACTCCCGGATCGGCCCCAGCACCAGCTCCCCCGCCTCGGCGAGCTGGCCGCCCAGCACCATCCGGCTCGGGTTGATCAGATTGCAGAGGTTGGCCACCCCGCTGCCGATGTGCCGGCCGACGTCCCCGATCACCCGCCGGCAGCCCGGGTCGCCCTCGCGGGCGAGCTGCACCATGCGCTCCACGGTGAGGTCCGCCCCGTGGCTGGAACGCAGCAGCGGCAGCACATAGCGGGCCGCGGTGAAGGTCTCCAGACACCCGCGGTTGCCGCAGCGGCACACCGGGCCCGACTCGTCCAGGGTGATGTGGCCGATTTCGCCCGCCGTACCGCCGGGGCCGCGGTAGATCTTCCCGCTGATCACCAGCCCCGCGCCGACACCGTCGGCGACCTTGATGTACGCGAGGTCGCCGACCCCGCGGCCGGAGCCCCAGACCAGCTCGCCGAGCGCGCCCAGGTTGGCGTCGTTGTCCACGTGCACCGGCACCCCGAGCCGCTGGGCCAGGTCGTCGCGCGGATTGGTGCCCGCCCAGCCCGGCAGGATCGCGGTCGAGCCCAGCGTGCCGGTCTCCACGTCGATCGGGGCGGGCACGCCGAGGCCGACGCCGACCACCTTGTCCTGGCTCAGTCCGCTGGCCGCGATCAACCTGCTGACCAGCTGCTCGGCCCGGTCCAGGCCCTGGGAGGAGGAGGCGTCCACATCCAGCGGCTCGGCCTCCTCGGCCAGCACCTGATGGGCGAGGTTGCCGATGGCGACACGCAGATGCGTATGGCCGAAATCCACTCCTACGACAATGCCCGCGTCGCCGCTGAGCGAGACGCTGCGTGCCCGGCGGCCACCCGCCGAGGTGGGCGTGACCTCGACCGTTCCGCCGTCCTTGAGCTCGCGCACGATATTGGAGACGGTGGCGGCGGACAGCCCGGTGGACCTGGCGATCTCCGCCTGGGTCAGCGAGCCCGCCATGCGCACCGCACGGACCACCCGCTCGAGATTGGCCCGGTGCAGCGACGACTGCGATCCCGGAGTCTCCACGCCCATCCACTCCCGCCTTCGCGGGCGGCACGACGGCCGCTCCGCCGACCGGACCGCAGCAGTGAGGCCCGGCTGTGTCTCCAACATGTGAACTCTAAGCTGAGCCGCCACGGTTGTCCCACGTCAAGTCCCCGGCCGTGCCGGGACCGCTCGCGGTACCCTGCGCCGCCCACAGCTGCACGGCCCCGTCCTTATCCGATGAACGGAAAGGACGGGGCCGTGAAAAGCCCTCCGCGAGGTGCCGCTATTTGAGCGCGCCCGCGGTCAGACCCGCCTGGACCTGCCGCTGGAAGACGATATAGACGGCGAGTACGGGAAGCATCGCCAGCACCAGACCGGCGAAAAGCGCCGACCAGTCGCCCTTGTACTGCTGGCTGGCCGCGAGCTGCACAAGACCCTGGGTGAGCACCCGCTTGTCCTCATCGGTGTTGAGCACCGTGGGCAGCATGTACTGATTCCACTGCCCGAGGAAGTTGAAGATCCCCACGCTGATCAGCCCGGGCTTCGCCATCGGCAGCATGACCTGGAAGAACGTCCTGGTATGGGACGCCCCGTCGATCAGGGCCGCCTCCGCGACCGAGGACGGCAGCGTCTTGAAGAACGAGGTGAGGAAGAAGACCGTGAACGGCAGCGAATAGGCGATATAGACCAGAATGAGCCCATGAAAGGTGTTGAGCAGGCTCATGTTCTTCATCACGAAGAACAGCGGCACCAGCGCCAGGATGATCGGGAAACTCATCCCGCCGACGAACATGAAATAGATGAACCGTTTTCCCGGGAATTCGAAGCGGGCCAGGATGTACGCCGCCATCGAGCCCAGCAGCATCGTCCCGATCAGGGAGCAGCCCACCACCAGGATCGTATTGAGGAAGAAGTCGCCGATGTTCGACTTGCTCCAGGCCCTGGTCCAGTTGTCGAAGTGCAGGGCGGAGGGCAGCCCCCAGGGCGAGGTGAAGATCTGCTTGTCGGTCTTGAGGGAGCTCATCACCGCCCACAGCAGCGGCAGCGTGACCAGGAGTCCCCAGACCACCAGGATGCCGTGCGAGAAGACGTTGAGGACCTTGCCCTCGCTGCCGATCCGGCCCTCGGGGGTGAAGCCCGGCGGCGGCTGCTTGGCGACGGGCCCGGTGGCCGGTGCCTCGTCCTCCTTGGTGACGCCCGGGAGCTCCGAGGGCTCTGCGTGCGAGGTCACTGTGGTACCCCCAGATCGGCGGTCGGGCGGCGGTGGCCGGGTGCGGTCGGTGTGATCGGCATCAGTACTCCAGCCGTTCGCGCCGGCCGAGCCTGGTCACGATGACCGCGAAAATCAGGGTGACGATGAGCATCGCGACGCCGATCGTGGTGGCCCGTCCGGCCTGCCCGTCGTGGAAGGTCTTGGTGTAGACGTAGTAGCCCATGACCTGGGTGGAGTCGGCGGGGCCGCCCGGCCCCACGGTCATGATCTGCACCACGGCGAACGCGTCGAGGGCGATGATGCCCATGTAGATCCAGCCGGTCTGGACCGTGTCCCACAGCAGCGGCAGGGTGATCCTGAAGAAGGTCTTGACCCGGTTGGCCCCGTCGAGCAGCGCCGCCTCGTAGAAGTCCCTCGGGATGGAGCTCATCCCGGCGGAGAAGAGGACGACGTAGAAGCCGACGTTGCTCCAGACCATCACCGCCATCAGGCACCACAGCGCCAGCTTCGGATCGGCCAGCCACTGCTGCTGGAGCGAGTCCAGGCCGACTCCGTCGAGGAAGGAGTTGATCGCGCCGTTGCGCGGGTTGTAGGTGAACTGGAACAGCAGGGCGACGATCGCGATCGACAGCACCTGCGGGAAGAAGTAGATCACCTTGTACAGGCTCGAGCCACGCACCCCGGAAATCGCCGCGTTCTTACGGCCCCGGCCACCCACATTGAGCATGAAGGCGAAGAAGAGCCCGAGGCCGAGCGTCACCAGCGGCACCACCAGCAGCAGCAGGACATTGTGCCCGACCGCTTTCCAGAAGAGGTCGTCGTGCAGCAGCCAGTTGTAGTTCTTGAACCCGACCATCTTGAAGTCGGAGCTCAGACCCGTCCAGTCCGTGAAGGAGTAGTAGATGGCCTGGACGAACGGCGAGATCACGAAGACCGCGTAAAGGATCACCGGCAGGGCCAGGAACCCCGCGATGAACCGGTACTTCCCATGCTGCATTTCTACCGACCTCGGTCTTCCCCTACGGATAATGCCGCCGGCGACGCGTGGACCCGCATCAGACGTGCTTGTACTTCTTGACGGCGTCGTCCTTGGCCGTGTCATCGGCGAACTTCTGGCACTTCTTGATCGTCTCGGCGGGGGTCATCCGGCCGGCCATCATCTCGCCGAGCGCGCCGACGCCGATCTGCTGCTTCTGAAGCGTCACGTACCAGTCCTGGAGCCGCGGGTTGACCACGTTCTTGCCCGCCTTGGTCAGCGCCTCCTGCGCCGACGCCAGGCCCGGCGGCAGGCTGAGCCCGTCGGTGCCGCCGTTGAGGGAGGAGAGCGAGGAGACCTGCTTGATGAAGTTCTTGGTGGACTTCTCACCGAGCATGATCCGCAGCAGCTCCATGCCGCCCTCGGGGTTCTTCGCCGACTTCGGGACGATGAAGGGCTCACCGCCGGAGGCCCACAGGGTGCCGAACGGCAGCTTGTCGCTCTTGTCCAGGCTGGAGGGCGCGGCCACCGCCATCTGGAAGTCCTTCGGGGTGGTCTTCTTCGCCTCGTTCTCCACCCAGGAGCCGTTCGGGATGAACAGCGCCTTGCCCTGGTTCCACGCGGTCTGGGACTCGATGTGGGTCAGGCCCGGGGTGCCCTTGAGGATGTAGCCCTTCTTGTAGAGCTCGTAGTACGCCTCGAAGGCGGCCTTGACGGCCGGGTGCTTCCAGGCGTTGGGCTCCAGGTTGTCGATCGAGTCCAGGACCTCCCGGCCGCCGATCTTGGCGATGAAGGGGTAGAGGCTGAACGGCAGGTAGTAGGGGAACTTGCCGGGGTAGGTCCAGCCCGCGATGCCCTTCTTCTTGGCCTTCTCGCAGACCTTGAGCATGTCGTCCCAGGTCTCGGGGTACTCCACGTCGAGCTTGGCGAGGTTGCTCTTGGAGTACCAGACGCCGTAGACGGTGTAGGCGTAGTAGAGGATCCACACCGGCTTGCCGTCGAACTGGCCCATCTCCACGACACCGGGCCGCAGCGTCTCGCGGACCGTCTTGTTCGGGTCGTCGAGGGAGGGCGCGTCCAGCAGCGGGGTGAGGTCGGTCAGCTGGTTCTTGGCGACCAGGGTGCCCATGTCCATCTGCTCGGCGCCGGAGTTGTCGACGAGGTCCGGCGGGGTGCCGCCGTTGAACCGCGGCTGGAGCACCGTCTGGATCTTCTGGGTGGCGGCGTGCTTGACCTTGCCCTTGGTCTTCGGGAACGCCGCGGCGTACTCCGCCTCGGCGTCCTTGGCGTACTGCTGGCCGAAGCCGCCGTCGAAGATGACGACGTCGAGCGCGGCGCTCTCATTGACCGCGAGCGGGTTCTTGGCGCTCTTCTTGCCCTTGTCGACCTTCTTGGAGTCGTCGTCACCGCCACTGGCACAGGCGGACAGCGCGCTCATCGCCGGCACGGTGATCAATCCGAGCGCCGCCGAGCGCTTGATCAGATCGCGACGGCCGACATCTGAGGTGGATCCCATGCTCAAGTCCTCGCCTTCGTCAGGACTCAGGCGGTGTAACGGTCTCCCGTACATACTCGCCTCCGGCGAGGGGCCCGACACCGCGGGTCAGTTGAAGCGTCAAGCGGAGTATTGCTGGGTGTACGCCGGGGAGAGCGGATGACCCGCCGAGGCCCTCCGATATGGGCCGCGGTGCGGCCTTCCCCCTGGGGCGACAGGTATAGTCCACTGGGCCTCATATGGGCAAGATCGAGAGGTCATCGGGTACCAGTCTTTCCCGAGTTGAGACCTGTCCGACATACCGTAAGGGGAGACTTGCCGCGCGGCACGCCGCCGTGCGCGCTCCCCGAAAGGCGGTTCCCGTGTCCCGGAAGCAGCTCACCCTCGCCACCAGCATTGTCGTGACCGCGACACTCGCGGTCACCGCGGGGTGCGGCTCCGACAGAGGGGGCTCGTCGGCCGGGGACAGCAAGGGCGGCGCGGCGATCGGCAAGGGCATGGCCCAGCTGCCGGTGGAGCCCACCCAGGCGCCGACCGAGGAGCCCACCGACGACCCCTACGACGATCCGTATGACGAGCCGTCGGACTCCCCCACCGGCGGCTCAGGACTGGTCACCCCGGACGCCAAGATGGGCACCTGCGGCTGGGGTTCGAACGGCAAGCCCTACGCCAATGTGAAGATCAGCAATTCCGGCTCCAGCACGGCCTACTACTCGCTGCTGGTCGGCTTCGTCGACAGCTCCGAGGAGGTCGTGACCACCGGGGTGGAGTCCGACGCGGCCGTGGCGGGCGGCTCGGAGAAGACCATCAAGGTCGACGGGATCAAGGCGGACAGCTCCCACACCGCGAAGAAGTGCCGGCTGTCGCTGGCCACCAAGTCCGACAGCGAGGGCTGACGACACGCCAGGAGCAACCCAGTGGGCGGGCGGAATCGCCCCCATGGACGCGGGCCGTACCACCGATGGCGGTACGGCCCGCGGCGTACCACCCGCCGCACGGGCGCCCATTGAGCGCTGTCCGCATCCTTGACACCACCCTCCCCCTGCCTCCCTACTTATCTCTGCCCGAACCAGTGGACAACGTTGTCAGACTCGTTGAGAGGCTGAGTATGCGACAGAGACGACCCCAGAGACGATGGCGTGGGATCGGACGGTCGGCCGCCCTGGTGGCGGCCGTCCTGCTGGCGGTGACGGCCCAGGGCGGTGCGGTCGCCGCCCCCGCCGGCCCGGACTCCGCGCACCATGCCGACCGCACCTTCGCCTCGTCCTTCGAGTCGGGCGATCCCCAGCCCGACTGGCGGAACACGGTCGAGACCGGCCCCGACGGCAAGAAGAAGGCGTCGGGAGTCGACGGAGGCTACTCCTCCGGCATCCCCGGCAATGTCACCGACAAGGTCACCGAGGTCCGCGCGAGCGACGAGAACACCGACGGCGGGGAGATCAAGGAGAACCTCGTCGACGGCGAGGCCACCAGCAAGTGGCTGGCCTTCGACACCACCGCCTGGCTCGAGTTCGACCTGAGCGAGCCGGTGGAGGCCGTCCGCTACGCCCTCACCTCCGCCAACGACGCCCCCGGCCGGGACCCCAAGGACTGGACCCTCAAGGGCTCGGCCAACGGCTCCGACTGGACGACGCTGGACACCCGTAAGGACGAGACATTCTCCTCGCGCCAGCAGACGCGGGAGTTCTCCTTCGACAATTCCACGCCCTTCAAGCACTTCCGGCTGGAGATCACCCGCAACGCCGGGGACGACATCGTCCAGCTCGCGGAGGTGCAGCTGGCAGGCGGCGACACCACTCCGCCCGCGGCCTCCGACATGCAGACCCAGATCGACCGCGGCCCGACCGGCTCCCCCACCGCCAAGGCCAACGCGGGCTTCACCGGCACCCGTGCGCTGCGCTACGCGGGCACCCACAAGCCGGACGGCCGGGCGTACTCGTACAACAAGGTCTTCGACGTCGACACGGCCGTCACCCGGGACACCCGGCTGTCCTACCGGATCTTCCCCTCGATGACCGAGACGGACCTGAACTACCCGGCCACCCATGTCTCCGTCGACCTCGCCTTCACCGACGGCACCTACCTCAGCGAGCTGCCCGGAGCGGTCGACCAGCACGGCGCCCGGATGAGCCCGCAGGGCCAGGCCGCCTCCAAGACGCTCTACGTCAACCAGTGGAACCACAAGGAGTCGCGGATCGGCGCGGTCGCCGCGGGCAAGACGGTCGACCGGATCCTCGTGGCCTACGACTCCCCCAAGGGCCCCGCGCAGTTCCGCGGCTGGGTGGACGACATCTCCATCGCCCCCAAGGCGCCCGAGAAGCCGCTGGCGCACCTCTCGGACTACGCCCTGACCACCCGCGGCACCAACTCCAGCGGCAGCTTCTCGCGCGGCAACAACTTCCCGGCCACCGCCGTCCCCAACGGCTTCAACTTCTGGACGCCGGTGACCAACGCGGGCTCCACCGACTGGCTCTACCAGTACGCCCGCGCCAACAACGCCGACAACCTCCCCACCATCCAGGCGTTCAGCGCCAGCCATGAGCCCAGCCCCTGGATGGGCGACCGGCAGACCTTCCAGGTGATGCCGTCCGGCGCGGCCGGCACCCCGGACGCCGGGCGCACCGCCCGCGCGCTCCCCTTCCGCCATGAGAAGGAGACCGCCCGTCCCTACTACTACGGGGTGACCTTCGAGAACGGCCTCACGGCGGAGATGGCGCCCACCGACCACGCCGCGGCCATGCGCTTCACCTATCCGGGCGAGGACGCGAGCGTCATCTTCGACAACGTCAACAACAACGGCGGGCTGACCCTCGACGCCGAGCACGGCGTCGTCTCTGGCTACTCCGACGTCAAGAGCGGACTGTCCACCGGCGCCAGCCGGATGTTCGTCTACGGCGTCTTCGACTCCCCGGTGAGCGCGAGCGGCAAGCTGGACGGGGGCGGCGGCAAGGATGTCACGGGCTACTTCCGCTTCAAGCCGGGGAAGGACCGTACGGTCACCCTCCGGCTCGCCACCTCGCTGATAGGCGTCGACCAGGCGAAGGCCAACCTCGACCGGGAGCTGCCCGCGTCGCGGTCGTTCGGGCAGGTCAAGCGGGCCGCCCAGGCGGAGTGGGACAACATCCTGGGCCGGGTCGAGGTCGAGGGCGCGGACCGCGGCCAGCTCACCTCGCTCTACTCCAGCCTCTACCGGCTGTACCTCTATCCCAATTCCGCTTTCGAGCACACGGGCACGGCGGCGAAGCCCCGCAACCAGTACGCGAGCGCCTTCTCGCCGGCCACCGGGGAGAACACCCCGACCCACACCGGTGCGAAGATCGTCGACGGCGAGGTGTACGTCAACAACGGCTTCTGGGACACCTACCGCACCACCTGGCCCGCCTACTCCCTGCTCACCCCGAAGCGGGCGGGCACGATGGTCGACGGCTTCGTGCAGCAGTACAAGGACGGCGGCTGGATATCCCGCTGGTCCTCGCCGGGCTACGCCGATCTGATGACCGGCACCAGCTCGGACGTGGCCTTCGCGGACGCCTATCTGAAGGGCGTGCGGTTCGACGCCGAGGCCGCGTACGAGGCGGCGCTGAAGAACGCCACCGCCGTGCCGCCCACGTCGGGCGTCGGCCGGAAGGGCATGTCCACCTCGCCGTTCCTGGGCTACACCAGCACCGAGACCCATGAGGGGCTGTCCTGGGCGCTGGAGGGCTATCTCAACGACTTCGGCCTCGCCAACATGGGCAAGGCGCTCTACGCGAAAACGAAGAAGGCCCGCTACAAGGAGGAGTCCGAGTACTTCCTGCACCGCGCGCAGGGCTATGTCTCGCTCTTCGACGACAAGGCGGGCTTCTTCCAGGGCAAGGACGCGAACGGCAAGTGGCGCGTGGACTCGGAGAAGTACGACCCGAGGATCTGGGGCTACGACTACACCGAGACCAACGGCTGGGGCTACGCCTTCACCGCGCCCCAGGACAGCCGGGGCCTGGCCAACCTCTACGGCGGCCGGGCGGGCCTGGCGAAGAAGCTGGACACCTACTTCTCCACACCGGAGACCGCCTCGCCGGAGTTCGCCGGTTCCTACGGCGGCGTCATCCACGAGATGACCGAGGCGCGGGACGTCCGCATGGGCATGTACGGCCACAGCAACCAGGTGGCCCACCATGTGGCGTACATGTACGACGCGGCGGGGCAGCCGTGGAAGACCCAGGAGAAGGTGCGCGAGGTGCTCTCCCGCCTCTACACCGGCAGCGAGATCGGCCAGGGCTACCACGGCGACGAGGACAACGGCGAGCAGTCCGCCTGGTACCTCTTCAGCTCGCTGGGCTTCTATCCGCTGGTGATGGGCGGCTCGGAGTACGCGATCGGATCGCCGCAGTTCACCAAGGTCACGGTGCATCTGGAGAACGGCCGCGACCTCGTCGTCAAGGCCCCGCGCAACAGTGCGCGGAACGTGTACGTCCAGGGTCTGAAGGTCAATGGCAAGGCGTGGAACTCCACCGCGCTGCCGCACTCGGTGATCGCCAAGGGCGGCACCCTGGAGTTCGCGATGGGCCCGAAGCCGTCGGCCTGGGGCACGGGGAAGAACGCCGCGCCGTCCTCCATCACCAAGGACGACAAGGTGCCCACCCCGCGCCACGACCTGACGGTGCCGAGCGGCGGTACGGCGCTGCTGGACAACACCTCGGGCACCGAGGCGACCTTCGAGTCGGTGGACCTCCCGGTCAAGGAGCCGGGCCGCGCCGTGCAGTACACCCTGACCTCGTCGGACCACGGCAAGGCCCCGACGGGCTGGGTGCTCCAGGGCTCGCCCGACGGCGAGAAGTGGCGGGACCTGGACCGAAGGTCGGGAGAGACCTTCACCTGGGACAAGCAGACCCGCGTCTTCTCGGTGCGGACGCCCGGTACGTACGAGCACTACCGCCTGGTGCCGGACGACAAGTCGACACTGGCGGAGGTCGAACTCCTCGGCTGAGCGGTTGAGTGGGCCGGGTCCGTATCCGCGGACCCGGCCTGCCCGGCCCTGGAGGCGCCTCACGCGCGGCGAGCCTGCGCAACCCGTTACGGTGAGCCCATGCCATATGCCCCCGCGCTCCTCGTCATCGACATGCAGAACGCCCTGGCGGCGATCTCGTACCGGGCCGCCGAGACCGTCGCCGTGATCGCGGGGCTCCGCGAACGTGCCAAGGCGGCGGGCGTGCCGGTCGTGACGATTCAGCACCAGGGCGGTGAGTTGGAGGCGGGTACCGAGGGCTGGCAGATCGTGCCCGAGCTCAGGCCCTCCGCCGACGAGGTGATCGTCCACAAGACCAGTGCGGACGGCTTTCTCCACACGGAGCTCGACAAGACCCTGAAGGCGCTGGGCGTCACGGAGGTGGTCGTCACCGGGTTCGCGACCGAGATCTGCGTGGACACCACGGCCCGGCAGGCGCTGAGCCACCAGTACGACGTGGTGCTGGTCGCCGACGGGCACACCACATCGGAGCGGCCCGACACCGGCGAATTCGCCTCGCCGGAACGGTCGATCGCCCACCACAACGCGATTTTCCGGCACATCGACTTTCCGGGGCGCCGCGTCCGCGCGGTGCCCGCAGCCGAAGTGGACTTCACTGCCCCTTAGGGCCGGTACCGCGGGAGCCGGGCCATGCGGGGCGTACGTACGATGCCGCGCCCCTTCGCGGAGTGGGCGCTACGCCATATCGCGGCCTTCGCATGACCACGAATGCCAGGATGGGCGGATGGCTACCGTCCTGGCATTCCACGCGCACCCCGACGACGAGGCCCTGCTGACGGGCGGCACGCTCGCCCGGCTGGCCGACGAGGGACACCGGGTGGTGCTCGTGGTCGCCACGGACGGCCTCATGGACGCGGCCCCGGAGAACGGCGAACCGCTCCGGATGCGCGAACTGCGGACAAGCGCGGCCATACTCGGCGTCGACCGCGTCGTCCACCTCGGCTACGCGGACAGCGGCCATGGCCCGCTCTTCTACCCCGACCCGCCGGACCGCACCCGCTTCGCGCGGGCGGACACGGAGGAGGCGGCGGAACGGCTGGCGGCGATCCTGTACGAAGAGGACGCGGCGATGCTGCTCACGTACGACGCCAACGGCGGCTACGGCCACCGCGACCACATCAAGGTCCACGAGGTCGGCCGCCGAGCCGCCGAACTGGCCCGGACGCCGAGGATCCTCGAGGCGACGATCCCCCGCGACACCGTCGAACGCCTGCTACGCCTCGTACGACTCCTGCGCATCCCCCTGCGCCATGACCCGGCCGAGCTGACCACCCGCTTCAGCGCCCGCTCGGCCATCACCCACCGCTACGACGTCCGCCGCTACGCCCGCCAGAAGCAGGCGGCCGTGGCCGCCCACCACTCCCAGGTGGACGGCGCGGGTCGCATGAACCCCGTCATGCGGAGGATGATCCGGCTTCCCGCCCCGCTCTTCGGACTGCTGCTGGGCCGGGAGTGGTACATCGACGTCTCCCCCTCCCGGCCCTCTCAGTGCTAACCGTCGGCGAACAGATCCTCGGTGCGGGAGGCGGTCACGGCACGGTCCAGCCAGGTGTCGAGGAGGTCCAGATCCTTGCACGACCCCACGCGCTCGCGGGTCTCGGCAGTGACCTCGAGCCCCCGAGCGTTGAGGACCCGCAAGACGCTCTCGGCGCGGACCTCCACCTGGGTTTCGGCCCGGGTTTCGGCCCGCACTTCGGCGAAGGCCCGCTGTTTCGTGCCGGGGTGTTTCCGAGTCCGAAGTGGACTGAAGAACTGACCATGCGTCGAACGCTAGTGACACGAGGGCAAGCGCCTGTGGCACTTGCCCTCGTATCACTCGATCGTAGGTCGCTATCCCTCGCGTTGACTCGGTCAGCCGCGGGCGACCGCGAAGACGTGGAGATCCGCGTTGTCGGGCAGCGTGACGCTCTTGACCGTCTTGCCCTCGGGGGCGCGGAACGCCTTCGTGGCGAAGATGTAGGCGTCCACCACGTCCTTGTCGCCGCCGCTGATGTTGCGGTACGGGGTTCTGGCGACGGTCACGTTGCCGTACTGGACCGTTCCGCCGCCGCCTCCCACCGTCCAGTCGGTGAAGGACAGGTCCGCCTCGTCCGAGCTGCCGTCGGTGTAGGTGACCTTGGCCGTGGCCTTCTGGTTGCCGTTGACCGCGCTGCCGATGAAGGAGAGCGCGGTGGACTCGGGCAGGGCGATGGTCTGGCCGGTGGCGGAGGCGTTGTCGGGGCGGGCGGACGGGGAGGCGGGCCAGGTGTAGTCCAGGCCCTGGGTGGTGCCCTTGGCGCCCGGCTCGAGGCCGGCCGCGGCGAGGGCCTGGCGGGAGTAGCTCCAGCCGCCGCCGTCGTAGTCGCCCTCGTCGTGCTCACCGGCGTCCTCGGTCGCGCCGACGTTGTTGTACGCGGCCAGCAGCGAGCCGGGAGCGGCCACGGTCAGTGTGATCGGCTGGACGACCTCGGTGCCCTCACTGGTCACCGTCACCTTCGCGTCGTAGAACCCCTCGGCCGTGTCCTTCCCCGCGCGCAGGGAGATCTCCGCCGTGCCGTCCGGGCCCACCGTCCCGGAGGCGGGTGCGGCGGTGATCCCGTCGGGGGCGTCGGTGGTGAAGCGCACCTCGGGGCGGTCGCCCTCGCTGACCGGGACGGCGGCCACCTTCACGGTCAGGCTGTCGCCCGGGGCGAGCGTGCCCGTGGTGGGCCCGACCCCGATCTGGTACGGCTGCTCGCCCTCGCGGAAGGAGGGCGGGGCGTCGGACGGGGCCGAGCCCCAGGTGCGGTCGGGGGCGTCGGACAGGGTGTAGTCCAGCGTTCCGCCGTGCGTCACGAAGGACTCCGGCAGCCAGGGGCGGTCGCTCGCCCGCCCGTTCACCTTCAGCGCCTGGACGTACGGCGCGCCGGGCGCGGCCTGCGGGGCGCGGATGGAGATGTCCCGGCCGCCGCGGTCGATCTCGATCCGCGGGAAGAGGGGCGAGGCCAGGACCAGTTCGGCGCGGGAGGGCACCTGGGGGTACATGCCGAGCGCCGAGAAGACGTACCACGACGACATCTCGCCGAGGTCGTCGTTGCCGGGGATGCCGTCGGACTTCGTGGTCCACAGCTGACGCATCGCGGCGCGCACGGTCTCCTGCGTCTTGTACGGCTGTCCGGCGTAGGCGTAGAGATAGGGCACGTTGATCGACGGCTCGTTGTCCAGCTCGGACTTCTCGCCGCCCTTGCCGGTGAGCGCCCAGCCCCCATCGGCGTCGTGGAAGAAGGTGTCCAGACGCTTCACCGCGGCGTCCTTACCGCCCATGGCGGCGAAGAGACCCGCGGGGTTGTGCGGGACCATCCAGGTGTACTGGGCGCTGGTGCCCTCGACGAACCCGTTGCCGGTGGCCGGGGTGAAGCCGGTGACCCAGCTGCCGTCGGCCTTACGGTTGGCGGCGTAGCCGCCGGTCTCCGGGTCGGCGGCGGCGTTGAAGTTGTTCTGCCACCACTGGGCGCGACGCGCGAAGGTCTCGGCGGTGTCCTTACGGCCGGCGGCCCGCGCCAGCTGGGAGACGGCGAAGTCCGCGCCGGACATCTCGAGCGTCTCGGCCGCGCCGCCCCAGGCGTTGGAGACGGACGGCATGTAGTGCAGCTTCAGGTACTTGTCCAGGGAGGGCCGCTGGCCGACCGACATGATGGGCTTGCCCGCCGGGCTGAGATCCTTCCCGGTCGGCTCGGTGGCCGCCTTGACGAGCGAGTCGAGGGCGGCGTCGAGGTCGAAGTCACCGCCGCCGAAGGCCCGGATCCCGGCGAGGGCGGCGGCCGACGGGTCGCCGTTCATCACATGCGTCCCCGAGGCGCCCTGGAGCCAGCGGTCCCAGACGCCGCCGTTCTGCTGGGCGAGGTTCAGCAGGGACTGGGCGATGTCGGAGCCCTTGTCCGGCTCCAGCAGGGTGAGCAGCTGGAGCTGGGAGCGGTAGACGTCCCAGCCGGAGAAGGTGCCGTACTGGGCCCGGTGGCCCCGGCTCACCCGGTGCACCTCGCCGTCGCTGCCCCGGTAGCGGCCGTCGGCGTCGCTGATGACATTGGGGTGCAGCAGCGAGTGGTAGAGCGCGGAGTAGAAGGTGGTGCGGTCCGCGTCCGCGCCGCCGCCGACCCGGATGGCCGACAACTGTCGCCGCCAGGCGTCGTACGCGGCGCTCCGCACCTGGTCGAAGCCGCGCCGCGGCGGGTTCTCGGCGGCGAGGTTGGCCCGGGCGCCCTGGCCGCTGACGTAGCTGATGCCGACCTTGACGCCCACCCGGCGGGTGCCCGGAGCGAATTGGAGATAGCCGCCGGAGCCCTTTCCGGCCACCGGGCGGCCGTCGCTGCCATAGCCGCCCGAGCCGCCCTCGGCGCTGGTGGTGCCGGGCCGCAGGGTGCCGTCCCGCCAGGTGCCCTGGGCGGTGAACGCGGTGTCGAACGTGGCGGTGAAGTGCAGCGTGTAGTAGCTGCGGCGCCCCTCGGGGTCGAGATAGCCGCAGAAGTTGCCGCTGGTGACCGAGCCGGAGACGGTGCGGTGCGCCGGGTCGATGGTGAGGTCGGCGTCCGAGCTGCCGACCTCGGAGGAGGAGGTGCGGATCAGCAGGGAGGCGGTCTTGTCCGCGGGGTAGGTGAAGCGGGCCGAGCCGGTGCGGGCGGTGGCGGTCAGCTCCGCACCGGCGCCGGAGGCGAGGGAGACCTTGTAGCGGCCGGGTTCGGCGGTCTCGTCGGAGTGGCTGAAGTCGGACGCGTAGACCTGGTCCTTGGTGTCGGCGGCGGGTGACGAGGTGACCTCGCCGACGTGGGGGAAGAAGGGGATGTCGCCCGCGCCGCCCGCACAGCCGGTGCCGGACATATGGGTGAGGCTGAAACCGCGGACGCGGGTGGCGTCGTAGTGGTAGCCGCCGGGCGCGGCGGTCCGGGTGGCGTCGCCGCGGGTGTTCTCCGGACTCCACGACAGCATGCCGAAGGGCGCGACGGCACCGGGGAAGGTGTTGCCGCCGGCCGAGCTGCCGATGAGTGGATCGACGTACGCCGCCGGGTCCTTGACCAGCGTCGGCGGCGGGGCGGCCGACGCGGGCACGGTGGCCGCGGTGGCGAGGAGCCCCGCGGTCAGGGCCGCGGCCGCCAGGGCGGCCAGGGGTCTTGAGGGCATTGCGGTCCCACCTTGTTCGGAAGGGCCGCGATCGCCGGGTCGAGCAAGCCGTGGGGACCGTACCGCACGGGGGCCGTCGGCCGTAAGAGTGCGGAGACGGTCTTGACAGGGACACCCGGTTGGCGGCGTACTGATCGTTACAGTCAGCCTGACAACGTTGTCGCGTTCGCCGGTCGAGCAAGCCGCCACCGCGTACCGGCAATCGCTCGTCGGACGCGCCATCATGGGCGCATGATCCTCCGCCAGCTACGTGACACCGACGAGGACGCCGAGGCGGCATGGGAGGTGGTGGCCGCCGCCTTCGGGGACTCCGCCGCCCTCGCGGGCAAGGACGGATGGCCGCCTGGGTACGTGGCCGAGGTCCATGAGCGGCACCGCCACCTCGCCCGCACCGACCCGGGCGGCTGCTGGCTCGCCCTGGACGAGGCCGGGATGCCGCTCGGCGTGACGCTGTCGGCCCGGCGCGAGGGCACCTGGGGGCTCTCGATGTTCGCGGTGCTGCCGCGGGCCCAGCGGCAGGGCGTCGGACGGGAGTTGCTGGCCGCGGCGCTGCTGTACGGACGCGGGTGTCTGCGCGGCATCATCTGCGGATCGGAGGACCCGCGCGCGGCGAGCACCTACCGGCGCGCGGGGTTCGCGCTGCATCCGGCGATGCGGCTGCGCGGCACGGTCGGACCGGAGACCAAGGAGCGGCTGTCACCACCGGACGGCGCGGTGCACGAGGGCGTGGCCCGCCACCGGGATCTGCTGGACTCGGTGGACCGCCGCACCCGGGGCGGCGCGCACGGCGCCGACCACGAACTGCTGCTCACCCAGCGGCGGTTGCTGGTGGTGGACGACCTCGCGGGCAGCGGCTACTGCTACGTCGGCGAGGACGGCAAGGTCGAGATGCTGGCCGCGACCTCGCGGCGGCTGGCGAAGCGGCTGCTGACGGCGGCCCTGTTGTGTCTTCCGGAGGGCGCCGAAGCGCGGGTGCCGGGGCTGACGGCCGAGCAGCAGTGGGCGGTGGACGTGGGGATCGAGGCCGGGCTCGAGTTGTCCACGAGCGGCTATGTGTGTCTGCGGGGTATGCCGCCGCCGATGCCGTACATCCCGTCCGGGACGTTTCTCTGACCGCGGGGCATCCGGGTACGCGGACGGGCCGCACCCCGGGCGGGGGTGCGGCCCGTCGTCGCGGCCGTGAGCCGCTGAGCCGTTGAGCTGCTGAGCCGTTGAGCCGTTGAGCCGTGCTTACTTGCGGATCAGCGAGCGCAGCACGTACTGCATGATGCCGCCGTTGCGGTAGTAGTCCGCCTCGCCGGGGGTGTCGATGCGCACCTTGGCGTCGAACTCCACCTCGCCCGCCTTGACCTTCATGGTCTCCGGGATGCCGCCCTCGTTGAGCGCGGTGACGCCGGTGATCTCGAAGGTCTCCTCGCCGGTCAGGCCCAGCGACTCCGCCGAGGCGCCCTCGGGGAACTGGAGCGGCAGGACGCCCATGCCGATGAGGTTCGAGCGGTGGATGCGCTCGTACGACTCGGCGATGACGGCCTTGACGCCGAGCAGCGCGGTGCCCTTGGCCGCCCAGTCGCGGGACGAGCCGGAGCCGTACTCCTTGCCCGCCAGGATGACCAGCGGGACGCCGGCCGCCTGGTAGTTCTGCGAGGCGTCGTAGATGAAGGAGACCGGCCCGCCGTCCTGGGTGAAGTCGCGGGTGAAGCCGCCCTCGGTACCGGGCGCGATCTGGTTGCGCAGCCGGATGTTGGCGAAGGTGCCGCGGATCATGACCTCGTGGTTGCCCCGGCGGGAGCCGTAGGAGTTGAAGTCACGCCGCTCGACACCGTGCTCGGTGAGGTACTTGCCGGCCGGGGTGTCGGCCTTGATCGCACCGGCCGGGGAGATGTGGTCGGTGGTGACCGAGTCGCCCAGCTTGGCCAGCACCCGGGCGCCGGCGATGTCCTCGACGGGGGCCGGGTCCATCGTCAGGCCCTCGAAGTACGGGGGCTTGCGGACGTAGGTGGACTCCGGGTCCCACTCGAAGGTGTTGCCGGTCGGCACCGGGAGCGACTGCCACTGGGCGTCACCGGCGAAGACGTCGGCGTAGCTGGTGTTGAACATCTCCTGGCCGATCGCGGAGGCCACGACCTCCTCGACCTCCTTCTCGGAGGGCCAGATGTCCGTCAGGTGGACCGGGTTGCCGTCCTGGTCGATGCCGAGGGCGTCCTTGGTGATGTCCACCTTCATGGAGCCCGCGATGGCGTAGGCGACGACCAGCGGCGGGGACGCCAGGTAGTTCATCTTGACGTCGGGGTTGATCCGGCCCTCGAAGTTGCGGTTGCCGGAGAGGACCGAGGTGACGGCCAGGTCGGCGTCGTTGACGGCCTTGGAGACCTCCTCCGGCAGCGGGCCGGAGTTGCCGATGCAGGTGGTGCAGCCGTAGCCGACGAGGTTGAAGCCCAGCTTGTCGAGGTACGGGGTGAGCCCGGCGCGGTCGTAGTAGTCCATGACGACCTTGGACCCGGGGGCCAGGGTGGTCTTGACCCACGGCTTGCGGGTGAGGCCCTTCTCGACGGCCTTCTTGGCCACCAGGGCGGCCGCGACCATCACATACGGGTTGGAGGTGTTGGTGCAGGAGGTGATCGCGGCGACGGTGACGGCGCCGTGGTCGATCTCGTACTGCGAGCCGTCGGGGGCGATCACCGGGGTCGGCTTGGTGGGCACGCCGTTGGATACGGCCGGGGCGTCGGAGGCCGGGAAGGACTCGACACCCGCCTCGTCCAGGTCGGCCACGGGGGCGTAGGCGCGGACGTCCTGGGCGAACTTCTCGGCGGCCTCGGCCAGGATGATGCGGTCCTGCGGGCGCTTGGGGCCGGCGATCGACGGGACGACCGTCGCCAGGTCCAGCTCCAGCTTCTCGGAGAAGTCCGGCTCGGCGGCCGGGTCCAGCCAGAGGCCCTGCTCCTTGGCGTACGCCTCGACCAGCGCGAGCTGCTGCTCGCTGCGGCCGGTGAGCTTCAGGTAGTTGATGGTCTCGCCGTCGATCGGGAAGATCGCGGCGGTGGAGCCGAACTCCGGCGACATGTTGCCGATGGTGGCGCGGTTGGCCAGCGGGATGGAGGCCACGCCCTCGCCGTAGAACTCGACGAACTTGCCGACGACGCCGTGCTTGCGCAGCATCTCGGTGATCGTCAGCACCAGGTCGGTGGCGGTGGTGCCGGTCGGCAGCGAGCCGGTGAGCTTGAAGCCGACGACGCGCGGGATCAGCATGGAGACCGGCTGGCCCAGCATCGCGGCCTCGGCCTCGATGCCGCCGACGCCCCAGCCGAGCACACCGAGGCCGTTGACCATGGTGGTGTGGGAGTCGGTGCCGACCAGGGTGTCCGGGTACGCCTGGCCGCCCCGGACCATGACGGTACGGGCCAGGTGCTCGATGTTGACCTGGTGGACGATGCCGGTGCCGGGCGGGACGACCTTGAACTCGTCGAAGGCGGTCTGGCCCCAGCGGAGGAACTGGTAGCGCTCCTTGTTGCGGCCGTACTCCAGCTCCACGTTCTGGGTGAAGGCGTCCGGGGTGCCGAAGCGGTCGGCGATCACGGAGTGGTCGATGACCAGCTCGGCCGGGGCCAGCGGGTTGATCTTCGCCGGGTCGCCGCCGAGCTCCTTGACGGCCTCACGCATGGTGGCGAGGTCGACCACGCAGGGCACACCCGTGAAGTCCTGCATGATCACGCGGGCCGGCGTGAACTGGATCTCCTGGCTGGGCTGGGCCTGCGAGTCCCAGCCGCCCAGGGCGCGGATGTGGTCGGCGGTGATGTTCGCGCCGTCCTCGGTGCGGAGCAGGTTCTCCAGCAGCACCTTGAGGCTGTAAGGGAGCCGGGCCGACCCCTCGACCTTGTCCAGCCTGAAGATCTCGTACGATTCGTCGCCCACCTGCAAGCTGCTGCGGGCGTCGAAGCTGTTCGCCGACACGACAGTCTCCTTCATGCATGATTTCGCGCGTACCACCGCAATGCTGCCGTCACATGCCCGCGCCGATCCGCTAAGGTATGGCTAAGTTAGGTAAGCCTTACCGGCGCGGGGCGGCAGTGCGCTGCCAGCAGATATCTCGATGTCGAGATAACTCTAGTACATCGCCCCCGCACGGTCATGCCCTGCCCGGGTGCGCCCACCGATGTGCACCGGTGTTCCCCCGTCTTCACCGGTAAGGGTGATCGCCGACTGAGCCGCCCCCGCCACCGCGATACTGCTGCCATGGACCCGCATCTGCTCCGCACGTTCATCTCCGTGGCCCGCTGCGGATCCTTCTCCGACGCCGCCCATGAGCTGGGATTCACCCCCGCGGCGGTCTCCGAGCACATCGCGTCCCTGGAAGCGGATCTGCGGACGCCGCTGCTGACCCGGCGGCCGGTCATGCTCACCAGCGCGGGCGCCCGGCTGCTGGAACACGCCGGTCCGCTGTTGCTCCGTCTGGACGCGGCGCGGGCCGACGTCGAGCGGCTGTCGGGGGCGGGCGCCGCCCGGCTGGTGGTGGGTGCCTCACCGCTGGCGATGACCCCGAGGATCGCCGCGGCCCTGGACCGGGTGCGGCAGGCGCATCCGGCCGCCAGGGCCTCCCTGCGGATCCTCGGCCGCCGCGAGATCCCGGCCGCGGTGGCGTCCGGGACCCTGGACCTGGGGCTGGTCGACGGCCCGGCCACCCCCGCCGACGCGCTGCCGCTGCCCGAGGTGGGCCCGCTCACCGCGGTCACGGTCGCGGAGGCCCCGCTGGTGGTCGCCCTGCCCACCGGCCACCCGCTGGCCCGCCGCCTCGGCCTGCGGCTGGCCGACCTCGCCGACGCGGAGTGGCTGGACGCCCCGGACGCCGCGATGCCGCTGGAGCAGCTGCGCGCGGTCAGCCGGACCGACGGCTTCCGTACCTCGCTGACGTACGAGGGCACCGATGTCCGCGGCCTCCTCGCCCTCACCGCCGCGGGCCACGGCCTGGCCCTCCTCCCCCACCCCGCCACCAAGGGCACCCCTGGCATCGTCACGTCCCCCCTGATCGCCCCCCGCCTCCTCCACCGCACCGAACTCCTGCACGGCCCGGCGGTCGACGGCCCGGCCCGGACGCTGGCGGCGGTGGTGACGGGGGACCGTCACCGGTACGGGTGACTACCGGTCCGGAACCCCGCACACCGCGTATGGACCGCGATAGACCTCGCGTTCCGACACCCGGTGGAGGACCGATGAGCACACGACCACCCGCGTACCCGGCCGACGATCCCGAGACCGCGCTCAAGTACGCGGTCCAGCGCATCCGGGGCTTCGATCGCGTACAGGTGATCGAGGGGTTCATCGAACCGCTGTCGCCGGCTTGGGATCACGAGGGCACGATCGCCAAGGTCCGGGAGCGCATCGCACCCAAGGTGAGCGCCCTGGGCTGTATGGCGGGATCAGGCGACCTGGACCTCCCCGGCACCCCCAACTGGTTTGTGCCGGACCTCGCCGTCGTCCCCCGGGAGCTGGCCAAGGACGCCGGTGCCCTGCTCCCCGACCAGACCCTACTGATCGTCGAGGTGACCTCCGACTCGAACGGGGACACCGACCGTATCGGAGCTGGAGACCTCCGAGTTCTGACGGACCTCAGCCGTCCGCGAGGCGGGTTCTGACGAGGGTCAGGACCTCCTCGTCGGAGAGGCCCAGGGCGCGGGCCTGGTCCACCAGGCCCTGGACGCCCTCCAGGAGCCGGGCGCGGGCCGTGGGCTGGGCGCCGGTGACGACCGCGCCGCGGCCTCGGCGGAGTTCGATCAGGCCCTCCTCGCGGAGCCGTTGGTAGCCGCGCAGGGCCGTGTGGACGTTGACGCCGAGGGATTCACCGAGCGCGCGGGCGGCGGGGAGGCGTTCGCCGGGGCGCACGGTGCCGTCGGCGATCGCGCCGCGTACGGAGGCGGCGATCTGGTCGGCCAGCGGGACCGCGGAGCCGGGGTCGACGCGGAAGAGCATCTCAGCCGCGCTCCCCCGCCGCGGGGCGGTCCCGCTCGATCAGGGCGTTGAGCAGGGCGGCGGCGGTGGCGGCGTCGTCCACCGTCACCGCGAACTCCCGGCCCGTGGCGAGCGTCAGGAACAGCGCGTCGCCGGAGCGGAACACCAGGGCGCTGCCGCCGCCGCGGACCCGGTAGCCCCAGCCGCCGAGGCTCAGCGCGGCGGCCTCGCGGCTGGTGGCGCGTTCGATCCGGTCCAGCGGTATCCGCATCCGGGGGCGCGGGGCGAACCATGAGGCGACGGCGAGGCCCCGGTGGTCGACGGTCACCCGGCAGCGGGCCAGTGCGGTGGAGACCAGCCCGGCGACGATCAGCAACGCCCCCGTCGCCGAGCCCACGGCGACCAGCACGGCGCCCGGCAGCGCGGTCCCCGCCCCCACGGCGAGCAGCACGGGCGATCCGACGGAGCGCGTCCAGGTGGCCACTTCGCCCTTGGCCAGCGGGAGCCGGGGCGCGGCGGCCCGCTTCCCGGATCCGGCCGCGGACGCCGCGTCCCGGCTCGCGAGCAGCACGCCCAGCGTGCCCATCACGGCCGCGACGGCGAGGGCGATGCCCAGTTGCCACAGGGGCAGGGAGACCCGGGAGGCGCGGGTGGCGTCGGCGTTGGCGTCGGCGTTGGCGAAGAGCAGGGACGCGAAGGCGTAGCCCAGCAGGCCGGACATGCCGTAGCCGAGGGCGACCGCGAACCGCTGGGCGGCGAGGCCCTTGGTCAGGCGGAGGGTGGGTACGAGGGTGAGGAGGCCGGAGCCGATGAGGACGGCGGTGACCACCGAGAGGAACGCACCCGTACCGGTGAATCCGTCGGCCTTCCCGTCCGCGCCGAAATGCGTGGCGAGCGGATCCGGCAGCCGGTCGCGCAGCCCGGCGAAAGTCGCCACGACCACGGCCCACGCCAGCACAAAGGGCAGAACGACGATGAGCGCGCGCCGTCGGACGGGACGCATATCGACCCCCTCGCTTCACCACGAGTTTCCCCGATTGTTTGCATACTAATAGAACAATGCCGACTGGTGAGACACCACTCCTTCCGCCGCCCCCGTCGCGTGCGCATCTCATATGTGAGATAGCCTCTTCTGTATGACTGACGACTACCTCTCGCGTATCGGCAAGCTCATCCGTGACGCCCGTCAACACCGGGGCTGGACCCAGTCCCAGCTCGCGGAGGCACTCGGCACAAGCCAGAGTGCGGTCAACCGCATTGAGCGGGGAAACCAGAACATCAGTCTTGAGATGATCGCCAGGATCGGCGAGGCCCTGGACAGCGAGATCGTCTCCCTCGGCTACGCGGGCCCGATGCACCTCCGGGTGGTCGGCGGCCGCCGGCTGTCCGGGGCCATCGACGTCAAGACGAGCAAGAACGCGTGTGTGGCGCTGCTGTGCGCCACGCTCCTCAACGCGGGCCGTACGACGCTGCGGAGGGTCGCCAGGATCGAGGAGGTCTACCGCATCCTCGAGGTCCTGGGCAGCATCGGCGTCCGCACCCGCTGGATCAACGACGGCGCCGATCTGGAGATCGTGCCGCCCGCCGAACTGGACCTCGAGGCCATGGACACCGAGGCCGCGCGCCGGACGCGCAGCGTCATCATGTTCCTCGGCCCGCTGCTGCACCGGATGGACCGCTTCCGGATTCCCTACGCGGGCGGTTGCGACCTCGGCACCCGCACCGTGCAGCCGCATATGACCGCGCTGCGCCACTTCGGTCTCGAAGTGACCGCCACCGACGGGATGTACCACTCCCACGTCGACCGCTCGGTCGCCCCCACCCGCGCCATCGTGCTGACCGAACGCGGCGACACCGTCACCGAGAACGCACTGCTGGCGGCCGCCCGGCACGACGGTGTCACGGTGATCCGCAACGCCTCGTCCAACTACATGGTCCAGGACCTCTGCTTCTTCCTGGAGGAGTTGGGCGTCAAGGTCGAGGGCGTGGGCACCACCACGCTGACCGTCCACGGCGTGGCACGCATCGACCGCGATGTCGACTACTCGCCCTCCGAGGACCCGGTCGAGGCGATGAGCCTGCTGGCCGCCGCCGTCATCACCGAGTCGGAGCTGACGATCCGCCGGGTGCCGGTGGAGTTCCTGGAGATCGAGCTGGCCGTCCTGGAGGAGATGGGGCTGGACCACGAGCGCTCCCGGGAGTACGCGGCGGACAACGGCCGCACCCGGCTGGTCGACCTCACCGTGCGCCCGTCCAAGTTGCAGGCCCCCATCGACAAGATCCACCCGATGCCGTTCCCCGGCGTCAACATCGACAACGTGCCCTTCTTCGCGGCGATCGCGGCCGTCGCCCAGGGTTCGACGCTGATCCACGACTGGGTCTACGACAACCGCGCGATCTACCTCACCGAGCTCAACCGCCTCGGCGCCCACGTCAAACTCCTCGACCCGCACCGCGTCCTGGTCGAGGGCCCGACCCGCTGGCGCTCCGCCGAGATGATGTGCCCGCCCGCCCTGCGGCCCGCCGTGGTCGTCCTGCTGGCGATGATGGCCGCGCCGGGCACCTCCGTACTGCGCAACGTGTACGTCATCAACCGCGGCTACGAGGACCTCGCGGAGCGGCTGAACTCGATCGGCGCCCAGATCGAGACCTTCCGCGACATCTGAGAACCCCTTCGGGGGCAGGCCGCCGCACCCCATCGAGGCCCGCACGCATGCGGGGCTCGATGGGGTGCTGCCGTTGGGCCGTCACGATCCTCGGTGCGACGGAAGCGGCGAGCCCGGCCGTGGTACGCGACGGCGACACGCTGACCACCTTCTTCCGCGGACCGGGCGGCGCCCTCGTCCAGCACGACGGCGGCGGCGGGCCCCGGACGAAGGACCTCGGCGGCCCGGCGCACGGGAGGATCCTCGGGCAGCCCGCCGCCCACGCCTCGGCGGACGGACGGATAGACGTCTTCGTGCGCGGCGCCGACTCCCGGACGTACCGGCGGGTCTTCGCGCACGGGCGCTGGGGCGGCTGGCAGGACCTCGGCGGGAGGCTGACCGACGCCCCCTCGGTGGCGTTTACCGACGGAACGCACTGGACGCTGACCGCGCGCGGCGCCGACGGGCGGATCACCCAGCGGGGGCCGTCGTCCGGCTGGTCGTCGCTCGGCACGCCGGGCGACCGGCCCACGTACGGCAAGCCGTCGGCCGTCGTGGACGCCCGGGGGCGGGTCCATGTGGCCGTCCGGACCTCGGCGGACGAGGTGTGGACGCGGTCGCGCGACGCCTCCGGGCAGTGGTCGGAGTGGAGTTCGCTCGGCGGGACGGTGGGCGGCAGCCCGACGCTGGTCGCCGCGGGCGACGCGGTGGTGCTGTACGCGCGGGCCGGTGACTACACCCTCTGGCAGCGGCGGTACGAGACCGGCGGCTGGCAGGGGTGGACCAAGCGGCAGGAGTTCCCCGGCGCCGCGTTCGACGGTGCGCTCGGGGCGGTCGCGGGTCCGGACGGCGCGGTCGACGCCGTGTACCGCGGGGTCGACGGCTCCGTACACCGAACCCAGCTCAAATAAATTAGGAATTATTATTGACGTGGTGCGAGCGCCACGCGAACCTGGATCCGCCGCGAGCGCGCCCCGGCCCCGTCAGCGGGGCCGGGCCCCGTCGAGTGGATCCACAAGGAGCACTTCATGACGTACGCACACCCCAGCCGACGGCTGTTCCTCGCCGGCCTCGGTGCCGCCGGGAGCACGGCGCCTACGCCCCCTGGCTCGCGGTCCAGGACGCCGCGGACCCGGGCGACGCCCCCGCCTATGGCATGGCCCTGGAGTGGCCCGGCAACTGGCATCTCACCGCGGAGGCCGAACCCGGCGGCGCCGTGCGGATACGCGCGGGCCGCGTACCGCACGAGGGGCGGGTGCGCCTGGCGCCCGGCGACACCCTCACCACGCCACGGCTGGCCTGCGCCTTCAGCGCCGAGGGGCTTGACGGGCTGTCCCGCGTCTGGCACCGCTTTGAGCGCCGGCTGGCCGGCGAGCGGCTGCACCGCCCCCGCAAGGTCCTCTACAACTCCTGGGAGGCCACCACGTTCGACGTCGACGCGGCGGACCAGCTGGAGCTGGCGAAGGCGGCGGCGGACATCGGGGCCGAGCTGTTCGTCGTCGACGACGGATGGTTCACCGGCCGCGCCGACGACACCGGCGGACTGGGCGACTGGTACCCCGACCCGGTGGCGTTCCCGCGGGGCTTCGGGCGGTTCATCGAGGACGTCCGCGCCCTGGGGCTCGACTTCGGCCTGTGGATCGAGCCGGAGGCCGTCAGCCCCGGCAGCGCGCTGTACGCCGAACACCCGGACTGGGTGTACCGGATCGACGGCCGCCCGGCCCGGCTGGTGCGCCACCAGCTCCTGCTCGACCTGGGCCGGACCGATGTCCAGGACTTCGTCATCGCCACCCTGGACCGGCTGCTGACCGGCCATGACATCAGCTACCTCAAGTGGGACATGAACCGGCCGCCGACCGAGCGCGGCCGCCCCGGCGCCGGTCCCGCCGACCGCCTCGACCTGGACGCCCAGCACGTCGCGGGCTATCTGCGCGTCCTGGACCGGCTGCGCACCGCCCACCCCGGGGTCACCGTCGAGGGGTGCGCGGGCGGCGGCGCGCGCGTCGACCACGCGACGATCGCCCGCACCGATGTCGTCTGGCCCAGCGACAACACCGCGCCGCTGGACCGGCTGGCCGTGCAGTACGGCTTCCTGCACGCCCACGCCCCGCATGTGATGAGCTCCTGGGTCACCGACGCCCCCGGTGTCTTCGACCCCCGGCCCCGCAGCCTCGCCTTCCGCTTCGTCACCGCCATGTGCGGAGTCCTCGGCATCGGCGCCGACCTGCGCCACTGGGACGCCGGGCGGCGCGCCGAGGCCGCCCGCTGGATCGCCCGCTACAAGGAGGTGCGCGATGTCATCCACCTCGGCGAGGCCCGGCTCCTGGGCAGTCCGCTGGACGCCACCTGCGGGGTGCAGTACGACGGTCCCGACGGACGCACCGTCGTCGCCGCGCTCGGCACCGGCCGCCTGGACGGCGCCCCGCTCGTCCCCGGGCGTCCGGCCCGGCTCCGGCTGCGCGGCCTCGACCCGGCCGCCCGCTACCGGGACGCCGCGTCGGCGACCACCTACAGCGGCGCCCATCTGCTGCACTACGGGCTGCCGTTCGCCTGGAGCGCCGAGCACGACGCGGAACTGGTGGTCCTGACCCGGCAGTGAATCCCTTGCCCCGCCCGAAGTCCAGCGAAGGAGCCCGACCCCCGATGGAACAGCCCCGCCGCCACGGTGACCGCTTCACCGACCGCACGGCCGTGGTCACCGGAGCCGCCTCCGGCATCGGCGCCGCCACCGCCGAACGCCTCGCCCAGGAGGGCGCCGCCGTCGTGCTCGCCGACGTCGCCGGGGAGCGCGGCACGGCGGTCGCCGAGCGGATCGGCGGGGACGGCGGCCGCGCCCGCTTCGTGACCGCCGACGTCTCCACGGAGGAGGGGTGGCGGCGGATCGCGGCCGCCGCCCGCGACTTCGGCCCCGTCGACGTGCTCGTCAGCAACGCCTACACCGTCGACGTCACCCCCGCCCACGAGACGTCCCTGGAGTCCTGGCAGCGGCAGCTCGCCGTCAACCTCACCGGCGCCTTCCTCGGCTTCCGGGCCGTCCTGGACGATCTGCGCGCCCGCCGCGGAGCCGTCGTCCTGACCTCGTCCGTCCACGCCCACAAGGGCATCCCCGGCCACCCCGCCTACGCGGCCTCCAAGGGGGCGCTGCTGTCCCTGTGCGGGCAGCTCGCCGTGGAGTACGGCCCCGAGGTGCGGGTCAACGCGGTGCTGCCCGGCCCGATCCTGACGGCGGCCTGGGACCGGGTCTCCGCCGAGGACCGCGCGCGCAGCGTCGCCGAAACCGCGGCCGGGCGGTTCGGCACCCCGGAGGAGGTGGCCGCGGCCATCGCCTTCCTCGCCTCCCACGAGTCCTCGTACATCACCGGTGCGAGTCTTCTCGTGGACGGCGGCTGGAGCGTCGTCAAGTCCTCCGCATGACCACCGCGATCAGCTCGCACCAGAAAGGCAGTACGACATGACGCCCTACGCCCGCCGCGGCGTGCACGGCCAGACCGTGGAGGCCCTCGCCCGCCGCGTGCTGAGCGGCGACCTCCCCGAGGGATCCACCCTGGACCTGGTCGCCCTCCAGAGCGAACTGGATGTCAGCCTCACCGCACTGCGCGAGTCGCTGAAGGTGCTGGCCGCCAAGGGGATGGTCGACGCCCGGCAGAAGCGCGGCACCTTCGTGCGGAGCCGTTCGGACTGGAACCTGCTCGACGCCGACGTGCTGCGCTGGCAGTTCGAGAGCGACCGCACCACCGACGCGGACAGCGCGCTGCTGCGCAACCTCGCCGAGGTGCGCGGCATCATCGAGCCCGCGGCCGTACGGCTGGCTGCCGAGCGGCGCACCGACGCCGACCTCGCCGCCCTGGACGCCGCCGTGGACGCGATGGGGCAGGGCGGCTCCGACGCCGCCCACGCCGTCGAGGCCGACCTCGCCTTCCACCGTGCGCTGCTCGCCGCCACCCACAACGAACTCCTCGAACGCATGGAGATGGTGATCGAGTCGGGCCTCGCCTACCGCGATCGCATCGTGCACAGCTCCCCGCACAGCGAGGACCCGGTCCCCGCCCACCGCGCCGTCCTGGACGCCGTACGCGACCAGGATCCGCGGGCCGCCGAGGCCGCCATGCGGGCCCTGCTCGACCAGGCCGGCCGCGACCTGGACCGGATCGGCGGCTCCCCCGATCCCGGCGGCTCCCCCGACGACATGGAAAGGCCCACCGGTCAGTGAAGATCACCCGTATCGAGACCTTCCTCGTACCGCCGCGCTGGCTGTTCTGCCGCGTCGAGACCGACGACGGCGTGGTCGGCTGGGGCGAACCCGTGGTCGAGGGGCGCGCCGAGGTGGTCCGCACCGCCGTCGACGTCCTCGCCGGCCATCTCATCGGCCAGGATCCGCTGCGCATCCAGGACCACTGGCAGGTGCTCACCAAGGGCGGCTTCTACCGCGGCGGACCCGTCCTGTCCAGCGCCGTCGCCGGGCTCGACCAGGCCCTGTGGGACATCGCGGGCAAGACCTACGGCGCCCCCGTGCACGCCCTGCTGGGCGGCCCCGTACGCGATCGTGTCCGGGTGTACGCCTGGGTCGGCGGCGACGAGCCCGCCGAGCTGTCCGAGCAGATAGCCGCGCAGGTCGAGGCGGGCTTCACGGCGGTGAAGATGAACGGCGCCGGGGCGACCTCCCCGATGCCCACCGCGGCCGAGACCGCCGCGGTCGTGGACCGCTTGGCCGCGGCCAGGGAGGCGCTCGGCCCGGACCGCGACGTGGCCGTCGACTTCCACGGCCGCTTCACCGCCGCCGCGGCCCGCCGTGTCCTGCCCGAACTGGCCGCCCTCCACCCGCTGTTCGTGGAGGAGCCGGTCGTCCCCGAGCACGGCCATCTGCTCCCCGGCCTGGTGGCCGCGAGCCCGGTGCCCCTCGCCACCGGTGAACGGCTCTACGGGCGTACGGAGTTCCTGCCGGTCCTCGCCGCGGGCATCGCCGTCGCACAGCCCGACCTGTCCCACGCGGGCGGCATCTCCGAGGTCCACCGCATCGCCTCGCTCGCCGAGGCCTACGGCGCCCAGCTCGCCCCGCACTGCCCGCTCGGCCCCATCGCGCTGGCGGCCAGCCTCCAGGTCGCGTTCGCGACGCCGAACTTCCTGATCCAGGAGCAGAGCCGCGGCATCCACTACAACAAGGACGCCGATCTGCTGTCCTACCTCCTCGACCCCGAGCCGTTCCGCTTCGTGGCGGGCCATGCGCCGCGCCGCGACGCCCCGGGCCTCGGCATCACCATCGACGAGGCGGCCGTGCGCGCGGCCGACCGCACCGGGCACGCCTGGCGCAACCCGGTCTGGCGCCACCCCGACGGCTCGTTCGCGGAGTGGTGACGGCGTGCTGGAGATCGTCACCGACCCCGCGCACGGCGGCCGCTGGACCTCGCTCCGCGCGGATGGACACGAGTGGCTGTGGCACCGCCCGGCCCCGGAGCGGCAGCGGGTGGCACCCGGGGACGCCTTCGTGGACGCGGGCGGTCTCGAGGAGTGCGTCCCCACCGTCCGCGGCGCCCCCGACCACGGCGACGCCTGGTCGCGTCCGTGGCGGCGCGAGGGGGACGCGGACACCGTGCGCTGCGACCGGTTCGCGCTGACGCGCACGATCCGCGGCACCGCCGACGGCGCCGAGGCCGACTACGTCCTCGACGCCGACCCGGGCTTCCGCTTCCTCTGGGCCGCCCACGCCCTGCTCGACCTGACCCCGCGGGCGACCCTGCGGCTGCGCGAGGGGGCGCGCACCCGGGTCTTCCCGGAGGCCGCTCCGCTGCTGGACCGGCCGTGGCCGACCGGGGCGCCGTGGCTCGAGGGCGACTGGCCCGCACCGCTGGGCCCGGCCCTCGACCGGTTCGGACCGGACGACGGCACCGCGGTCGGCGCGGTCGTGGACACCCCGCGCGCTTGCGTCCACGACGGCGCGCGGTGCCTGGCCCTCGCGCTCGAGGCCGACGGGCAGCCGCTGTCCGTCGCCGTATGGCGCAACCTCGGCGGCTTCCCCGCCGGAAACCCCTACCGCAGCACAGGGGTCGAGCCGATGCTCGGCCGCGCCTTCGACCTCGCCGACGCGGGTCCCGCCGACGCCGCGCGGGTCCCCGCCTCGGGCGAGGTCCGCTGGCGGCTCACGCTCACCGCGACCTGCCGCTGCGCCTGAACCCGCCCCATTCGCTGAGAGGAGTTCCCCCGTGGACCTGCGAGCCGCCCTGGCCGCCCATCGGCTGGTCGCCATCGTGCGCGGCAGCGACCCCGAGGCCGCGCTGCGCACCGTACTGACCCTGGCCGACGAAGGCATCGAACTCATCGAGGTGTCGCTGACCACCGAGGACGCCCTGACCGTCATCGAGCGGGCCCGCAAGGCCCTCGGCCCCGGCCGCCCCCTCGGCGCGGGCACCGTGCTCACCGCCGACGACGCCCGCGCCGCCCACCGGGCGGGCGCCGGCTTCGCCGTCACCCCCGGTCTGGGCGAGGGGATGTCCACCGCGCGCGAGTTGGGCCTCCCGGCGCTGGCCGGGGTCATGACCCCGACCGAGGTCATCAGCGCACGCGCGCTCGGCGCCGAGGGGCTGAAGATCTTCCCGGCCGCCCAGGCGGGCGGGCCCGGCTATCTCAAGGCGCTGCGCGGGCCGTTCCCGCACGAGGTGTTCGTACCGGTCGGCGGCGTCGACGAGGCGGCGGCCCGCGCCTATCTGGCCGCCGGGGCGACCGCGGTCGGCATCGGCTCGCCCCTCATCGGCGACGCCGCCCACGGCGGCGGTCAGGACGCCCTGCGCGACCGCGCCCGCCCCTTCCGCGCCGCGGTCCGGGAGGCCACCTCATGACCGGGGACCCGCGCGCGACCCGCCCCGACCGCCTCGGTCTGGGCGAGGGCATCCGCTGGACCGGTGGGGCCCTGGTACTCGTCGACATCCTCGAGGGCCGCCTGCTGACGGCCCCCCAGGACCCCGCCGCGCCCTTGCGGAAGCTGGCCGAGCTGCCCGTCCCGCTGGGCGCGGTGGCCCCCGTGGCGGGTCGGCCC
Organism: Streptomyces javensis; assembly: GCF_039525925.1. Classification (NCBI taxonomy): domain Bacteria; kingdom Bacillati; phylum Actinomycetota; class Actinomycetes; order Kitasatosporales; family Streptomycetaceae; genus Streptomyces; species Streptomyces javensis. The sequence goes on along the minus strand of NZ_BAAAIF010000029.1, from coordinate 74,054 downwards.
GGCGCCTGGATCGCCGCCGCGGGCACCGGTATCTGTCTGCTCGGGCCGGACTCCACCGCCACCTGGCTGGCGCGGCCCGAGGCGGATGCCCGGCCCGCCCGGCGCATGAACGACGGCACCGCCGACCCGTCCGGCAGGTTCTGGGCGGGCAGCATGGGCTACGACGCCGACGAGGACGCGGGCTCCCTCTACCGGGTGGACCACGACGGCACGGTGGTACGGGTGCTGGCGGACATCACCGTTCCGAACGGGCCCGCGTTCACGGCCGACGGACGCACCATGTATCTGGCCGACAGCGCCCGCGGGGTCGTCCGCCGTTACCCGGTCGACCCGGCGACGGGCGCGCTCGGCTCACCGACGACGTATCTCACGGTCGACGAGGGCAGCCCGGACGGGATGGCCGTCGACGACGAGGGCGCGGTGTGGATGGCGGTCTGGGGGACGGGGACGGTGCGCCGTCACCTGCCGGACGGCACGTTGGAACGCACCGTGCGGCTGCCCGCGAGCCAGCCCGCCGGGGTGTGTCTCCAGGGTGATGTCCTGCACATCACGACGGCCACGGTGGGCCTCGCGGCGCCCGGCCCGTACGACGGCGCCCTGTTCTCGGTCCGGGTGGCGGTGCCGGGGCCACCGGCGGCGGCGTACCGTCCGGCGGCCGGGCCGAGCGGGGACCGACCGATCGGGGACCGACCGATCGGGGGTCTGGGGTGAGCGGGTCGCGTGCCGCGGGCGCCGAGCGGGCCGGGCGAGGTCCGCTACGGCTCCGCGGCGCCCCGAATGGGCGCGGGGCCGTGTCGATGTGCGGCTCCGCCGCGGCTGTGTCGATATGCGGCTCCGCCGCGTGGGCGACCAGCCACGACGGCGCCGCGGACGGCCGACCACGCATCGCGGACTTCCAGCGGAGCGCTCAGCCGAGCGCGGCCAACCGGGGGGAGCGGCCGGTCGCTGGTGGCGAGGAAGCGCGGACCGCCGCGCCCTGGCCTCCCGCCGACACCACCGTGGTCTGCGTCGGCGAGACGATGGCCGCGCTCGCGCCCGAACCGCCCGAGTCGCTGGACACCGGTGAGAGTCTGCGGCTCTCCGTGGCGGGCGCGGAGTCCAATGTGGCGATGTACCTCGCGGACCTGGGCGTTTCCGCCGTGTGGCTCTCGGCCCTCGGCGACGACCCGTTCGGCCGTCGGGTGCGTGCCGCCGTCGCCGCGGCGAACGTCGACGTCTCGGGCGTACGGTCCGATCCGCACCGGCCGACCGGCCTGCTGGTGAAGGAGCCGGGACCCGCGGGCACCCGTGTCCACTACTACCGGCGCGGTTCGGCGGCCTCGGCGCTGGGCCCCGACATCCTGGACGATCCACGGCTCGGGTCGGCGGCGCTCGTCCACCTCACGGGGGTGACACCCGCGCTCTCGCCGTCCTGCCGCGCCCTGGTGGAACGGGCGCTCGCGACCCCTCCGGCCGAACGCCGCCACGCCATCAGCTTCGACGTCAACCACCGGCCCGCACTGTGGCCGGACGGCACGGCCGCCACGGTCCTGCGCGACCTGGCCGACCGCGCCGACATCGTCTTCGTCGGCCTCGACGAGGCGCGGCACCTGTGGGGCGCGGACCTCGACGCGGACGGGGTACGCGAGCTGCTGCCGCGTCCGCGGCTCCTCGTCGTCAAGGACGGCGGACGGGAGGCGACCGCCTTGGACGGCGACGGGCGGGTGGTCACGGTGCCGGTTCCGCGCACGGAGGTGGTGGAGCCGGTCGGCGCGGGTGACGCCTTCGCCGCCGGTTTCCTGGCGGGGCTGCTGCGCGGCGGGGGCCTGACGTCGGCGCTGCGGCTCGGCCACATCACGGCCGCGTCCGCGCTCGGGGTGACCGGCGATCACGGTCCGCTGCCGGACGCCGCCACGGTCGAGCGGTTGCTCGGGCTCACGGAACGGGCGTGGGCGGCGCGCGCCTGAAGCCCTCGCCGGAGCCCCCTGCCGGACTACCGGCGCCGCCCATTTGCCTCGTATGGCGTGAATGCGCCTTTCGGTCCCTAGGTCCCGCCAAGAGTGGCCCACAGCCTCTTCCGGAACTATCGTCCGCTTCATACCGTCAAGGGCTGCGGTACTCCGCTTCACGCCGACCGACTGGACGCCTTCCGTGCCCGATCCCTCCCACGCCGCCACCTGGCGCTTCGCCCTGCCGCACACGACGGCCGCCGTACCGCTGGCGCGTGCGCTGATCCGGAACACGCTGGCCGACATCGGGGCGCCCGTGGACGGGGACACGGCGGAGCTGCTGACGGCCGAGCTGGTGGCCAACGCGGTGCGGCACACGACCGGCGACGAGCCGATAGAGCTGGTGGTGGAGCTGGTGCCGACCGGGGGCTGGCAGGTCGAGGTGCACGACCAGGACCCGAATCCGCCCGGTGGACTGGACTCGCTGGGCCGCCCCGAGGGGCCCAAGAGACCCGATGGCCTCGCCGAGGGCGGACGCGGTCTGCTGCTGATCCGCACCCTCAGCGCCGACGCGGGCTACCGGCCGACCCCCTACGGCAAGGCCGTCTGGTTCGTCCTCCCGCCCGCGGAGGACTGAGGGCCGCCCACCGACGGCCGAGAGCCGCCCGCCGAGGGCTACCCCGAGGGCTACCGGGCGCCGAGCGTCGCGACCAGCACCGCCTTGATCGTGTGCATCCGGTTCTCCGCCTCGTCGAAGACGACGGAGTACTCGGACTCGAAGACCTCGTCCGTGACCTCCAGCTCGGTCAGCCCGTGCCGCTCGTGGATCTCCCGGCCGACGTCGGTGCCCAGGTCGTGGAAGGCCGGCAGGCAGTGCAGGAACTTCACGGCGTCGTTGCCCGTGGCGCGCAGCACGTCCATCGTCACCGCGTACGGCCCGAGCAGCGCTATCCGCTCGTCCCAGACCTCCTTGGGCTCGCCCATGGACACCCACACATCGGTGGCGACGAAGTCCGCGCCGCGCACGCCCTCCTCGACGTTCTCGGTGAGCGAGATCCGGGCGCCGGAGGCGGCGGCCAGCTGCCGGGCCAGCTCCACGATGGTGTTGTCGGGCCACAGCAGGCTGGGCGCGACGATCCGGACGTCCATGCCCAGCAGGGCGCCGGTGACGAGGTAGGAGTTGCCCATGTTGTACCGGGCGTCGCCGAGGTAGGCGTAGGCGACCTGGCCCAGCGGCTTGTCGCTGTGCTCGGTCATGGTCAGCACGTCGGCGAGCATCTGGGTGGGGTGCCACTCGTCGGTGAGGCCGTTGTACACGGGCACCCCGGCGTGGGCGGCCAGCTCCTCGACGACGCCCTGGCCATGGCCCCGGTACTCGATCGCGTCGTACATCCGGCCGAGCACCCGCGCGGTGTCCCGCACCGACTCCTTGTGACCGATCTGGGAGCCGACCGGATCGAGATAGGTCGTCGAGGCGCCCTGGTCGGCGGCCGCGACCTCGAAGGCGCAGCGGGTGCGGGTGGAGGTCTTCTCGAAGATCAGGGCGATGTTCCGGCCGCGCAGCCGCCGCTCCTCGGTCCCCGCGCGCTTGGCCGCCTTCAGCTCGGCGGCCAGGTCGATCAGGCGGCGGAACTCGTCGGCGGTGAAGTCCAGCTCCTTGAGGAAGTGGCGGCCGGTGAGGTCAATCGCCATAAGGGTGGCTCCTAGGTCACGGCGAACATGTGCGGATCAGCGGCTACGGCGGGGTGCCGCGGCCCGGAACCATGGAAGCATATACGATCCTCTGCATATATACGGAGACGGGTGGGTGAATCCTGGCCTCACACGGCTCGAGGGTGAATCCTGGCCTCACGGCTCGAGGGTGGATCCTGGCCCCGCGGTTCACGGGCGGAACTTCGGCCCTACGGCTCCACCGGGTCCCGCTCGACCGGACAGCTCATGCACCGCGGCCCGCCCCGGCCCCGGCCCAGCTCACTGCCCGGGATGTCGATGACCTCGATCCCGCGCTTGCGCAGAAAGGTGTTGGTCGTCGCGTTCCGCTCGTAGGCGACCACCACGCCCGGCTCGACCGCGAGCACATTGCAGCCGTCGTCCCACTGCTCGCGCTCGGCCGCGTGGACGTCCTGGGTGGCGGTGAGCACACGGATGGAGTCCAGGCCGAGGGCCGCGGCTATCGCGCGGTGCATATGCTCCGGCGGATGGTCGGTGACCTTGAGGTCCTGGCTGCCCGCGCCCGGCTCGATGGTGTACGAGCGGAGCATCCCCAGCCCCGCGTACTGGGTGAAGGTGTCCCCGTCCACCATGGTCATCACGGTGTCCAGGTGCATGAAGGCCCGTCCCTTGGGCATGTCGAGCGCCACGATCGTCCGGGCCGAACCGGCCTCGAAGAGCCGGTGGGCGATCATCTCCACCGCCTGCGGGGTGGTCCGCTCACTCATCCCGATCAGCACCGCGCCCTTCCCGAGCACCAGCACATCGCCGCCCTCGATGGTCGAGGGGTACGCGGCCTGGCCCTCCGACCAGACGTGGAAGTCCTCCTTCGCGAAGAGCGGGTGATGGCGGTAGACGGCCTCGTAGTGCACCGTCTCGTGCCAGCGGGCGGGCCAGCGCATCGCGTTGATCGACACCCCGTCGTACACCCATGCGGAGGCGTCCCGGGTGAAGAGGTGGTTCGGCAGCGGATTGACCAGGAAGTCATCGGGCTCCATGGCGTGGAAGCGGACGGAGACCGGCTCCGGGTACCGCGCCAGGTACTCCCGCTTGGTCATGCCGCCGATCAGCGCCTCGGTCAGCTCCGGAGCGGTCAGCTCGTCGAAGGCGGCGCGCAGGTGGTCGGTGGCCAGCGGCCCGTACTCCTTCTCGTCGAAGACCCGGTCCAGCACCAGCGCCCGCGCGTCCGGCAGGGTCAGGCTCTCGGTGAGCAGGTCCCCGAAGAGATGCACCTCGACCCCGCGGTCCCGCAGCACATCGGCGAAGCCGTCGTGCTCCTGGCGGGCACGGCGCACCCACAGGACGTCGTCGAAGAGCAGGGCGTCCTTGTTGGTGGGGGTGAGCCGTTTGAGCTCCAGGTCGGGGCGGTGCAGTATGACGCGGCGCAGCCGCCCGGCCTCGGAGTCGACATGGAATCCCATGACCCCATCTTCGCCGCTCGCGGCCCATTGTGAACGCTCCGCGCCACGGATCTCCCGATCTCCCGCGCGGACCGCCGACCGCCTTCGGCGCGGGGTGGTGGGGAATCCCGCGCGCCGCGCGGGAAGCGCGGTCCGCCACGGGTGGTGAGCGGGCGCCGGTCGCTCCCCCTGGGTTGCGCCGCCAAGGCTCGGTGGGCCGAGCGGCAGGGATACGCGCGCCGCGCGGGAGGCGCCACGCGGTCCGCCGCGGGCGGGAAGCAAGCGTCCGGTCGACCACCGTGGTGCCGCCGCGAGGGCGGAAGACCGCCAGGAGCCCGGTGCGCCGGGCGACGGGAATACGTGCCGCGTGGGAAGCGCCCTCGCCGGGGCCCACCAACGGGCCCCGGCGAGGGCGTGACGAGGGCGGGCCCCGGGTCGGCCACGGCGAGGGCGGGACCCGGGTCCGGTCCGGGCCGAGCCGAGCCGGGCCAGGCCAGGTCGGTCCGAGCCAGGTCGGTCCGAGCCAGGCCAGTCCGAGCCAGGCCAGTCCGAGCCAGGCCAGTCCGAGCCAGGCCAGTCCGAGCCAGGCCAGTCCGAGCCAGGCCGGTCCGAGCCGGGCCGGTCCGAGCCGGGCCAGGCCGGTCCGGTCTGGGCCAGGCCGGTCCGAGCCGGGACGGGACGGGGCGGGACGGGCCAGGCGGCCTCGTTGAAGTCCGGTGCGGCTCGGTCGCACCCGAAGGGGGCGGAGCCCGAGTCCGGGCCGGGCTGAGCCGAGCAGGGCCGGGACGGGCCAGGCCGAGCCGAGCCAGGCCAGGCCGAGCCGAGCCAGGCCGGTCCGGTCTGGGCCAGGCCGGTCCGGTCTGGGCCAGGCCGGTCCGAGCCGGGACGGGGCGGGGCGGGCCGGGCCGGGCCGAGCCGGGACGGACCGGTCCCGGGCCAGGCCGAGCCGAGCCGGGACGGGACGGACCTGGGCCAGGCCGGAGTGGGCCGGGCGGCCTCGTGAAGTCTGGTGCGGCTCGGTCGCGCTCCGAAGGGGCGCGGGGCCGTGTCGATGTGCGGTTCCGCCGCGTGGGCAACCAGCCACGGCGCGGCCGCGGATGAACGACCGCGCCTCGCGCCACTTCCTGCGGAGCGCTCAGCCGGCCGCGATCACCACGATCAGTACCAGCGCCACCGCGATGAATCCCAGCAGCGCGGAGACCCACAGCTGGCCGGGCTTCAGATCGATACGGCTGCCGTCCTCGGCGCCCCCGCGCCGCCGGCCCCGCCGTGCCGCGCGCCGGTCGGCGCGGGCCGCCGCCTCCTGGTGCTCCAGGGACTCCTCGGCCACGCCGCCGAACAGCGCCTTCCACCCCTTCTCGCCGAATCCCGTGCTCTGCCGGGTGCCGACGATGCGGCGCACCACCTCGCGGCCCGCGCCGTCCCCGGCCGTCCACAGGCCGGGCAGGACACAGGCCATCAGCTCCGGCACCGCGCCGCGCCGCGCGTACGGGCGGACCAGCCCCTCGTACAGCATCAGCGCGTTGCGCACCCGCAGCCTGCGGTCGGGGTCCGGGGCCGGTACGCCCGCGCCGCCCGGGGCGCGGTGTGGCGGGTCGAGATAGAGCTGGGCGAGCAGCACCTTCTCGCAGACCGCGTCCGCCAGTTCCGGACCGCGCTCGGGCGCGCGGCGCACCAGCTCGACCACGACGCGGGTGGCCCGCTCGGCGGGCAGCCCCTCGTCGAGCGCGCTCAGCAGCAGGCCGTCGTCGGCCTCCCGCAGCGCCGCGGACAGGGCGTCCCCGCCGTGGCGCAGCGCCTCGCGCAGCATCCGCGCCCCGGTGACCGAGATCCGGCGCGCCCCCGCGCTCGCCGGCCTCTCGTGGGCATGGCCGTGGCCCTGGCCCTGGCCCTGGCCCTGGGTGGTCTCGTGGGTGATCTCCGTGCCTGTCGGGTCCTCTGTCTCTTTCACCATCGACGTTCTCCTCACAGTGCCTCCAGCACCTCCCGTATCCGCGTGGCCGCCCCGGCGTCGAGCGGCTCGTCGCCGTCCTGCGCCAGCCGGGGCAGGAAGTCGCACAACACGGCCAGCTGCCGCCCGTCCCCCGCCGCCCGCCGGATCCAGCCGACCAGCGCGTCCTCCGCGGCCCCCGCCGATCTGGCCCAGGTCAGCGCGGCCCGCAGCAGCTCGGCCAGCCGTGGCCCGCACTCCGGACGGGCCGCGAGCAGCGCCGTGGCCAGCGGCCAGGCGGCGTACGGCTCCAGCTCCGGCACCTCGCCAAGACTCCACAGATGCGAGGTGCGGGTGGTGACCGCGCGCAGCGTCGCGAGCAGCGCCAGGTCCCGGCGGGCCCGCCGGGTGTCGCGCAGCCAGTGGGTGAGCGCGGCCAGTACGGTCTCCGGCTCGGCCCCGGCCAGCAGCCGCACCACGCTGTAGGAGGTGGTGCGGCCGTCGTCGGCGCGGGCGAGCCGGCCGAGTTCCTCCAGGGACGCCGCGACCGAGCCCGCCGCCAGACCGTAGCCGTGGGCGAGCGCGGCGGTCTCGCGCTCCCGTTCGTCGTCGCCGCGGGCCCATGCGTGCAGCAGCCCGTGCACGGCGGAGCGCACCTCCGGGGCGCGGGACGCCTCGGCGAGCGCGGTGGCCGCGGCCATCCGCTGCACCGGGCTGTCGGTGCGGGCCAGCGGCAGCGCCAGCTCGACCAGGCCGTAGAGGTAGTCGCGGGCGCACAGCACGCCCGCGGCGACCGCCGCGCGCACCCACACCTGGGGGCGCAGGTCGTCGCACAGCGCGCGCAGCCAACGGGCCATCGGGCCGCGGAGGTTGTGGTGGCCGTCCCAGGACTCGTGGAGCACGGCGGGCGCCAGCCGCCGCCCCTCGAACCACACCGCGCGCACGGGCACCGAGGCGTCCCCGAGGTCCTCCACCCCCTCGCCGTGGACCGCGCGCGCCGTGGCGAGGCAGGCCCCGGGGCGGGCGGAGAACAGCGGACGGCCGGGCGCGTACTGCGGATCGAGCGTGACGGCCAGTTCCCAGGCCAGCAGCTCGGCGGCCTCCGCCACGACGCTGTGCGCCGAGCCGTCGAAGACGGCGAGCGCGATCCGCAGCGCGGCGGCGCGCAGCGCGGGGAGCGCGGCGGGCAGGGTGCCGGGGTGCCCGGCCTCGAGGAACCACTCCCGGGCCTGGTGCGGGGCGAACGACCGGCAGTGCTCCAGCAGCCGCTCGTCGGACAGCCGGCCCTCGGCGTGCGCGGCCAGATGCCCGGCCAGCCGGGCGGCCTCGCCGGGCCGCGGCTCGTCCAGGCCGAGCGCCTCGGTCAGCTCGGGGCGCCGGGCGGTGGCCCGCGCCGTCTCCAGCAGTCCGGTGGGGCGGTCGGCGAGCAGCGCGGTGAGGTGGCGGTCGAGGACGTCGGCGGCGGCCGGGGGCCGGTACGCCATGGCGTGGCGGCGGCCGCGCAGCAGCCGGTCGGCGGCCGGGCCGCCCGCGACCAGCACCACGCAGAACGCCTCGTGCTCGGCGAAGTGGGCGCGCAGCCGGTCCAGCAGGGGTTCGACCGTGGATTCGGCCTGGTGGGCGGGGAGTTCGAGGAGATAGCCGTGGCCGCGCTCGGTCTTCTCGACGCCGGACGCCCCGTCCGGGCCGGCGTATCCGAGCCGGGAGACCCCGCCGCCGGTCAGCTCGGCCAGGTCGGTGAGGAGGGCGAGCCCGGTCCAGGCGCGGCCGGTGCCGGGTTCGCCGCACAGCGCCAGCAGGTGGGTGCGGCGCAGCTGGTCGCGCAGCGCGGCATGTTCGGGGACGGCCCGGTGGAGCCGGCGCAGCCGGGCCAGTTCCTCGCGCGGTACCGGGCCTTCGGGCAGCGGGTTCGGCGCCGGGTCGGCGCACATCCGGGCGGGGCCGTAGGCGATGTGCAGATGGGCACGCGCCTCGCGCGCCGTACGGGCGCCGCCCGGCTGGCCCGTCCCGTCCAACGGGCCGCCCTGGGGGATGTCCAGCCGTCGTCCCCGCGACTGTGCCGGGGCGCTCACCTCTTCCGGTGTGCTCGCGTCTTCCGGTGCGCTCATCGCCCGCCGTCCTTCATGCCGTGGCCCCCGTCTCGCGATGTGGTGGTGGCGGGGTGCCGGTGAATGCCGGAAGCGGGCGGCGGGGCTCGTCCCCCGGCCCACCCCGCCGCCCTTCTCCGGTGCGGGGCGCTCATACCGTGTCCGGCAGGCCGTTCACCGGACAGCGGCCGGGCCGTGCGCACCCCCGTCGCCCACGGTCCCGCGCCCTGTGCCAACTCCAGGGTCGCCGGGGAACGGCGGGACGGCTGTAGCCGTTTACACAGTCGCGTCACAACGCGGGGGAGTGCGCGCCCGCGCTCGGAGCGGGGCTCTCAGTCGCGGGGGCGCGCCGGGATCTGCTCCCCCGTCGCGCGGCCCTCGGCCAGCAGCCGCAGCAGTCCGATGTCCATCACCTCGAAGCGGCGCGAGGCGGTCCGGACCACGCCCTGGCCGCGCAGCAGCCGTAGCGCCTTGGCGACCGCTTCCCGGGTCGAGCCCACGGCCGCCGCGATGTCGTGCTGGGGCATCTGGAGGTCGATGGTGATGGTGCCGTCGGCGCCGGAGCGGCCGGTGCGCTCGGCGAGTTCCACGAGCCGGGCCGCCAGCCGCTGGAGCACCTTCTCGGAGGCGAGTGACCGCCGCTCCCCGTCGGAGCTGCGCAGCCGGGAGCTGAACTGACGCATGATCAGTACGGTCGCGACGGGACGCGCGGCCAGATACGCCCGGAACCGGTCGCCGGAGACCAGCACCGCCTCCATCCGGCCGAGCGCGGTGACGGTGGCGCTGCGCGAGCCGTGGTCCACCGCTGCCTGGTCGCCCACGACCTCGCCCGCCCCGCGCAGCGCCAGGATCAGCCGCACCCCGCGCTCGGTCTCCACCGAGACGGTGGCCCACCCGGAGGTGATCGCCACGACGAAGGTCGTACGGTCGTGCTCGCGCAGCACGACCTCGCCGGGGGCGTAGGCGCGGGGGGTGCCGAGGGCGAGCAGTGCGCGGCGGTCCTCGGCGGGGAGCGCGTGCAGGAAGGGCCGTCCGTCCTCGAAGAGACTCATCCGCCCTCCCCGCTCAGCTCGTCGTCGTCATTGCCTGCGGAGAACCCAGGGGCCGCTCAGCACGCTAGGCAGGTGGCACGGGCACGTCAATGGTGCCGTACCGGGTCCGTGCCGGATCCATGGTCCTCGCCGGGGCCGCTACGCATCTCCCCGGGGTCGGTGCGAACGCGCGTGCGCAAGGCGGCGCCCGCGGCGGCCGCGAGTGCGGCGGTCACCGCCGTGAAGACCCACCCGGCGCGCAGCGCGTCAAGACCCGGCCGTGCGGCACCGCCGATGATCACGACCAGCGCCGCGACGCCCAGGGCAGAGCCGCCCTGCCGGGACATCATCAGCACCCCCGAGCCGAGGGAGAGCTGACGGGCCGGGAGCAGTCCGGCGGCCGCGAACATCACCGGCTGGTACAGCCCCGCGCCGAGCCCGGTGAGCACCAGCCCGGGCATGAACTCCACGGCGTAGCGCGCACCGTCGCCGCCCGCGAGGAGCAGCCACCACAGCGGCCCCGCGGCGAAGCACAGCCCGCCGACGATCGCCGCGGTCCGCTCCCCCAGCGCCCGTACGATCCGCCCCGACAGCATCGACACCACCAGGACGGTGAGCGGCCAGGGCGTGACGGCGACGCCCGCATCGGCCGGGGACCAGCCCCACACCTCGGTGGACAGCAGGGTCGCGGCGAGGAGCGCGGAGGCGTAGGCGAGGAAGTAGCTGAGCAGACCGAGCGCGGCGGCGGTGAAGGCACGGGTCCGGAACAGCGCGGGGTCCACCACCGGATCCGGATGGCGGCGTACGTGTGCCACCGCCAGCGCACCCAGGACCAGGCCCGCGGCGAGGAAGCCGAGGGTGGTCGGGGCGCCGTAGCCCCAGTCGGCGGCCTCGACGCAGGCGGTGGTGAGGGAGCCGGTGCCGAGGAGGACCAGCAGCGTGCCCAGCGGATCGAGGCGGCGGCGCGCACCGCGTACGGGTCCGGTGCGCGGCAGCAGCCGCAGCCCGGCCACCCAGGCCAGCAGCACCACGGGCGGGTTGACGAGGAAGATCCAGCGCCAGTCGGAGGCGGCCAGCAGTCCGCCCGCCACCGGCCCCGAGCTCGCCGCGACCGCGCTCACCGCCGTCCAGACACCGACCGCCGTGGCCCGTTCGCGCGGCGGGAAGGCGGGCAGGGCGAGCGAGAGGGAGGTGGGCACCAGGACGGCCGCCGCCACGCCCTGCACCACGCGCGCCACGATCAGCGTGCCGAGCCCGGGGGCGGCCCCGCAGGCGAGGGAGGCGAGCCCGAACAGCGCGATGCCGGTCAGGAACGAGCGCCGCCCGCCGATCGCGTCGGCCAGCCGCCCGGCCGGGACCAGCAGCGCCGCGAGCACGATGGTGTAGGCGTTGAGCACCCAGGACAGCTCGGCGGTGGAGGCCGAGCGGAAGTCCGCGCCGATCGCCGGGAAGGCGATATTGACCGCGATCATGTCGAGCACGGCGAGGAACTGGGCCGCCGACGCGACGGCGAGGATCAGCCAGCGGCGGCGGCTGGGGGCCGCGTCGGGGGTGTCGGCCGTATCCGGGGCGTCGGGGGCGGGGGCCGTAGCGGGGGTGTCGGCCGTATCCGGGGCGGGGGCCGCGTCGGGGGCGGGGGCCGCGTCGGGGGCGGGGGCGGGCACACCGCTCCCCTGGGCCTTCGAGGAAGGGGTCGTCATGCCCGTCCAGCATCGGCCCCGGGGCACGCCGGAACGAGTGGCAGGAGTGACAGCATGCGCTACATTTCTGCCATGCGGTCCATCGCCCTCGCCGTCACCCCGGGCATGCCGATCTTCGATCTGGCGGTGCCCTGCCATGTCTTCGGCTCCGATCGCCCCGGACTCCCCGACCCCTGGTACGAGCTGCGGGTCTGTGCGATCGGGCCGGGCGGTGAGGGGGCCGGTGCGCCGGTCGCCGCCCGCTCGTGGTTCGCCGCCCACACCCCGCACGGCACCGAGGAGCTGATCGCGGCGGACACCGTGATCGTCCCGGCCTCGGCCGATGTGCGCGGCGATCCGCCCCAGGAGCTGATCGACGCGCTGCGCGAGGCCCATCGGCGCGGCGCCCGCATCGTGTCGCTGTGCTCGGGCGCGTTCACCCTCGCCGCGACCGGACTGCTCGACGGCCGTACGGCGGCCACCCACTGGATGTACGCGGCGCTGTTCGCCGAGCGCTATCCGGCCGTACGGCTCGACCCGTCCGTGCTCTACGTCGACCACGGCGATGTGCTGACCGGGGCGGGGTCCACGGCGTGCATCGACGTCTGTCTGCATCTGGTGCGCGAGGACTACGGTACCGAGGCGGCCAACACCCTGGCCCGGCAGCTCGTCGCGCCCGCCCACCGGCCGGGCGGCCAGGCCCAGTACATCGAGGCACCGCTGCCTGAGCGCACCGACGACTCGCTCGCCCCGCTGCTGCACTGGGCCGCCGAGCGGCTGCACGAGCCGCTGACCGTGGCCGACCTGGCCCGCCGCGCCCACACCAGCCCGCGCACCCTGGTCCGCCGCTTCCACGCCGCCACGGGCACGACGCCGCTGCGCTGGCTCCAGGGCCAGCGGATCGCGCGCGCCCGGGAGTTGCTGGAGGGCGGCGATCTGCCGGTGGACCGGATCGCGGAACTGTGCGGACTGGGTACGGCGGCGAACCTGCGCCGCCACTTCACCCGGGCGGTCGGGGTGCCCCCACACGACTACCGCCGCGCCTTCCGCGCCCGGGAGTCGCGGACCCCCTCGGCCGTCTGACGCCGGGTGCCGGCGGATCGTTACGCCTGCGGCGGGCCGCTTCCCTCCCCGCCCCTTCCCGACACCAGGGGGCTCCGCCCCTGGGCCCCGGAAGTATCGGGGCGGAGCTCCCCACGCGGCGGAGCCGCATATCGTCAGGTGTCGGGAAGGGGCGGGGAGGGGAAAGATCCGCCAGGCACCCCTAGCCCGTCCCCCACGCCCCCGGGCCGGGGCCGGGGGCGTGAGGCGTGGGTGTCCGCGCCGCGGGCCGGGCCCGGGCCGCTGGGGTCTGTCGTGAAAGGGGGCGTCCGGCCGTTACAGGCGTGGGTCCACCGGCTCCGACTCGAGCGCGAGCACCGCGAAGACCGCCTCGTGGACGCGCCACAGGGGCTCGCCCTCCGCCAGCCGGTCCAGCGCCTCCAGGCCGAGCGCGTACTCGCGCAGGGCGAGTGAGCGCTTGTGGCCCAGATGACGCTCGCGCAGCCGTGCCAGGTTCTCCGGGCGGGTGTACTCCGGGCCGTAGATGATGCGCAGATACTCGCGGCCCCGGCACTTCACGCCCGGCTGGACCAGTCGGCCGTCGCCCTTGCGGACGAAGCCCTGGAGCGGCTTGACCACCATGCCCTCGCCGCCCGCGGCCGTCAGATCCAGCCACCACCGCACGCCCTCGGCGACCGACGCCTCGTCCTCGGTGTCGACGATCAGTCGCCGGGTGGGGGCCAGCAGCCGGGCGCCGTCGGCGGCCGGCTTCTCCGCCTCGATCATCCGGTCGATCAGGGCGAGCTGCTGGTCGTGCGGAAGCGCGGTGGCGAGGTTGCGGCCCTGGGCCGCCAGGATCTGGAACGGCGCCATCCGGATACCGTTCAGCCCGTCGACCGGCCAGCAGTAGCGCCGGTAGGCATCGGTGAACGCGGCCGCGTCCGACGCCCGTTCACGCTGCTTGTCCAGCAGCGCGGACACCTCGACACCGCGCGCCTCCGCGCCCTCCAGCGCCGCCAGGACGCCGGGGAGGACGGCGCGCGAGGCGGCGCCCACCGCCGCGTACTGGTGGCGCAGCAGCCCCTCGGCCTTGAGCGACCACGGCATCAACTCGGCGTCCAGCAGCAGCCAGTCGGTGTCCAGCTCCTGCCACAGCCCGGCCCGGTCGAGGCAGTTGCCCAGCCCGCGCAGCACGGTCTCCGTGAGCTGGACGTCGTCGAAGAACGGCCGTCCGGTACGGGTGTGGATCGCGCCGGAGACGCCGTCCGGCGTGCCGAACCGCTCCCGAGCGATATCCGCGTCACGGCACACCAGCGCCACCGCGCGCGAGCCCATGTGCTTCTCCTCGCAGATCACCTGGCGCACCCCGTCCGCGCGGTAGGCGGCGAACGCCTCCGCCGGATGCTCGAGGAAGCCGCCGTCGGCGGCTCCGCCGCCGGTCCCCTCCTTGGAGGTGGCGGTCGGCGCCATGGTGGGCGGGAGATAGCCGAGCAGCCGGGGGTCGACCGCGAAACGGCTCATGACCTCCAGCGCCGCCGCCGCGTTCTCCTCCTTGACCGCGATCCGGCCCATATGGCGGGTCTCGACGATACGGCGGCCCCGTACGTCGCCCAGGTCGAGCGGACGCCCGTCGGCGCCCCCGGGGGCCTCGGTGGTCAGCGGCTTGACCGGTTCGTACCAGACCCGCTCGGCCGGGACGTCCACCAGCTCGCGCTCCGGCCAGCGCAGCGCGGTCATCCGGCCGCCGAAGACACAGCCGGTGTCCAGACAGATGGTGTTGTTGAGCCAGGAGGCGCGGGGGGTGGGGGTGTGGCCGTAGACCACGGCGGCGCGGCCACGGTAGTCCTCGGCCCACGGATAGCGCACGGGCAGCCCGAACTCGTCGGTCTCCCCGGTCGTCTCCCCGTACAGGGCATGCGAACGGACCCGGCCGGAGGTGCGGCCGTGGTACTTCTCGGGCAGCCCGGCGTGACACACCACCAGCGACCCGCCGTCCAGTACGTAGTGGCTGACCAGCGACTCGATGAAGTCCCGCACCCGGTCGACGAAGGCCGGGTCCGCACGGTGCTCCCGGTCCAGCTGCTCCACGGTCTCGGCGAGGCCATGGGTGACCCGGACCTTGCGGCCCTTGAGGTAGCGGGCGAGCTTGTTCTCGTGGTTGCCGGGCACGCACAGGGCCGCGCCGGAGGCGACCATGCCCATCACCAGGCGCAGCACCCCGGGACTGTCGGGGCCGCGGTCGACGAGGTCGCCGACGAAGACCGCCGTACGGCCCTCGGGGTGGGTGGCGTCGACCGGGCGGCCGAGGTCGTCGCGGCGCAGGGCGTAGCCCAGCTTGCCCAGCAGGGTCTCCAGCTCGGAGCGGCAGCCGTGGATGTCGCCGATGATGTCGAACGGGCCGCTGAGATGGCGCAGATCGTTGTAGCGGCGCTCGGTGGCGACCTGCGCGGCCTCGACCTCCTCGGCGCCGCGCAGGACGTGCACCTTGCGGAACCCCTCGCGCTCCAGGGACTTCAGCGAGCGGCGCAGCTCACGGCGCTGGCGGGGGATGACATGGCCGGGCATCCCGGCGCGGTCGGGGCGCTCGGCGTTGCGCCGGGCGCACTCGCCCTCGGGGACGTCGAGGACGATCGCCACGGGCAGGACGTCGTGCTCACGCGCGAGCCCGATCAGGCTGCGGCGGGACTCGCTGCGGACGTTGGTGGCGTCGATGACCGTCAGCCGTCCGGCCGCCAGCCGCTTGCCCACGATGTAGTGGAGCACGTCGAAGGCGTCGGGGGTGGCGCTCTGGTCGTTCTCGTCGTCGGCGACCAGCCCGCGGCAGACGTCGGAGGAGACGATCTGGGTGGGCAGGAAGTGGGCCCGGGCGAAGGTGGACTTGCCGGAGCCGGTGGTGCCGACGAGCACCACGAGCGACAGGTCGGGCACGCCGATGGTGCGCTTCTCCTCGGTCATGCTGCTGCCTCCTTCGTGGTGGTCATCGTGGTCGTCGTGGTCATCGTGGTCATCGTGGTCGCGGCGGCGGTCGCACCGGTCGCGGCGGCGGTGGGAGCCGTGCGTGTCACGGTGGCCGCGGCAGTCGTATCGGTCGCGGCGGCCGCGGCGGTGCGGTCGCCGCTCCGGCTGTCCGTGCCGCCGTCGCCGCCCTTGGCGACCACGCGGAAGAGCGCCAGCTGGGTGGGCGGGCCGACCTCGGGGTCCTCGGGGCCGACGGGGCGGAACTCCACCGCGTAGCCATGCCGTTCGGCGACCTCCCCCGCCCAGGTCCGGAACTCCTCGCGCGTCCACTCGAAGCGGTGGTCGCCGTGGCGCATCCGCCCGGCGGGCAGGGTCTCCCAGCGCACGTTGTACTCCACGTTGGGCGTGGTCACCACGACGGCCTTGGGCCGTGCGGCGCCGAACACCACATGCTCAAGGGCGGGCAGCCGGGGCTGATCCACATGCTCGATCACCTCGCTGAGCACCGCCGCGTCATATCCGGCGAGCCGGGAGTCGGTGTAGGTGAGCGCGCCCTGGGTCAGCTTCAGCCGCGCCGACTGCCGCTCGGCCGCGCCCGTGTCGTAGCCGGGGCGGTCCAGCCGCAGCCTCCGCGCCGCCTCGTTGAGCGCGCGCATCGACACATCGACGCCCACGATCTCGGTGAACCGCGCCTCCTTCAGCAGCGCGCCCAGCAACTGCCCCTGGCCGCAGCCCAGATCGAGCACCCGGGCCGCCCCGACCCCGCGCAGGGCGTCGAGTATCGCCTCCCGCCGCCGGACCGCCAGTGGTACGGGCCGCTCCTCGGAACCCTCCTCGTCCCCGTCCTCCTCCATCAGCTCGGCCGCCGCCGGTTCGCCGACGGCGTTGTCGATCTCCTCCGCCGCGGTGTCGTCGGCCTCGGCGAGCCGCGCCAGCTCCAGCCGCTCCAGCGCGCTGCGCGTCAGCGACCAGCGGCGGGCCAGATAGCGGTTGGTGATCAGCCGCTGCTCGGGGTGGCTCTCCAGCCAGCCCTCACCGGAGCGCAGCAGCTTGTCGACCTCGTCCGGGGCGACCCAGTAGTGCTTGGCGTCGTCGAGCACGGGCAGCAGCACATAGAGATGGCGCAGGGCGTCGGCCAGCCGCAGCTCGCCCTCCAGCGCCAGCCGTACGTACCGCGACTCGCCCCATGCCGGGAACTCCTCGTCCAGCGCCACCGGCTCGGCCGTCACCGCCCAGCCCAGCGGCTCGAAGAGCTGCTCGACCAGGGCGGCACCGCCGCGCGCGGGCAGCGCGGGCACCTCGATCCGCAGCGGCAGCGCCCGCTCCGGCAGCTCGGGCCGGGCCTTGCACTGGCCCCGCAGAGCGCTGGAGAAGACCGCGCTCAGCGCGACGGCCAGCAGGGAGGAGGCGGCGTACGGGCGGTCGTTGACGTACTGCGCGAGCGCGGAGTCGGGAGCGCCGCCCCGGCCCTTGCCGCGACCCCGCCGCACCAGCGCCACGGGGTCCACTTCCAACAGCAGCGCCGCGGTGCAGCGTTCGGCGGTCGCCTCGGGGTAGAGGACATGCGCGGTGCCGTAGGAGGTCGAGAACCGCTGCGCCTTGTCGGGATGCTTGTGCAGCAGAAACCCGAGGTCGGTCGCGGGGCGCTGGGCTGTGCCGGTGGTGGTTATCGTCAAGAACACCCGTCCGAGTATCGCCCGGCGGCCCTCCCTCACCTAATGGTTTCTCACCAGGGCGGCTCGCGCAGTACCTAGCGGTTTCCCACCACGGCCACGGCAGCCGACTCGACACCTACCGGGTGTCCGCGGGCCACGCGGGGGATCCGCACACCGTGGCCTTCCCCTCCCCGCCCCTTCCCGAAGTATCGGTATGCGTCTCCACCGCGTTGTAGGACTCAGCCCCGGATCCCGGGGACCAGGGGCGGGCCCCTTGCCACGCGGCGGCCCCGCATCCCGATACCGCGGAACGGGGCGGAGCCCCGCACCGAGTACCCGCCCCGGGGCCCAGGGCAGAGCCCCACACCCACGGGCCCGTCCCGGGGCCTGGGGCGGAGCCCAGGTCCGGGCTCTGGCGGAGGCCCACTCGGGGCTCTGGGGCGCAGCCCCGCACACAGGGCCGCCCGGGAGTCTGGGGCGGAGCCCCGGTCCGGGCTCTGGGGCGAAGGTCCGCACCCAGGGGCCTCCCGGGGGTCTGGGGCCAAAGCCCGCGCCCAGCGCCCGCTCCGGGGCCTGGGGCGCAGTCCCGGTCCGCACCCAGGGGCCGCCCCGTGGCCTGGGGCGCAGTCCCGGTCCGCACCCAGCACCCGCCCCGGGGCCTGGGGCAGAGCCCCGCTCGGGGCTTTGGGGCAGAGCTCCACACCCAGGGGCCCGCCCCGGGGCTCGGGGCGGAGCCCCGGGCCGGGCTCTGGGCGGAGGCCCGGACCTGGGGGCCGCCCGGGGGTCTGGGGCAGAGCCCCGCTCCCAGGGGCCGGTCCGGGGGCTGGGGCTGAGCCCCAGTTGTGGGAAGGGGCGGGGAGGGGAACAGTCCGCCGCAGGCGGCACGGCCCACCCGACACCCCCTTAGTGATTCCGCACCACCGCCGCCAGCTCCGCGATCCGCTCCGGCCCCACCCGACAGCAGCCACCGATGAGCCGCGCCCCCGCCTCCCGCCACGCCTTCACCCGCCCCGGGTCAAACGTCGCCCGGCCGCGCCAGCTCCGCGCCGTGGCATCCCACTCCTCTCCGCTGTTCGGATAGACCACCACCGGCTTACCGGTGGTGTCGGCCGCGATCTCCACGGCCCGGTCCGCGTCGCCCGGCTCACAACAGTTGACGCCGACGGCGATCACCTGGTCGACCCCCGCGGCCAGGGCGAACGCGTCCCTCAACGGCTGCCCGGCCCGGGTGGTCTCCCCCGCGATGCTGTAGGAGAGCCACACCGGAACCCCGCATCGCTCGGCGGCGCTCAGCATCGCCTCGGCCTCATCCGCGTCCGGCACCGTCTCCAGCGCCAGCGCGTCGGGCCCGGCCGCGGCAAGGGCCTCGATCCTCGGCCGGTGGAACCGGGCCAACTCGGCCACGCTCAGCCCGTACCGCCCGCGGTACTCGCTGCCGTCCGCCAGCATCGCCCCGTACGGGCCGACGGAGGCGGCGACCCACACCGGCTCAGCGCCCCGCTCGCCCCCGCCTGCCCGCTCGGCGGCCGTCCGTTCAGCGACCGCCCGCCCGGCGGCCACGCGCGCCAACTCGACGCTGCGCCGCAGCAGCCCCGTGGCCTCCTCGTGGCCCGCACCCCGGTGGGCGAACCCCTCGTAGGTGGCCTGATAGCTGCTCGTGATGAGCACCCGCGCGCCCGCCCGGACGTAGGCGGTGTGGGCCGCCTCGATCTGCCCCGGGTCGTCGGCCAGCAGCCGGGCCGACCACAGCTCATCGGAGAGATCGCAGCCCTGTGCCGCCAACTGGTTGGAGAGACCGCCGTCGAGGACGAGCGGTCCGCGCTCCAGCGCGGCGGCCAGGGAGGCGGGGGTTGAGGTGGGGGTTGAGGTGGGGGGTACGGACATCACGGGTGCTCCTGGTGGTGCGCTCAGCCCAGCTGGGCCTGGACCTGCGAGGAAATCAGCTCCAGGTGGTCGAGGTCGTTCAGGTCCAGCATCTGGAGGTAGAGCCGGGAGGCACCCGCCTCCGCATAGCGGCCGATCTTCTCGACGACCTCGGCCGGGGAGCCCGCCAGACCGTTCTCCTTCAGCTCCTCGACCTCCCGGCCGATCGCCGCGGCCCGCCGGGCGACCTCGGCGTCGTCCTTGCCCACGCACACCACCAGCGCGTTGGAGTACACCAGGTCGTCGCCCTTGCGGCCGGCGGCCTTGGCCGCCTCCCGCACCCGGCCGAACTGGCGCTCACTGTCCTCGGGCGAGGCGAACGGCATATTGAACTCATCCGCGTACCGCGCGGCCAGCCGCGGGGTGCGGGTGGCCCCCTGGCCGCCGATCAGCACCGGCACCTTGCTCTGCGCGGGCTTGGGCAGCCCCGGGGAGTCCACCAGCTGGTAGTGGGCCCCGTCATGGCTGAAGGTCTCGCCGACCGGGGTCTGCCACAGCCCGGTGACGATGGCCAGCTGCTCCTCCAGCCGGGCGAACTTCTCCTTGGGGAAGGGGATCCCGTAGGCCCGGTGCTCCTCCTCGAACCAGCCCGCGCCCAGGCCCAGCTCGACTCGTCCACCCGACATCTGGTCGACCTGCGCGACCTGGATCGCCAGCACACCGGGCAGCCGGAAGGTGGCGGCGGTCATCAGGGTGCCCAGCCGGATCCGCCGGGTCTCGCGGGCCAGCCCGGCCAGGGTGATCCAGGCGTCGGTGGGGCCGGGGAGGCCGTCCACGTCTCCCATGTGGAGGTAGTGGTCGGACCGGAAGAAGGCGTCGAATCCGAGGTCCTCGGTGGCCTTGGCGACGGTGAGCAGCGTGTCGTAGGTCGCCCCCTGCTGGGGCTCGGTGAAGATGCGAAGATCCATGGCACCCATCCTGCCTCGTCACGCGGCACCACCCCACTCCCCACCCCACTCGCGGAAGGTGAGGTGCCTGAGCATGCCGTGCACCCGGTCCCGGGCCTCGTCCGCCGCGTCGATCGCCTCCACGCACTGCCAGTACAGCGCCTCCTCCTCGGTATTGGAGGCGACTCCGACCAACGCGAAGCCCGCCTCCGCCAGCAGCTCCCCCAGCGCCAGCAGCACCTCCCTCGGATCGCGCACCTCCGACAGCTGGGCGGCCCGTAAACCGCCGCCGCGCAATGTGGGGTGGTGCAGCGCCGGGTGGAACAGGGCGCCGCGCGCCCGCCCGCCCGCCTCGCACAGACCGCGCGCCTCCGCTCGCGCGGCCGCCGGGCCGCTCACCACGAAATATCCGCCGACCGCTTCGGCCAGCGCTTGAACCTGCCAGGCTTCGGCCACGATGTCATGCACGCTCCCGGCCTTCGCCAGGGCGTGCCGGGTGACACCGATCAGCCGCATCGCGTCCATTCCCCGCACCCCTCTCAACGGACTTTCGAGCCCGTCACTCCTCCACTACCCAGAGTGATGACTAACAGGCCGAAAAGCTAGGGGAATTCAGGAATCTGTTGACAACAGTTGCGGTGTGGATAACTTCTTCACCACGGAGAGTGACGGATCAAGGGGTCAGGGCCCCGCGAGTCGCCGGAGATCACGGTTCACCGCCACAGTCCCCGTTCACCGCCATAGCCCCCGTTCACCGCGAGATCACCCATTCACCGCCAAAGCCCCCGTTCGCGGCGAGCCCTCGTGGCCCCCGGTACGCCGTCAGCGCGCCCCGTTCACCGGAAACCGCATCTCGTTCCGGTCGATCTTCGCCGAGAGCGCCGCGAGCGCGTCGATCCCCAGCACTTCGCAGAACTGGAGCAGATACGCCAGCACATCGGCGACCTCGTCCTCGACCCGGCCCGCCTTCCCCTCGTCCTCCATCACCCGCGCCGACTGCTCAGGCGTCAGCCACTGGAAGATCTCCACCAGCTCCGACGCCTCGACGCTCAGCGCCGCCGCGAGGTTCTTGGGGGTGTGGTACTGCTGCCAGTCGCGCGCCGCCGCGAAGGCGGCCAGCCTGCGCTGGAGCACCGCCACATCCAGGCCGTCGGTTCGTCGTTCGCTCTCATGGGACTCGCTCACGCCCCAGGTTTACCACCGTGACGGGGGCGTCCCCGACCGCCCCCGTCACGTCCCCCACCGTCCCCACGAGCCGGATGTGCCCCCGTGCGCACATCCGGGCCGCCACCCCCAGGAGCTCCCGCGCCTGCCGCCGGTCCAGACACCGGTCGAAACCGTCGGCCAGCACGGTCAGCACCTGCCGCGCGGGGAGCACATCGGCCGCCGGGTCCACGGCCAGCACACCGGGCCCGGTCAGCAGCACCAGCGCGAGCGCGAGATACCGCAGCTCGCCGTCGCCGAGGCGCTCCACGGGCATCGCGCCGAGCTCCCCCTGCTCGACCAGGGCCCGCACCACCCCGTCCGCCCGCCCCTCCGTGACCAGTCCCTCGACCGGCCCGGCGCACCCCGCCCGGACCGCCGCGACCAGCGCCGCGTGCCGCGTACCGCACTCCCGGCTGGTCCGCCGCAGCACCGCCGCCAGGTTCTCGCAGCCGCCGCGCAGCCGCCCGTCCCTCGGCGCCGCCGGCGCCCGCATCCGGTCCGGCCGCGGATCGCAAGGGAAGACCGAGCGCAGCGCGATGACCACCTGCTCGGCGGCGGCGAGCGCGAGCCGCTGACCCTCCGTCGTGCCCGCGACCCGCAGCGGCAGCAGCGAGGTCGCCAGCCGGTCGTCGGGCAGCGGGGCGCGGGTCACCGCGACCGCGCCCGCCGTGTGCCAGGCGGCCTGGACACAGCGCCGCCCAGGGTCGCGCAGCGCCGTCTCCAGCAGGGTCTCCCCCGCCCCCGTCATCCGCTCGCCCACGATGCGCAGTTCGGGCTCGGCCTGTACGGCGACATCGACCCGTACCGGCCCGACCGGGCCGTCCACGGTGCAGCCGATGCGGAAGCCACGCCGCCCCTGCCGGTCCGGCCGCGCCCGGCGCGGGATGTACGCGGCCGGATCGCGGAACACCTCCGCGAGCCGGGCGCCGCCCGCGAGCCGCGCGAGCGCCGCGTACGCCTCCAGCACCCCGGACTTACCGCTGCCGCTCGGACCGGAGATCAGGGTCAGCGGTCCCAGCTGGAACGCGGCACGGCGGTGGCTCTTGAAGGCCGACAGCCTCAACTCGGAGACGATGGGCCGCAGTTCGGTCCTTGCGGGCAGCAGCCCGGATGCGCTCATGCTCCGGAACATATCTGTGGCACATACCGCCGAACCGTTACTCCTTCCGTATCTTCCTACCATCGGGGGATAGCCGCCGTGGCCGATGATGACCAAGGGACTGCGGATGTTCAGCGCTCGAGGAATTGAGGACGGTACGGGGGCCCATGACTGACAGCACGTTCTGGATCGCGGCCCTCACCGGCGGCACCGCCGTCATGGCCAGCTGGGTCACCAGCCGCGGCAACACCCGGGCCGCCCGGATCCAGGCGGACACCGCGGCGCTCGCCCAGCGCACGGAGCGGCTGCGTGACAGCAGGCGCACCGCATATCTCGATCTGATCGAACAGACCCACAGCATCGGCGAGTTGTACTGGGAGGTCGCCGCCGTCGAGCGCACCGGCGCGCCGGAACACCGCCTCGCCCTCCTGGACGAGCTGGCCGAGCGGGAGCGCGACGAGTACGGCAAGATGCGCCGCTGTGTGCGCGTGGTCGAGCTGGAGGGCCCGGCCGCCGCGGCCACCGCGGCGAACGCGTTGCAGAAGGCCACCGGCCCGTTCCATCGCGCCCTGGGCGCGATGCGCTCGGAGGAGCCGGAGGCGGGGCAGCGCTTCCACGCCGCGTTCCGCCCGTTCTGGCAGGCCCTCACGGACTTCGTGGACGCCGCGAAGACGGCCCTCCAGGAGGTCTAGTGCCGAATCCGGCCAGGCGTGGCACCCGCCCCCTGACGAGCCGTAGCGCGGCGTCCTGACGAGGTGTGCCGGGGCGCCCTGACGAGGCGTACGGGCGCGTTGTCAGGAAGCGGACGGGACGGGCGGGAACGCACCCGCGAGAAGCCGCCGGGCACGCTGATTTTGTCAACTACATGTCAGACCCGCCC
The DNA here is from genome assembly GCF_039525925.1 of Streptomyces javensis. Taxonomy (NCBI): domain Bacteria; kingdom Bacillati; phylum Actinomycetota; class Actinomycetes; order Kitasatosporales; family Streptomycetaceae; genus Streptomyces; species Streptomyces javensis. The sequence goes on along the minus strand of NZ_BAAAIF010000029.1, from coordinate 50,640 downwards.
ACTTCACGGCCCGCCCGCGCCGCGGCCCCCGAAACTCGGACGGTGGCCGTCGGCCCGGGGCCCGAGGGGCGCCCTCAGCACGGATGCTGAGACGTGGATCGCTTCCCTAAACCCTTTGGCGGAGCCGCCCTCACCCCCCAGGCCGATTTCCACGAGGACACGTGGTGCGGCCCGAACAGCTGCCCTAGCGTGCCCTCTTACTGGAACCTTAACTCCCTAAGGAGCGTCATGTTCGGGCGAATAGGACGGTTCGCCGTCAACCGTCCATGGCTGATCGTCGCGATGTGGGTCATCGCGGCGGTCGGCCTGGCCATCCTTGCCCCACCGCTGAAGTCCAGCTCCGACCAAGCTGACTTCCTGCCCTCGCACTACGAATCGGTGCGGGTGACCAAGCTCCAGGAGCACGCGTTCCCGCAGCAGGAGAGCGCGGCCGCCATCCTGGTCTACCAGCGGTCGGACGGCGGGAAGCTCTCCGAGGCCGACAAGGCCGCCGTCATCAAGGCGACCAAGGGGTTCCAGGACAAGAAGTACAAGACCTTCAAGTCCGTGGTGACCACGCCCCAGGCCGTCTCCAAGGACGGCAAGATGGCGCTGGGCAACATCTACTCGACCAAGAAGAACCTCTACGACGAGGACACCCAGCAGTCGATCAAGGATCTGCGCGAGGACCGCGACAAGCTGCTGAAGGGCACCTCGCTGAAGGTCGATGTGGCCGGTCCCGCGGCCTCGGGGCTCGATTCCGCGGAGTCCGAGGGTGACACCGACGCCATGATCATGATGGCCACCCTGGTCCTGATCATCGTGCTGCTCGGCGCCATCTTCCGCAGTCCGCTCATCGCGCTGATGCCCGTGCTGATGATCCTGGTGATGTTCATCATGGCCCAGGGTCTGATCGGCACCGCCAGCGACCTGTTCGGACTCGAGGCCGACAGCAGCGTCTCCGCGATCCTGATCGTGGTGCTGTTCGGCGTCGGCACGGACTACATGCTGTTCCTGCTGTTCCGCTACCGCGAAAACCTCCGCAAGGGCGAGGAGCCCAAGGAGGCCCTGATCCAGGCGGTCACCCGGGTCGGCGAGACCATCGCATCGGCCGCGGGCGCGGTCATCGTGGCGTTCCTCGCCCTGACGCTGTCGACGATGGGCAGCATGCGCGCCATGGGTCCCTCGCTGGCGATCTCCGTCGCGGTGACCCTGGTGGCGGCCCTCACCCTGGTGCCCGCCGTGTTCTCGCTGCTGGGAACGAAGGCGTTCTGGCCGTCCAAGGCGTGGAAGCAGGCGCCCCGCAACCGGCTCGCCAACGGCACCGGCTCCCTGGTCTCGCGCCGTCCCGGGCTGATCGCCACGGTGTCCGCCTGTGTGCTGGCGGCGCTCGCGGTGGGCGCGTTCGGCTTCAAGGCCGAGTTCGACACCGACAGCTCGCTGCCGAAGGACCTGGAGTCCGTCAAGGCCATGACGGAGCTCCAGAAGAGCTTCTCGGCCGGTGAGTCCGACCCGAGCCTGGTGTACGTCCAGTCCAAGGACGGCGCCAAGCTGGACGCCGCGGCGCTGACCGGGTTCCGGAAGAAGCTGGAGGGGGTCGAGGGCGTCGGCGAGGTCTCACCCGCGGTGCCCAACCCCAAGGGCGACGTGGCCCAGTTCAGCGTCGTGCTGAAGTACCGGCCCGCCTCCGAGAAGGCCATCGAGCTGGTGGCCGGGGACCTGCGGGACACCGCGCACACCTCCGCGCCCCAGGGCAGCGAGGCCCTGGTGGGCGGGACGACCGCGGTGCTGGGCGATATCGAGGACGCGGTCAACCACGACTACCGGCTGGTGTTCCCGGTCGCGGGCGTGGCCATCATGCTGATCCTCGGCCTGCTGCTGCGCAGCGTGGTGGCACCGCTCTACCTGATGCTCGCCGTGGGCCTCGGCTTCGCCGCGACCCTGGGCTCGACGGTCTGGCTGTTCCAGGACATCAGGGGCGAGCACGGCCTGCTCTTCATGCTGCCGATCGTGGTCTATCTGTTCGTGGTGGCGATCGGCACGGACTACAACATCCTGATGGTGGCCCGATTGCGGGAGGAGGTCGGTAAGGGCAAGTCCCCGGCCGAGGCGGCCCGGCTCGCGGTGGCCCAGTCGGCGCCGACGATCGGTTCGGCCGCCATCATCCTGGCGGGCACCTTCGGTGTGCTGATGCTCGCCAGCAACACCATGCTCCAGCAGATGGGCTTCGCCGTCGCCTTCGGCATCCTCCTCACCGCGTTCATCATGGCGCTGCTGCTGGTGCCGACGGTGACCGCGATGCTCGGTTCCAAGGCGTGGTGGCCCAACCACCGCTTCGACTCCCCGCACGCCTCCGGTGGCTCCGGCCCGGGGCGGGCCGAGGAGCCGGACACCGCGGAGACCGTACGGGTGTGATCCGCGGCTTACGCGGCCGCCGAAACGCCGCGGTGGCCCTTCGCGACACGGACGCGGAGGGCCACCGGACGGACCGGTGGGACCGGATGGGGCGGCTGGCCGCGTACGGGGGCTCCGCCGCCATGGCCCCCTACGCCGTGATCAAGGTGTCGTGGGTGATCGGCTCACTGCTCGGACTCGCGCCCGTCGGGGCCGGGTTCGGGCTCGCCGAATGGGTGGTGCTCAACACCGTCACGGTCGGCATGGCGGTCATCGGGATCACTCTCGGACTGGCCCTGGCCCGGCCGTGGGGGATGCGGCTGCCCGGGGTACCGCTGATCTTCTGCGCCTGGGTCGGCACGGGGTTCCTGGTGTCGATGCTGCCGTACGCGGTGGCCGACTCGCTGCTGTCGGAGCCGGACGCCTCCGGGTCCGGGGGCGACAGCGACCCCCGGATGCCCGGCTGGGAGGCCGCCCTGATCCAGTTCGGCTTCATCGGCATGGGCCTGGGCCTCACCCTCGCGCTCCCCGCCTATCTGCGCAGGCGCTGGCCGGAAGCGTTCACCGGCCGGGCCCGCGGTCCCTCACCGCTCGGCCGGGCGGCCGTGGCGCTCGGCGCCGCCGTCGGCCTGATGTGGCTGTACTGGGCGGCGGGCGGCACCGCGGGCCTCGCCCACCCCGGCGAGGGCCGCACCACCTGGCGCCTGCTGTGCGGGATCTGCGGCACCTGGGCGCTGGTCGCCGCGTTCGCCGTGGCCCGCCCGGGCCGCGAGGGCCCCGGCCGGCTCCCCCGCTGGCTGCCGTCGGTCCTCGGCTGGCTCGGCTCGGGCTCGCTCTTCGCGTGGAGCGGCTGGAAGCTGCCCTTCACCCTGTACGTGGCGATCGCCTCGCCCCGCGACGTCGTCCTCCCGGAGCGGCCGGCCCTCGCGATCACCCTCCACCTGTGCGCCGTCCTGGCGGGCGGCGCGATGATGTGGACTCAGCGCTCCTCGCGCACGGGCTCCAGGATCGCCACGCACTCCACGTGATGCGTCACCGGGAACAGGTCGAACGCACGCGTCCGGCGCGGGGCGTAGCCCGCCTCGCGGAAGTACTTGAGGTCGCGGGCGAGGGCCGCCGGGTCGCAGGCGACGTAGGCGATGCGGCGGGCGCCCAGGGCCGCGACGCGGGCGACCGTCTCCTTGCCCGCGCCCGCGCGGGGCGGGTCCAGGACGATCAGGTCGGCCTCGGTGATCCCGGTGCGGGGCAGCACCTGCTCGACCTTGCCGTGCTCGATTCGGACGCGCTCCAGGTCCTGGAGGTTGTGCCGGGCGTCCTCGACCGCGCGCTTGCTCGACTCGATGCCCAGCACCGCACCGCGCTCCCCCACCCGCTCGGCGATCGCGCCCGCGAAGAGGCCGACACCGCAGTACAGATCGAGGGCCATCTCGCCCTTACGGGGCATCAGACCCTGCATCACGGCCTCGACGAGGACGTCGGCCGCCTTCGAGTGGACCTGCCAGAAGCCGCCCTCGCCGACCCGCCAGGTGCGGCCCGCCGCGCGCTCGCGGACGAAGGGGCGGCCGTGGACGCGGTGCACCAGACGGGCCCGGTCGCGGCCGCGGGACTCGCTGACCCGCAGCACGGAGACCGGCCGGTCCAGCTCCACGATCGGCAGCCGGCCGCCGGGGCGCGGGGTGAGGACCACCTGCCGGTCGGAGGAGCCGGTGGCGGCGATGGCCTCCACGGTGGCCATCTGGGGCCACTCGCGCTTCTCGACGCCGAGTTCGGTGACGCCGGGGGCGGCGATCAGACAGTGGTCGATCGGCTCGACCTCGTGCGAGCGGTGGCGGCGCAGCCCGGGACGGCCCTGTTCGTCCACCGCGTACTGCACCCGGGTGCGCCAGGCGGGGACCTCGCCGCGGGCCACCTTGTCGCCGGGCGCGGGCTCGACCGTGCCGTCCCAGCCCGCCTCTTCGGGGGTGAGCCCGGCCAGCCGGGCCAGCTGCTCGGTGATCACGTCGGCCTTGAGCCTGCGCTGGGCGCCGGGGGCGGCGTGCTGCCAGTCGCAGCCGCCGCACTTGCCGGGTCCGGCGAACGGGCACGGCGCCTCGACCCGGTCCTTGGAGGGGTCCAGCACCCGCACCGCGTCGGCGCGCAGGAAGCGCGCGCCCTCCTCGCCCTCGGTCACCCGGGCGACGACCCGCTCGCCGGGCAGCGCGTGCCGGACGAACAGCACCTGGCCCTCGGCGGTCCGGGCGATGCAGTGACCGCCGTGCGCCACCGGGCCGACCTCGACCTCGTACTCCTCGCCGACCAGCGATGCCTTGGGTTCACTTTGCATGGCGGGCTCAGGCTCCAGAAGGGGTGAGGGGGCGCGGTGGGACAACAGCCCACCAGTCTACGTCGCGCCGGACCGCGCCCCGTCACCCCCGGATCCCCGGGCCCCGGATCCCCGGGTCTAGCGGCCCGGCACCTGCGAGGTGACCCCCGGCTTCTCGCCCTTCGCCCCCTTCTCGCCCTTCTCCCGCTTGGGCGGGATCACCGGGCCGCGCCGCACCGCACCCGGCGCGCTCCACTCGGCCCGCTTGCGGGCCCGCTTCCGGGCCAGCTCGGAGGAGTCCAGCTGCCACGGCACGGAGGTGACCATGACGCCCGGGGTGAACAGCAGCCGCCCCTTGAGCCGCAGCGCGCTCTGGTTGTGCAGCAGGTGCTCGTACCAGTGGCCGACCACGTACTCGGGGATGAAGACGGAGACCACATCGCGCGGGCTCTCCCGGCGCAGGCTCTTGACGTAGTCGATGACCGGCCGGGTGATCTCGCGGTAGGGCGAGTCGAGGATCTTGAGTGGTACGTCTATGCCGCGCTCGTGCCACACCGTCTGGAGCGCCTTGGTCTCGGCGGGGTCCACATTGATGCTCAGCGCCTCCAGCCGGTGGGAGCGCATCAGCTTGGCGTAGGCCAGGGCGCGCAGCGTCGGCTTGTGGACCTTGGAGACCAGCACCAGGGAGTGCACCCGGGAGGGGCGCACCTCCTCCTCGTCGAGCTGTTCGGTGGCCGCCGCCAGCTCCTCGGAGACGCCGTCGTAGTGGCGCCTGATGGCCGTCATGGTGACGTAGAAGATGACCATGCCGAGCAGGGCGACCCAGGCGCCGTGGGTGAACTTCGTCAGCAGCACCACGACCAGCACCAGGCCGGTGAAGAAGGCCCCGAAGGTGTTGATCGCTCGGGCGCGGACCATGCGGCGGCGGGCGTTCGGGTCCCGCTCGGTCGCCAGATGGCGGTTCCAGTGCCGCACCATGCCGGTCTGGCTGAGGGTGAACGAGACGAAGACGCCGACGATGTAGAGCTGGATCAGCCGGGTGGAGTCGGCCCCGTAGAGGTAGACCAGGACCGCGGCCGCGGAGGCCAGCAGCACGATGCCGTTGGAGAAGGCGAGCCGGTCGCCGCGGGTGTGCAGCTGCCGGGGCAGATAGCGGTCCTGGGCCAGGATCGAGCCGAGCAGCGGAAAGCCGTTGTACGCGGTGTTGGCGGCCAGGAACAGCACCAGCGCGGTGGCCCCGGCCAGCACCACGAAGAGGAACGAGCCGTCGCCGAAGACCGCGGCCGCCACCTGCGAGATCACCGGGTTCTGGGTGTAGTCGGCACCCAGCGGTGTCCCGTTCTTCAGCAGGTCGTGCGCGGGGTTCTCGGCCATCTTGACGTTGGTGGCCAGGGCGAGGGTGATGATGCCGACGAACATGGTCACGGCGAGGCCGCCCATCAGCGCCAGCGTCGTGGCCGCGTTACGGCTCTTGGGCTTGCGGAAGGCGGGCACGCCGTTGCTGATCGCCTCGACGCCGGTCAGGGCGGCACAGCCGTCGGAGAACGCGCGCAGCAGCAGGAAGATCAGCGCGAAGCCGGCCAGCCCGGTCTGCTCGGCGTGCACCTCGTAGCCCGCGGTGGGGGCCTTCATGTCGTCGCCCAGGACCAGTCCGCGGTAGGCGCCCCAGAGGATCATCGCGAAGACGCCGCCGACGAAGACATAGGTGGGGACCGCGAAGAGCTTGCCCGACTCCCGTACGCCCCGCAGGTTCATGAGCGTCAGCAGCAGGATGATCCCGACCGCGCAGAGCGTCTTGTTCTCGACGAAGAAGGGGACGGCCGAGCCGAGGTTCTCCACACCCGAGGAGATCGACACCGCCACCGTGAGGACGTAGTCGACCAGCAGGGCGCTGGCGACCGTCAGTCCCGCCTTGGGGCCGAGGTTGGTGGTGGCGACCTCGTAGTCACCGCCTCCGCTGGGGTACGCGTGGACGTTCTGGCGGTACGAGGCGACCACCGTGAACATCAGCACGACGATGGCGATCGTGATCCACGGGCTGTAGTGGTAGGCCGACGCACCCGCCACGGACAGAACGATCATCACCTGCCCCGGCGCGTACGCGACGGAGGACAGGGGGTCGGAGGCGAAGACGGGGAGCGCGATGCGTTTCGGGAGGAGGGTCTCCCCCAGCTTGTCGCTGCGCAGCGCCCGCCCGATCAGGATCCGTTTCGGGAGGTCGGTCAGTTTGGACACGCAGAGGATCGTAAGGGGTAGCCCGGGCCCCCGCCCACCCGCCCACCCCTGGGAATGGGGGCGGGCGGGGGCGCGGGCCCCGGGGCGGTCAGGCCAGCCGCGCGGGCAGGGTGCGGTGGCCGTTGGAAATGAAGGACTCCACCGGCTCCAGCGGGTCCTGCCCGGACGCGAGCGTGAGCCCGGGGAAGCGGTCGAAGAGCGCCGGGAGCGCGATCGCGGCCTCCAGCCGCCCCAGCGGGGCGCCGACGCACAGATGGACGCCGTGGCCGAACGCCAGATGGCTCTTGAGCTGCCGGGTGACGTCGAACGCGTCCGCGTCGCCGTGCACCTCCGGGTCGCGTCCGGCGGCCGCGTAGGCGGCCAGGATCGCGTCGCCCTTGCGCAGCACCACGCCGCCGTCCAGCTCGATGTCCTCCACGGCGTAGCGCAGCGGCAGGTTGGCGACCGGGGCGGAGTGCCGCAGCGTCTCCTCGATCACATCGTCCCAGGTGGCCCGGCCCGCCCGGACGTGCTCGAGCTGCTCGGGCCGGGTGAGCAGCGCGTGGATGGCGTTGTCCAGGAGGTTGACCGTGGTCTCATGACCGGCCGAGAGGAACAGGGCGAGGGTGTCGGTGAGCTCCTTCTCGCTGAGCCGGGAGTCGCTCTCCTCGTCCCGCACCGCGATCAGCCCGCTGGTCAGGTCGTCGCCGGGCGTCTCGCGCTTGGTGGCCACCAGCTCGCCGAGGACGGCGTACATCTCGCCGTAGGTGGCGGTGACCTCCTCCGCGGAGGCGGAGGTGTGGAAGATGCTGTCCACGACCCGGCGCATCCGCTCGCGCAGGTTCTCGTCCTCGAGCCCGAACAGCTCGGAGATCACCTGGATGGGCAGCGGGTACGCGTACGCCTCGCGCAGGTCGACCACCTCGCCCGGCCCGGCGGCGGCCAGGTCGTCCAGGAGCCTGGCGCAGATCTCCTCGATGCGCGGCCGCAGGGCGGCGGTGCGCCGGGCGGTGAACGCCTTGGAGACCAGGGTGCGCAGCCGCCGGTGCTCACCGCCGTAGGCCGTGAACATGTTCTCCACGGCGACCCAGGTGATCAGGGGCCACTCGGGCGAGATCTCACCGTTGTTCCACGCGGGCCAGTGCTGCCGGGGGTCCTTGGAGACCCGGGGGTCGGTCAGCAGCTGTTTGAGCGTGCGCTGGCGGGTTATTGCCCACGCCACCACGCCGTCAGGAAGCTCAACAAGCGTCGCCTCGCCGCCTGCTGCGACTCGGGCTGCCTCTCCGACAATGTCTCGGCCGGCGGGGTCGAGGACGATGGGACGGGGTTCCACTGGCTGCCTCCAGGGCTCTCGTCGAATGGGGCCGACTTGGACACGGACGCCGCGAACGGCTCGGCCTGAGCCGCCGCCTGGGCGGGGAAGCGCACCGGCAGGGCGGCCAGGGCACGGTGGAAGGGTCCGGTCCGCCAGGTCAGCCGCTCGGCGGGGACCGCGAGTTCCATGTCCGGAAGGCGGTCCAGGAGCCGCTCGATGGCCACGGAGGCGATCACCCGGGCGGGCCGCTCGGCGGGGCAGCGGTGGGCGCCCGCGCTCCAGGCCAGGTGGGCGCGGTTGCCGGAGCGGCGGTCGGAGGCCAGGGCGGCCTCGTGGTTGGCCGCCGCGTAGCTGATGAGCACCGGGTCGCCCTTGCGCAGCCGTACGCCCGCCACCTCGCAGTCGTACCGGGGGAAGCGGGTGCCGTAGTTGGCCATCGGCGGATCGTTCCAGAGCACCTCGTCCAGGGCGTCCTGGACGGGCATGCTGCCGCCGGACAGCTCACCGGCGAAGCGGTCGTCCGACAGCAGCAGCCGCAGCGCGTTGGCGATCAGGTTCTGCTCGGGATCGGTACCGGCCGCCATCAGCAGGATCATCTGCTGCATCAGCTCGTCGTCGGAGAGCTGCGAGGGGTGCGCGATCAGCCAGGAGGTGACGTCGGCGGCGAGTTGCTCCCGCTTCTCCGCCACCAGGCCGGAGATCCACCGCAGCAGCTCGTCGTTGGCCGCCGCCGCGTCCTCGCCGCTGTCGAAGAGCTTCATCATCGTCTCGACCAGCTTCGGCCCGTCCGCCGGACGGGCGCCGAAGAGCTGGTTGAAGACCAGCAGCGGGAGCACCGACGCGTACTCGGTGATCAGATCGGCCTGGCCCCGGGAGGCGAAGGCGTCGATCAGTGTCTCCGCGCTGCGCTCGACGTACTCGCTGAGGGCGTGCGGATCCACCCGGTCCAGGCTGTCGGTGATCGCCCCGCGCAGCCGGGCGTGTGCCTCGCCATCGCTGAACAGCGCGTTCGGCCGGTACATCATCATCGGCGCGACCGGGTTGTCCAGCCCCACCGTGCCGTCCTGCATCGCCCGCCAGGCGCGCGGGTCCTTGGCGAACCGCTCGGTGTCGCGCAGGATCTCCAGGCCGAGCTGATAGCTGGTGACCAGCGAGGCGTACACCCCCGGTGACAGCTCGACCGGTGCGATCGGCCCGAAGGTGGCGCGCATCCGCGCATAGGTGCCGTGCGGATCGTCGGCGAACTCCTGCCCGTACATCGGTACGGCCGCACGGGCCCCGGCGGCGCCCCCGGCCTCGGCGGGGGCGGCGTGCGCGGGGCAGCCGGGTGGCGGAACGGCTCCGGCGGCTGGGCTGTTGGTCACACAATCTCCTGAGAACTACGGGTCTGGCGGGCCTGTAGGTACTGGACGAGGGCGATCAGCGCGTGGGTGGAGGAGATCCGGTCCCGGGCGTCGCAGGTCACCAGGGGCGTCTCCGGAAGCAGATCGAGGGCCTCCCGGACCTCCGACTCGGCGAAGCGGGGAGCGCCCTCGAAGTGGTTGACGGCGACGGCGTACGGCAGTCCGTGCTCCTCCAGGACGGCCATCACCGGGAAGGACTGCTCCAGCCGCCGGGTGTCGGCCAGCACCAGCGCGCCCAGCGCCCCGAGCGTCATGTCCCGCCACAGCCGGGTGAAGCGCTGCTGCCCCGGTGTGCCGAACAGATAGAGCACCAGGGACTCGCTGAGGGTGAGCCTGCCGAAGTCCATGGCGACCGTGGTGGTCGTCTTGTCCTCGGTGCCCCGCAGATCGTCGGTGAGCGCACCGGCCTCGGTCATCGTCTCCTCGGTGCGCAGCGGCCGGATCTCGGACAGCGAGCTCACATAGGTCGTCTTGCCGACCGCGAAGTGCCCGACGACCAGGATCTTCGCCGCCACCCGCACCGTGGCCGGGAGATAGGCCGCCTGGTCAGAGGCGAGCGCGGAGTCCATCGAGCACCTCCTGGAGCAGCTGGACCTCGGGGAGTTCGGCGGGCGGGATGGGGGCCCGCGCGCTGATGTGGCCGCTGTCCACGAGGTCGCCGAGCAGGACCTTGGTGACGCTGACGGGCAGCTCCAGATACCCGGCGACCTCGGCCACCGAGAGCGCGCCGCCCAGACACAGCTCCATGACCCGCCGCTTCTCCGGGCTGAGCCCGGTGAGCGGCCGGTCGGGGTGGGCCATGACCAGGGTCACCAGGTCGAAGGTGTTACGAGTCGGGTAGGCACGGCCGTCGGTCACGACATACGGCCGTACCAATCCTCGTTCGCGCCTCCCCGGACTCATGTGTGACTGCCGATCCCCTGCCGCGGGAGGCCCTGCCTCGGCGGGCTGGTGAGCTCCTTGCCGAGCCGGTCGACGAGTTTCTGCATCCGGTAGCTGACCGCCTCCATGTCCACGGCCTCGGTGGCCGAGACCGCCAGATACGCACCGGGCCCGGCGGCGATCAGGAAGACGTACCCGCCGACGAACTCGACGAGCGTCTGCTGCCAGGGCGTCTCGTGCGGATCACAGAACTCGGAGGTGGAACGGCTGATGGACTGAAGTCCGGAGAGTGCGGCGGCCTGGCGCTCGGCCTCGTCGCGCGCGATGCCCTGGGAGTGTGCCCGGAGCATCCCGTCCGCGGAGAGCAGGATCGCGTGCCGCGCCTCCGGCATCTTGACGACCTCGTCGAGCATCCAGCCGAGCTCGTTGTTGAGATGGTCGTTCATGCCTGGCGATTCCCTTCGTCATGGTGAGGGGCGGAGTCCTGGGTGGCGGAACGGCCCGAGCGGGTGCCGCGGGCGAACGCGCCCATCCGCGAGGCGGTTTCCTTCGCCGACCGCACACGGAACGCGCCCGTGTCGGGGTCGGCGGCGCCGGTCTGCCCGGCGCCGGTGGTCCAGTCGCCCGGCGGCGGGGTGGCGGCGGCCTGCCGGCGGCGGCGCTTGGGCAGACCGCCCGCCGTGGTGCCGTACACACCGGCGCCCTCGCCGTCGGCGGACGGCTGGGGCTCCGGGGCGGGTGCCGGTTCCGGGGCGGAGGCCGTCGGGGCCGGTGCCTGAGGCTGGGCCTGGTGCGGGATCGGCGCCTGACGCGGGGCCGGGGTCTCGTGCGGGGCCGGGGCCTCGTACGGGGCCGGGGCCTGGTGCGGGGCCGGGGCCTGGTGCGGGGCCGGGGCCTGGTGCGGGATCGGCGCCTGGTGCGGGATCGGGGACGGCTCCTGCGCCTGGGCCGGGACGGTCGGCGCCTGCGGCGCCCTTCTGGGGGGACGGGTCCGGCGGGAGGGCAGGGTGTGCAGCGGCTCGGCGCCCTCGGGGTCCTGTCCGGCGGTGCCCGGCCGCCCGTCGGGGTCGATATGGGTGAGCAGCTCGGTCGGCAGGAACAGCACGGCGCGCACACCCCCGTACGGGGACCGGGTGTCCACCGAGACGCTGAAGCCGTACCGCGCGGCCAGCAGGCCCACCACGGCGAAGCCGAACTGCGGCGGGTCGCCGAGCCGGGAGACGTCCACGGCGCGCTGGCCGGAGAGCAGGTTGGCGGCGCGCTGCACCTCCAGGCCGTCCATGCCCACACCGGCGTCGTCGATCACGATGCAGGCCCCGTTGTGCACCGGCTGGAGGCTGACCTCCACCGAGGTGTTGGGCTGCGAGTGGCGGGCGGCGTTGTCCAGCAGCTCGGCGACCGCGAGCACGGCGGGCTCCACGGCCCGGCTCACCACGGCGACGTCGATCAGGGCGTGCACCTGCACCCGCTGGTAGTCGCGGATGCGCGACTTGGCGCCGCGGACCACATCGGTCAGCGAGGAGGCCAGCCGCTGCCGGCCGGGCCAGGAGCCGCAGAGCACCGCGATGGCCTGGGCGCGCCGGCCGAACTGGGCGTTGGCGTGGTCGATCTCCAGCAGATCCCGCAGCACATCGGGGTTGTCGTGCCGCTCCTGCATCTCGGAGATGGAGACCTGCTGTTCGTTGGCGAGTCCCTGGACGGCTCGCATGGACGCCTTGAGCGCCGCCTTGGCGGAGGCGTCGGCGCGCGTCTGCGCCTTGTCCACCGCCCGGGTGAACTGCTCCATGACGGCGTGCAGGCTCTGCGCGAAGGCCGTACCGGCCAGCTTCTCGTCACGCAGGCCCGGCAGCGGGCCGGGCTGGCTCAGCGCGTCGGCGATCGAGGGCAGGCGTACGTCGACGAGGTGGCGCACCTCCTCGTCACGGGCGCGCAGGCTGTCCTCGAGCGTCGTGTTGCGCCTGCGGACTCCGGCGGTGATCTGCCGCTGGCGGATCAGAAGCACCAGGACGACGAGAAGCGCGGCGGCCAGACACCAGCTCACCGCCTCCGTTATGTGATCAGTCATCAGGAACCTCGTGCAGGGGAACGCGGGCGCGGAAGGAACGCTCAGAGCCCTGATGTCCCGTCCGGAAACGGAATACGACGATCATCTTAGCCATGTCGTGACCTAGCGTCCGACACCCGTGACAAAGTTCGAACCAGCGGGAATCACTGGCCATTTGCCATGTGGTTTCGGTGAAGATCCGGGATTTGAGACGAAGATGAAGGGTCGCGACCACCCGAGGAGCGCCGTAACCCGGGCCCACCGTAGTGGTCACGGCTGATCACCGACAGCTTTTTCACTCGGCATCCGCAACCGGAAATGATCGTTACCTCTTTCCTCCCGGCGTGTCCGCGATCACCTCCGGCCAGTTCCGCTCATCACCGATCACCGTGGGAACTTTCGCGCTATGTCATACGTCACCACCTTCATTCCCGGACCGTCGCGCGCGGACGGGGGAGCGGGCCGCCGGTACGGATACGGTGGGGACAGGTGCCGCGGCGGCCGATTCCCGTCGTCCCCGGGCACCGGCATCGGGGTCCCGCCCCGCTGTCGCCCCGTAGGTCCTGGAAGGAAGATGTGAGCAGGGTGTTTGCGCAGGTCGGCACGGTCATCAGGAGTGCGGGGTAGGACGCATGCATATCGTGATCATGGGCTGTGGCCGGGTGGGCGCGGCCCTCGCCCAGACCCTGGAGCAACAGGGACACACGGTCGCGGTCGTCGACCAGGACCCCACCGCCTTCCGCCGCCTCGGCGCGGGCTTCGGCGGGCGCCGGGTGACCGGCGTCGGCTTCGACCAGGACACCCTGCGCGAGGCGGGCATCGAGGAGGCCGGCGCCTTCGCCGCGGTCAGCAGCGGTGACAACTCCAACATCATCGCGGCCCGGGTGGCCCGCGAGATGTTCGGCGTGGAGAACGTGGCGGCCCGGATCTACGACCCCCGCCGCGCCGAGGTCTATCAGCGCCTCGGCATCCCGACCGTGGCCACGGTGCGCTGGACCGCCGACCAGATGCTGCGGCGGCTGCTGCCGTCCGGCGCGGAGCCGCTGTGGCGGGACCCCAGTGGCGGGGTCCAGCTGGCCGAGGTGCACATCTCCCCCTCGTGGGTGGGCCACAAGGTCAGCGAGCTCCAGGAGGAGACCGGTGTGCGGGTCGCGTTCCTCACCCGGCTCGGCGAGGCGATGCTGCCGACCTCCGGGACGGTGCTCCAGGAGGGCGACCTGGTGCATGTGATGATGCGCACCGACGAGGTCGAGAAGGTCGAGGCGGCCTTTGAAAAGGGTCCCGAGGAGGCCGGGCGATGAGGGTTGCCATTGCCGGTGCGGGCGCCGTGGGGCGTTCCATCGCGAGCGAGCTGCTGGAGAACGGGCACGAGGTGCTCCTCATCGACAAGGCGCCGACCGCCATCTCGGTGGAGCGGGTGCCGCAGGCCGAATGGCTGCTGGCCGACGCGTGCGAGATCACCTCGCTGGACGAGGCGGCACTTCAGCGCTGCAATGTGGTCATCGCGGCCACCGGTGACGACAAGGTCAACCTGGTCGTCTCGCTGCTCGCCAAGACCGAGTACGGGGTGCCCCGGGTGGTCGCCCGGGTCAACAACCCCAAGAACGAGTGGCTGTTCAACGAGGCGTGGGGCGTCGATGTGGCCGTCTCCACCCCGCGGCTGATGTCGGCGCTGGTCGAGGAGGCGGTGAGCGTCGGCGATCTGGTGCGGCTGCTCCGCTTCAGCCACGGCGACGCCAATTTGGTGGAGCTGACGCTGCCGCCGGAGGCGGCGCTGGTGGGCACCCGGGTCGGCGATGTGGAGTGGCCCGAGGACACCACGCTGGTCACCATCATCCGCGGCACCCGCGTGCTGACCCCGAACAAGGACGATGTGCTGGAGGCCGGGGACGAGCTGCTGTTCGTCGCGGCACAGGCGCGCGAGGAGCAGCTGGAGCAGTTGCTGTCCGTCCAGCGCCAGGACGCCGCCGGTTAGGCCGCCGGCCAGGCCGGTTAGGCACTGAGGTCCGCCGCCCTGGGCTCCCGGCTCGGGAGCCCAGGGCGGCGGACCTCAGTGCCGGGACGGCTAAGCAGGTCGGAGGAAGTCCGCTACGGTTCGGGCAGCGCCCCGAAGGGGCGCGGGGCTGTGTCGATGTGCGGCTCCGCCGCACGGGCGCGACCAGCCACGATGCGGCCGCAGATGCACGACGGCATCTCGTGGCACTTCCCGCGGAGCGCTTAGTGCCGGGGCGGCCGCCGGTCGGCGGATTCGGTACGGGCCTCGGACACGATCTGGCCGGTCCACTCCGAGAGCAGCGGATCGACGGCCTTGTCGGCCTCGGCCTTCGCCCGCTCGCGGTCCCGCTCCGCCTTCTCCTCGGCCTCCATCTCCGCGATGACGTCGATCGGCGGCGGGGCCTTGGCCAGGAAGATCCAGGTCAGATAGACGCAGAGCAGGAACGGCGGAATGCCGAGCACGACCTTGACCCAGCCGAGCTGGGTGGCGTCCCCCCACCAGTAGAGCGGGAACAGCACCGCCGACTTGGCCAGCAGGATCAGCCCCCACGCCCAGGTGGACCGGGTGTAGGCGCGGAACCGTCCCGGGTTGCGGGTGCGCCAGGAGAGGTTCTCCTTCAGCATCGGCCCGAGCAGCACGCCGATGAGCGGGAAGCGGAAGATCGCCGAGAGGATGTAGGCGATCGCCAGGCCCAGGGTGTAGAGCATGCCCGGCAGGTAGAAGTTCTTCGCGTCGCCGGACATCATCGCGAAGATCGCGCCGAACGCGACCCCGAAGACCCCGCTGAAGGCGTGCTTCAGCGTCTCCTTGCGCACCAGCCGGGTGAGCCCGAGCAGCACGGAGAGGCCGAGCGCGGCGATCGCGGCGAGGTGGATGTCCCGCTTGATCGTGTACAGCAGGACGAAGACCAGACCGGGGACGGTGGTGTCCACCATGCCCCGCACCCCGCCGAACGCCTCCAGGAGCGCGGTGTCCGCCGCCGCCCTGCTGTCGGCGGCGGTGCGTCGGTGCCCGGTCGGGGGCGTCTTGTCGTCTGGCGTCACCGGCTACTCCTGTCCGAGCGGTCGGAGTTCGTACTTCGGATTGAACAGCACCCGGCGCCCATGGCTCATGGAGATCCGGCCCGAGGCGATCAGCTTGCGCCCCGGTTCTATCCCGATGATGGAGCGACGGCCCAGCCACACCACGTCCAGCGCGGCGGTGCCGTCGAAGAGCTCCGCCTCCAGTGCGGGGACTCCGGCCCGCGGCCTGAGGGTGACCGTGCGCAGCGTGCCCGTCACCTTGACGATCTGACGGTCACCGCAGTCGCCGATCTTGGTGCAGCCCGCGGCCTCCGCGTCCTGCTGCAACTCGGCGGAGTGCAGTTCCTCCTGGGAGCTCGACAGCCGGTCCAGCATCCGCCGGAACCGGCCGACCGGTTTTTCCGGCCTGTCTCCACTGTCAGCCCCGTCGGAGGGGTGGCGTACGGAACTCATACGGCCAGCGTACCGGTGCGCCATGGGCGAAACGCCGTCCCCGCGCTCATCGCTCGAACCGGTAGCCCATGCCCGGCTCGGTGACGAAGTGCCGCGGATGCGAGGGGTCGGCCTCCAGCTTGCGGCGCAGCTGCGCCATGTACACCCGCAGGTAGTTGCTCTCGGTGCCGTACGAGGGGCCCCAGACCTCCTGCAACAGCTGCTTCTGGCTGACCAGGCGGCCGGCGTTGCGCACCAGGACCTCCAGCAGATGCCATTCGGTGGGGGTCAGCCGCACATCGCGGCCGTCGCGATGGGCCTTCTTGGCGGCCAGGTCGACGGTGAACGCGTCGGTCTCCACCACCACCGAGTCCTCCGGCCGCCCGACCGGCTCGGCACGGCGGACGGCCGCGCGCAGCCGGGCGAGCAGCTCGTCCATGCCGAACGGCTTGGTGACGTAGTCGTCCGCCCCGGCGTCGAGCGCCTCGACCTTCTCGTCCGAGGTCTGACGGGCGGAGAGCACCAGGATCGGCACCCGGGTCCAGCCCCGCAGCCCCTTGATCACCTCCACCCCGTCCATATCGGGCAGGCCGAGGTCGAGCACGATCACATCGGGATGGCGGGCGGCGGCGAGCCGGAGTGCGGTGGCACCGTCCGAGGCCGCGTCCACCTCGTACTTGCGCGCCTTCAGGTTGATCACGAGGGCGCGCACGATCTGCGGCTCGTCGTCCACCACGAGCACCCGGTTCATCTGGCGGGCCTGCCTTTCTGCACTGTTGTGCCTGACGTGGAGCCGACCTGGACCGGGAGGCCGGTCGGCGGGCGGTCTCGGGCGACCCGCAGCGTGAGCACCATGGTCATCCCGCCACCGGGGGTGTCCTCGGCGGTCAGCCGCCCGTCCATGGCCTCGGCGAAGCCGCGGGCGACGGCGAGCCCGAGGCCGACCCCGGCGCCGCGCGGGGCGTCCCCGTACCGCTGGAAGGGCTCGAAGATACGGTCCTTCTCGCTGTCCGGCACGCCCGGCCCGCCGTCGGCCACGCGCAGCTCCACCCGGTCGCCGAGGGCGCTCGCGGAGACCAGCACGGGGCGGTCCGGCGGGCTGTACTTCACCGCGTTCTCCACGATGTTGGCGACGGCGCGCTCCAGCAGCCCGGGGTCGACCGCGACCATCGGCAGCTCCTCGGGGATGTCGAGGGCGACGTCGGCCTCGGGGACGCCGACGAGCGCCATCGGCACCACCTCGTCCAGGTCGATCTCCCGGATGAGCGGGGTGACGGTGCCGGTCTGGAGCCGGGACATGTCCAGGAGGTTGCCCACCAGGTGGTCCAGCCGGTCGGCGCCGCTCTCGATGCCCTCCAACAGCTCGGCCTCGTCCTCCGCCGACCAGGCCACGTCATCGGCGCGCAGGGAGCTCACGGCCGCCTTGATCGCCGCGAGCGGGGTGCGCAGATCGTGGCTGACGGCGGCGAGCAGCGCGGTGCGGATGCGGTTCCCCTCGGCCAGCTCACGGGCCTGCCCGGCCTCCTGGGTCAGCCGCTGCCGGTCGAGGACGACGGCGGCCTGGGCGGCGAAGGCGGCGAGCACCCGGCGGTCCTCGGCGGGCAGGACCCGGCCGGAGAGCGCGAGCGCCATATGGTCGCCGACCGGCATGTCCACCTCCGCGTCCTCGGGCCGCTCGGGCGGCGGGGTGCCGCCGTGGCCGCCGACGCTGCCCGCGCAGGTCCAGGGGGCGACATCGCTCTCCCGCTCCAGCAGCGCGACGGAGTCCATGGCGAATGTCTCGCGGACCCGCTCCAGCAGCGCCTCCAGGCTGGTCTCGCCGCGCAGCACGCTGCCCGCGAGGAAGGACAGTATCTCGGACTCGGCGCGCAGCCTGGCGGCCTGATGGGTGCGGCGGGCGGCGAGATCCACCACGGAGGCCACGCAGACCGCCACCGCCACGAAGATCGCTATGGCGATGATGTTCTCGGGGTCGGCGATGGTCAGGGTGTGGGTGGGCGGGGTGAAGTAGTAGTTGAGCAGCAGCGATCCGACGGCCGCCGAGGCGAGCGCGGGCACCATGCCGCCCAGCAGGGCCGCCAGCACATTGAGGAAGAGGAAGAGCAGCACCTCGTTGGCGAACCCGGGCCCGGCCTCGGAGGCGAGAGTGGCGCCGGTGGCGGTGAGCAGCAGCGTGAGCAGGGCCGGTCCGGCCACCCCGACCACCCAGCCCGCGATCAGCCGGGAGCGGCCCAGCCGGGCGCCGCGCGCCACCGGCAGCCCGCGGCCCTTGGCGACCTCGTCATGGGTGACGATATGGACGTCCAGGTCGGGCCCGGACTCCCGGGCGACGGTGGCGCCCACCCCGGGCCCGAACATGTACTGCCAGGTCTTGCGGCGGCTGGAGCCGAGCACGATCTGGGTCGCGTTGACCCCGCGGGCGAACTCCAGCAGCGCTCCGGGGATGTCCTCCCCTATGACGTGGTGGAAGGTGCCCCCGAGGTCTTCGACGAGGGTGCGCTGGACCGCGAGCTCCTTGGGCGAGGCCGAGGTCAGACCGTCGCTGCGGGCGATGTAGACGGCGAGGATCTCGCTGCCGGAGCCCTTGGCAGCCATCCGGGCCGCCCGGCGGATCAGCGTCCGCCCCTCCGGGCCACCGGTCAGCCCGACGACGATGCGCTCACGGGCCTGCCAGGTGGAGCGGATGGAGTGCTCGTCGCGGTACTGCTGGAGGTACTCGTCCACCCGGTCGGCGGTCCACAGCAGGGCCAGCTCGCGCAGCGCGGTCAGGTTCCCGGGCCGGAAGTAGTTCGACAGCGCGGCGTCGACCTTGTCGGGCGCGTAGATGTTGCCGTGCGCCATGCGGCGGCGCAGCGCCTGGGGCGACATGTCGACCAGCTCGATCTGGTCGGCCCGGCGCACCACCTCGTCCGGGACGGTCTCCCGCTGGCGCACCCCCGTGATCGACTCCACCACGTCCCCCAGCGACTCCAGGTGCTGGATGTTGACGGTGGAGACGACGTCGATGCCCGCCCGCAGCAGCTCCTCGACGTCCTGCCAGCGCTTCTCGTTCCGGCAGCCGGGGACGTTGGTGTGGGCGAGCTCGTCGACCAGCGCGACGGCGGGGCGGCGCGCCAGCACCGCGTCCACGTCCATCTCGCCGAAGGCGGACCCCCGGTACTCCACCTCCCGGCGGGGCACCTCCTCGAGCCCGTGCATCATCACCTGGGTGCGCCGGCGGCCGTGGTGCTCCACGAAGCCGACCACGAGGTCCGTGCCGCGCTCGATCCGGCGGTGCCCCTCGGACAGCATCGCGTAGGTCTTGCCGACGCCCGGTGCCGCACCGAGGTAGATCCGCAACTTTCCGCGTCCCATGCCCCTATTTTCCCTGCTGGACGGCTTTTCCCTGCTGGACGGCGCCTGAGCGCTCGGCGAGCCTCCGGCGGGCGGTACCCGTCGAGCAAACCCCGCCCCCGGCCGGACCGGCCGTCCCTTGACGCCTCCCTTACGGCCGACGGCGCCCTCTTGACGCGTCTCTGACGCGCGGCGCCCGGACACCCCGGGGCAGGGGCCGCACACCTCGGGGCAGAACCCACGAAAAAGCCGGTGGGCCGTACTCCGCAGAGAAGAGTACGGCCCACCGGTAGACGCTCACATCAAGCCGGGCCTTACGCCGTCGGCTCAGCCGGATGCGAGCGAGCAGCCCGCCAAGGCGTCAAGACCGGAGGGGGCGGTCGAGCCCTGGCGGGAGATCGAGAGTTCGATGCGGTCGATCGTCGAGGCGCGCTTGTCCTTCAGCGGGCCGAGGATCGCGTTCTGTACGAAGTTGGGGCCGCCCTCGCCCGCGGAGGAGGCCAGCCGCTTGTTGGCCTCGTCGAGCTGGGTCTGGAGCAGCGCGATATTGCGGTCCACCTCGGCCTGGGCGGCGGCCGGTACGTCGCCGATCCCGGAGGCGACATCGGGGCAGCTGATCGTCTGACCGGAGCCCGCACCGGCCCCGCCGCCCTGCTCCTGCCCGCCCTGGCCGGCTCCCCCGCCCTGCTCTTCGGCGGGCTGGGACGCGGCTGCGGTCGGACTCGCGGCGCCGCCCGCCTCGCCGCCCCCGCCATTGTCGGAGCCCGCTTCCGCCCCGCCGTCCGACAGCGTGCACTCGGCGAGCGCGTCGAGCCCCGCCGGCTTCTCGGCATGCCGTCCTATGGAGATCGCGATGCGGTCCAGGGTGGACTTCCGCTTGTCCGCCAGCGGCCCGAGGATCGCGTTCTGCACGAAGTTGGGGCCGCCCTCGCCCTGGCTGGTGCTGAGCCGCTTGTTGGCCTCCGCCAGCTGGGTGTCCAGCAGGGCGAGGTTGCGGTCCACCTCGGCCCGGGCCTCGGCCGGGATCTCCGGGAGGGAACCGGTGACGGCGGGGCAGCTGATGGCCGAGGCCGCCTTGGTCGACGCACCGGCGTCGCCGCTGCCGTCCTGACCGGCCATGGCGGCTCCCACCACGACGGCCGCACAGGTGATACCGCCGATCGCCCCGGAGAGGAGGATTCTCCGGCGGTGGAGTAACGGAAGGCCACGCGACATCTGATCACTCACCTCGTTGAGGTCGGACAGGGGGTGTCTCTCGCGACGCGCCTTCTCCCCCTCGGAGCGTCACAAGGTCTCGCGCCCATGAGTACGGCCGGTGCGGCGGGTGTGTTCAACGGGTTCCGGGAAAACCCCGAAAACCCGAAGGGGCCGGCTCCGGAACATGCCGAAGGGGCCCGGGGGCCCTGCCCCGGGCCCCTTCCGGGCCTCGGCTCTCCGCGGTACGTGAGCCGCCGTACGCGATTCGCCTTGCGCGAGCCGCGGGTACGAGCTCTCGCGAGGACGGCTCAGCGCACCTCGGAGATCTCCGGGCCGCGCTGGAGCCGGTCGGCGCCGCCCGCGAACCGCGAGCCCTGCGCCTCGTCCTGCTGCACCCCGTCGGGCACCATCTGCGCGTCGTCCGGCAGCTTGAGGACGATCGGGTCGCGCGGGGCCATCGGGCCCTCGCCGCGCACCACGACCGTGTCCCGGAAGATCGCTTCCAGGAGGCTGCCGGTCTCGGGCTGCACCGCGCCCTGCCCGGAGATCACACCGCGCAGGAACCAGCGGGGCCCGTCCACGCCGACGAAGCGGACCACCTGCACACCGTTCTTGCCGTCCGGGAGCTGCACCGGCACCTGGGCGCGCAGCTCCCAGCCGAGCGGGCCCTCGACCTCGTCCACGATCCCGCCCTGCTGGGTGATGCCGGTGGCGATCTCGTCGCGCACCTCGCCCCAGATGCCCTCCTTCTTGGGCGCGGCGAACCCCTGGAGCTGCACGGCGCTGTCCCGCAGCACCACGGTCGCGGCGACGATCGCGTCCCCCGCGACCTCCACCCGCAGCTCCATGCCCTCCACGCCGGGCACGAACAGACCACCGAGGTCCACCCGGCCCTCGCCGGGCTCGCGCACCTCGGACACGTCCCAGGGGCCCTCGGGGCGCGGGGCCGGCGGCAGGCTCACCCGCTCGCTCTCCACGGGTGCGGCGGTGTCCTCAGCGCCGTCCGCGTCCTCCGCGTCCTCGGCCAACTCGTCGGAGGTCACGTCGAGCGACTCGACGTCCTCCTTGCTGCGCTTGCGGCGACGTCCGAACACGTCATCGTCCTTCCCGGTCGGAACCGACCGAAGCGTATCCATTCCCACCCGTTGTGCCGTCCACGGCGGCATGACCGCCGGTGGACCCGAAGCCCCCTTCGGCCCGCGCCGACCCGGGAAGCTCCGCCACCTCCTGGAAGCGCACCTTCTCGACCTGCTGGACGACCAATTGGGCGATCCGGTCGAAGCGCTCGAACCGCACGCTCTCGCGCGGGTCCAGATTGACCACGATCACCTTGATCTCTCCACGGTACCCGGCATCGATGGTCCCCGGGGCATTCACCATGGCGACGCCGCAGCGCGCGGCGAGTCCGGACCGTGGATGCACGAAGGCGGCATACCCCTCCGGGAGCGCGATAGACACTCCGGTGGGCAGAACCGCGCGCTCCCCGGGGGCCAGCTCGGCGGGCTCGGTGGTGACCAGGTCGGCCCCGGCGTCGCCGGGGTGGGCGTAGCCCGGGACCGGAACCTCGGGGTCCACCCTGCGGATCAGCACGTCGACGGGGACCGGGCTCATGGGTTCACCTCGAAAGCGCGCGCGACCTTCACCTGATCCGGATCGGCGAGCGCCGCGTCGATCTCCTCCGCCCGGCCGTTCTCGATGAAGTGGTCGACCCGCACCTCTATGAAGAGGGCCTGCGCCCGCACCGCGACCGGGCCGTCGGGGGCGTCGATCCGGCCCGTGGCCGAGCAGTAGATCTTGCGGCCGTGCACGGCGGTCACCCGCGCGTCCAGGTGGAGCTCGGCGCCGACCGGCACGGGCCGTACGAAGTCCGTCTCCAGCCGCCCGGTCACCGCGATCACCCGCTGGAGCCAGTTGAGCGACCCGAGCGTCTCGTCCAGCGCCGCGGCCAGCACCCCGCCATGGGCCAGGCCGGGCGCGCCCTGGTGGCCGCCGCGCACGGTGAACTCGGCGGTGACGCTCACGCCCTCGCCCGCCCGTGTGGTCAGCCCCAGGCCCCGCGCCTGGTCGCCGCAGCCGAAGCACTGGTCGTAGTGCGCGCCGAGGGCCTCCCCGGGCGCGGGCGCGTCGGGGTGGCGCACGGGGGCCTTGGAGTCCTCCGGCGGCGTCAGCCCTGTCGTTCGTCCACTCACAACGGCTGACCTTACCCGCGAGAACAGTCCGGGTCGGCGGCCGTGCCAAGCTGATACGCATGCAGCCTTACGAAGAACGCCTCAGCGCGCCCCGTTCCTGGTGGTTCATCGCCGTCCTGCTGGGGGTCTCGGTGGGGTTGATCATGCTGCCGTTCGGCACCCTGCCGATGCTCGGCGGGCTGATCGGCGGGGCGGCGCTGGCCTGTGTGGCGGTGAGTTCGTACGGCTCGGCGCGGGTGCGCGTGGTGGCGGACTCGCTGGTGGCGGGCGAGGCGAAGATCCCGGTGTCGGCGCTGGGGACCCCGCAGGTGCTGGACGCCGCCGAGGCGGCCGCCTGGCGGTCCTACAAGGCCGATCCGCGGGCGTTCATGCTGCTGCGCAGCTACATCCCGACGGCGCTGCGGGTGGATGTCACCGATCCGGAGGACCCAACACCGTATGTGTATGTGTCCACACGGAATCCGGAGGCGCTCGCCGCCGCGCTCACGGCCGTGCGCTCGGCGTGACGGGAACGGGCGAGGAGCTCACTTCTCCAGGGCCACGGGGAGGTCCCAGGGGACCTGCTTGGCCCGCAGGTCCTTGCGGACCTTGCGCGCGAGCTTCTTGGTGTCGCGCCGGTTCATCGCGGCTCCCACGGCCGCGCCGATCATGAAGGGCGCCAGGGACGGCATGTTCCGGAAGCCGCGTCTGAGGACCTGCTGCCGCAGCTCGCGCTTCATCTGGACGCCGAGAGCCGCGTTGACGGTCGCCGGCTGGGCGACGTCGATACCGCGCTCCTCGGCCCAGGCGCCGAGGTAGGCGACGGCGCGCTGGCGGGTGGAGCCGGGCGCACGCACCCCGTAGACCTCGTGCAGCTCGGCGATCAGCTTGAACTCTATGGAGGCCACGCCGACGATCTCGGCGGCCAGCTCGGTGGGCATGGCGGGCGGGGCCGGCAGCATCGCCGCGGCACCGACGCCCGCACCCACTGTGGCGGTGCCGCCCGCGGCACCGGCCACCAGCTTGTCCGCGAGCTCTTCGGGGCCCAGCCCCGGGAACTGCTTGCGCAGCGTCGCGAGATCGCGGACAGCAATGCGTGGAGCGTTCGCGATGATCCGGTCGGCGACCGCGTAGACCCCCGCTCTCGCGCGCTCACCGCCTCGTCGCGCACCACGGCCGACAGCGGTCGCGAGCGAGGCCATCCGGCCTCGCCCGGTCTCGTTCATGTCGTCGTGTTCCGCCTCCACGCCGACCCCGCGGCTCAGGCCGCGCAGTCGCGGCAGATCGGCTGGCCGTTCTTGGTCTCGGCGGCCAGCTGGCTGCGGTGGTGCACAAGGAAGCAGCTCATGCAGGTGAACTCGTCGGCCTGACGGGGCAGGACCCGGACGGACAACTCCTCGTTGGAGAGATCCGCGCCGGGCAGCTCCAGGCCCTCGGCCTGCTCGAACTCGTCCACGTCGACGGTCGACGCGGACTTGTCGTTCCGCCGGGCCTTCAGTTCCTCGATGCTGTCCTCGTTGACGTCATCGTCGGTCTTGCGTGGGGTGTCGTAATCCGTTGCCATGTCTGTCTCCCCCTCTGGGTGTCTGTGGTGTCTCCAGCGCACGTAACGCGTGAGAGGCCGGACTTGTGCCCGACCCGAGGCGGAGATTTTGCCTCACATCAAGGTCTGTTACTCAATCGACACCCAACCGCACCCCTGAAGAGGTGATCGGGTTGGATGGCCATCGGGACCGTACACGGTCCGAATGTCGCACTCACATGCGCCATGACGTGTACTTCCCGTGATCACGGCCCCTGAAAACCCGGATTTTCCCGGCTTTCTGTCTACCGTGACGATCACGCAGAGTATATGGCCGGAAAATCGCCCATGTGATCGATCACACACCCTACATCGGGTGGGCGGATCCCGAAAATTCCGCCCAAAGCGAACACATCCCGGCGGGCTCCCGGCCGCTCGCTCTTCGGCATCACACCGGCAGCACCACCCGCATCACCAGGCCGCCTCCCTCGCGCGGCTCCGCCGCGATGCGGCCGCCGTGGGCGCGCGCCACCGAGCGCGCGATCGACAGCCCGAGGCCGACGCCCTTGTCGCTGCCGGTGCGCTCCGTACGGAGCCTGCGGAAGGGCTCGAAGATGTTGTCCATCTCGTAGGCGGGGACCACCGGACCGGTGTTCGCGACCACCAGCACGGCCTGGCCCTGGCGGCTCTCGGTGGTGACCTCCACCCAGCCGTCCCGGGCCACGTTGTACCGCACCGCGTTCTGGACCAGGTTCAGCGCGATCCGCTCCAGCAGCACCCCGTTGCCCTGGACCACCGCGGGGGCGCGCTGCCCGCGCAGCTCCACGCCCTTGTCCTCCGCCTCCGCCCGCACCTGCTCCAGCGCCTGGGAGGCCACCTCGGCGAGGTCCACCGGCTTGCGGTCGACGATCTCGTTGTCGCTGCGGGCCAGCAGCAGCAGGCCCTCCACCAGCTGCTCGCTGCGCTCGTTGGTGGCCAGCAGGGTCTTGCCCAGCTGGGTCAGCTCCGGGGACGCCTGCGGGTCCGAGAGCTGCACCTCGAGCAGGGTGCGGTTGATCGCCAGCGGGGTGCGCAGCTCGTGCGAGGCGTTGGCGACGAACCGCTGCTGGGCGGTGAACGCCCGGTCCAGGCGCTCCAGCATCTCGTCGAAGGTGTCGGCGAGCTCCTTGAGCTCGTCGTCCGGGCCGTCCAGCTCGATCCGGCGGGACAGGTCCGAGCCCGCCACCTGGCGAGCGGTCCGGGTGATCCGGCCGAGCGGCGAGAGCACCCGCCCGGCCATCGCGTAGCCGAAGGCGAAGGCGATCACGGACAGGCCCAGGAGGGCTATCAGGGAGCGGCGCAGCAGCCCGTCGAGGGCCAGCTGGCGCTGCTCCTTCATGCATGTGTTCAGGACCGCGTTGAACTGGTCGGGGCTGCTCTGGCCGATGATCTCGGGGCAGGTGTTGTTGGTCGGCTGGACACTGCCGCCGACCAGCTTGAACGGCAGCTCGTTACCGACGTGCAGGGCCTGCGCGGCCAGCAGGTAGATGATCGTCAGCAGCACCACCCCGGCGATCAGGAACATCCCGCCGTACAGCAGGGTGAGCCGTATCCGGATCGTGGGGCGCAGCCAGGGGTTGGTGCGCGAGCCGGCCTGCGGATCCCAGCTGGGCTTGGGCGGCACCGTCGGCGGCAGCGGGGTCGGAGTCGTCGCCATGCCCGATCAGATCCGGTAACCCGAGCCGGGGACGGTGACGATCACGGCGGGCTCGCCCAGCTTGCGGCGCAGGGTCATCACGGTCACCCGCACCACGTTGGTGAACGGGTCGGTGTTCTCGTCCCAGGCCTTCTCCAGCAGCTGCTCCGCGGAGACCACGGCGCCCTCGCTGCGCATGAGCACCTCAAGCACCGCGAACTCCTTCGGCGCCAGCTGGATCTCCTTGCCGTCCCGGAACACCTCGCGGCGGTTGGGGTCCAGCTTGATCCCGGCGCGCTCCAGGACGGGCGGCAGGGCGACGGTCGTCCGGCGGCCGAGCGCCCGGACGCGCGCGATCAGTTCGCTGAAGGCGAAGGGCTTGGGCAGATAGTCGTCCGCGCCGATCTCCAGGCCTTCCACGCGGTCGCTGACGTCGCCGGAGGCGGTGAGCATCAGCACACGGGTGGGGATGCCGAGTTCGACGATCTTGCGGCAGACGTCGTCGCCGTGCACGAGGGGCAGGTCCCGGTCGAGGACGACGACGTCATAGTCGTTGACGGCGATCCGCTCCAGGGCGGCGGCTCCGTCATACACGACGTCGACGGCCATGGCCTCCCGGCGTAGTCCGGTGGCCACCGCATCGGCGAGCAGCTGCTCGTCCTCGACGACGAGTACGCGCACGTCGTTGGTCCTTCCTTGATTGCCGCAGTGGGCGGGGTGATCTCGCCAAACTCGATGAGTGTTCGGCGCCTCCATCCTGCCTCGAAGTCTCATAAACCGGCGGTAAGAGGGTCGCCGCGGGATCCCGAGTGCGGATCATGGCCGCGGCGGAGGGGGCCGCGGCGGTCGGAACCCCGAATTCAGATTCTTTCGGGTCCGGAGGTTTCCCCCGAAGACGGGGTGGGGAGGACGACTGCACACCCGCGATCACGCCCTGTCCCCGGCATATCTGGCTGGCATTGCCGTCGGCAGGGGCACGCCGTGATCAACCCGCCGTCGGCACACCCCCGTGCCACCGACCCACGACGAGGGGGCGCAACATGGACGCGTTCACCGCAGGCATTCTGCAGCGCATAGAGAACACCAAGTCCGATCTCATTCGCGCCCGTGAGACGGGCGACGACTTTCTTGTGGACGTGGAGCAGTCGGAGCTGGAAGACCTCCGTCGCCTCGCCGCCGAGCACGGCGTCGAAGTAAGCGCCTCGTTTGCTTGATCCCTTGTGGATTCCGGACCCGATCCAGATCCGGATTCCATGTGACCGTGTGACCGATTCCCATTCACCGCCGGATGGTGATCCAGAAAACATCCGGTAACCACGCCGAAGCGCCCCGGTGTCCTTGTGACTCCGGGGCGCTTCCGTATGTGTGGAGGGGCCGTGTGAGTGGAGGGGCCGGGGACGGAATCAGTCGTGCCAGGCGCCCAGGTCGTCCAGAAGCCCCCGCAGCGGCTCGAAGAGGCCGGGGGCGGCGGCGATGGTCAGCTCGGTGGAGGCCGGGACGCCCGGCCGCCCTCCGGTCAGCGCGCCCGCCTCGCGCGCTATGAGCGCGCCCGCCGCGAAGTCCCAGGGGTTGAGCCCGCGCTCGTAGTAGCCGTTGAGCCGGCCGCAGGCCACATCGCACAGATCGATGGCGGCCGATCCGCCACGCCGGATGTCCCGCACCCGCGGCAGCACCCCGCCCAGCACCCTGGCCTGCCCGATGCGGCGCTCGCGCACATACCCGAAACCCGTGCCGATCAGCGACTCCTCGAGCGGGGCCGCCGGGCGGCAGTGCACCCGCTCCCCGTTCCGCCAGGCGCCCTGGCCCAGGACCGCGTGGAAGGTCTCGCCGCGCACCGGGGCGATCACCACCCCGACGACCGCCTCGCCGTCCTTCTCGGCGGCGATGCTGACCGCCCAGGACGGCAGGCCGTAGAGGTAGTTCACGGTGCCGTCGAGCGGGTCGATCACCCAGCGCACCCCGCTGCTGCCCTCGCTGCTGGAGCCCTCCTCCCCCAGCACCCCGTCCTGCGGGCGGCGGCGCGCGAGGAGGTCGGTGATCAGCTTCTCGGCGGCGATGTCCATCTCGGTGACGACGTCGATCGGGCTGGTCTTGGTGGCCGCCACCCCGAGGTCGGCCGGGCGGCCGTCGCGCAGCAGGTCCCCCGCGCCGCGGGCGGCCTCCAGCGCCGTCTCGAGGAGTTCGGTCATGAGCGGGTCGGTCATCGTGCTCCTTTGCGGATTGCCCGGAGGGGCGAGCGGCGGTGGCGGGCCGGGACGGCGGGCGCGGTCAGTCGGTGCCCGCGGCGGCGGGGCGCGGCGACCTGGCCGGGCAGCAGCCCGCCGGGCAGACGTCATGGCTCGGGCCGAGGGCGCCCAGGGCGCAGCGCTCCGGGGCGGCCGCCGCCCGGCCCTCGGCGAAGCGCTCGGTGGCCGCACGCTCCAGCACCAGCTCGCGTACGCACGCGGCGAACCGCGGGTCGGCGCCGACCGTCGAGGCGCGGGAGACCGGCAGCCCCAGCTCGGCGGCCTTGGCCGTGGCCTCGGTGTCGAGGTCGTACTTGACCTCCATGTGGTCCGAGACGAAGCCGATCGGGACCATGACGACGGCCGGCGCGCCTTGGCCGTGCAGCTCCTCGAGGTGATCGCAGATGTCCGGCTCCAGCCAGGGGATGTGCGGGGCGCCGCTGCGCGACTGGTAGACCAGCCGCCAGGGGCGCTCGACGCCGGTCTCCGCGCGCACCGCGTCCGCGATCAGCCGGGCGACATCGAGGTGCTGCGCGACGTACGCGCCGCCCTCACCGTCCTCGGTGTGCGCCTCCACCGGGCCCGAGGTGTCGGCGGCGGCGGTCGGGATGGAGTGGGTGGTGAAGGCGAGGTGGGCCCCGGCCCGCCGGTCCTCGGGCAGCTCCGCGAGGGCGGCCAGCGTGGTGTCCACCATGGGCCGCACGAAGCCGGGGTGGTTGAAGTAGTGCCGCAGCTTGTCCACGCGCGGCAGCGGCAGGCCCTCGCCCTCCAGGACGGCCAGGGCGTCCGCGAGGTTCTCGCGGTACTGCCGGCAGCCCGAGTACGAGGCGTAGGCGCTGGTGGCCAGCACCAGGATCCGGCGGTGGCCGTCGGCGGCCATCTCCCGCAGGGTGTCGGTCAGATACGGCGCCCAGTTGCGATTGCCCCAGTAGACCGGCAGGTCCAGGCCGTGCTCGGTGAAGTCCTTGCGCAGCGCGTGCAGCAGCTCGCGGTTCTGCGCGTTGATCGGGCTGACCCCGCCGAAAAGGAAGTAGTGCCGGCCGACCTCCTTCAGCCGCTCGCGGGGGATGCCCCGCCCGCGCGTGACGTTCTCCAGGAACGGCACGACGTCATCGGGGCCCTCCGGGCCGCCGAAGGAGAGCAACAGCAGTGCGTCATAGGGGTCGGGGGCAGGCTGTACTGACTGATCCGGCATGCTCCCGATCCTGCCACCCGCCGCTGACGGGCGGGAAACGGCCCTGCGCGAAGCGGGCGCCGGGCCGTAATCTGTATCAGCGCTCGACGATCCTTACCCTGCTCACGGCGGAGTCTGCCTTGCCCAGTCCCAGCCCCTACCGCGCGATCTTCGCCGCCCCCGGCGCCAAGGAGTTCTCCGCGGCCGGCTTCCTCGGGCGGATGCCGCTGTCCATGGCGGGCATCGGCGTGGTCACCATGGTCTCCGAACTCACCGGCCGGTACGGGCTCGCGGGCGCCCTGTCGGCCACGCTGGCGCTCTCCGCCGCCGTCATCGGCCCGCAGATATCCCGGCTGGTCGACCGGCACGGCCAGCGCCGGGTGCTGCGCCCGGCGACCCTCATGGCGCTCACCGCCGTCCTTGGGCTGCTGCTGAGCGCGCACCGGGGCTGGCCCGACTGGACGCTGTTCGTCTTTGCCGCCGCGTCCGGCTGTGTGCCCAGCGTGGGCTCCATGGTGCGGGCCCGCTGGGCGGCGATCTACGAGGACTCCCCGCGCGAGCTGCACGCCGCGTACGCGTGGGAGTCCATCGTCGACGAGATCTGCTTCATCGTCGGGCCGGTCATCTCGATCGGGCTGTCCACCTCCTGGTTCCCGGAGGCGGGCCCGCTGCTGGCCGCCTGCTTCCTGGCGGCCGGGGTCTTCTCGCTGACCGCCCAGCGGGCCACCGAGCCCGTACCGCATCCGCGCGGGCACCACGCCGGCGGCTCGGCGCTGCGCTCGCGCGGGCTCCAGGTGCTGGTGGCCACCTTCATGGCCACCGGCGCGATCTTCGGGGCGATCGACGTGGTGACGGTGGCCTTCGCCGAGGACGAGGGCCACAAGGGCGCCGCCAGTCTGGTCCTGGCGGTGTACGCGGCGGGCTCCTGCCTCGCGGGCGCGGTCTTCGGGGTGCTGCGGCTGAGCGGTCCGGTGTCCCGTCGTTGGTTGTGGGGTATTTGTGCGATCGCCGTGAGTATGATCCCGCTCCAACTGGTCGGGAACCTGCCGTTCCTGGCCGTGGCGCTCTTCGTCGCGGGCCTGGCCATCGCACCCACGATGGTCACCACCATGGCCCTTGTCGAACGGCACGTACCACGCGCGCATCTGACCGAGGGGATGACCTGGGTGAGCACCGGGCTCGCGGTCGGGGTGGCGCTCGGCTCGTCGGCCGCCGGATGGGTGGTGGACGCGGCCGGCGCCCGGGCGGGGTACGCGGTGCCGGCCGTGGCCGGGGCGCTCGCGGCCGCGGTGGCGTTCCTCGGGTACCGCCGGCTCCGGCCGGCGCCACAGCGGGAGGGGTCGGGTGCGGATGGCCGTCAGGACCGTGAAGACCGTACGGAGCAGCGTGTGGCGTAACTGGGCGGGAAACGTGATGGCCCGCCCGACGCGGATCGTCGCCCCGTCGTCCACGCAGGAGCTGGCCGAGATGGTGCGCCGGGCGACGGCGGAGGGGCTGAAGGTGAAGGCGGTGGGCACCGGGCA
This sequence comes from Streptomyces javensis, assembly GCF_039525925.1. NCBI lineage: Bacteria > Bacillati > Actinomycetota > Actinomycetes > Kitasatosporales > Streptomycetaceae > Streptomyces > Streptomyces javensis. The sequence continues at coordinate 19,840 of NZ_BAAAIF010000029.1, read as the reverse complement.
CTCCTTCACCACCGCGGCCGCCACCGACGGGCTGCTGATACGCCCGGACCGGATGGCGGGGGTGCGCGCGCTGGACCGCGAGGCGGGGACCGTGACCGTCGCGGCCGGCACCACGCTCCGGCAGCTCAACGAGACGCTGTCGGCCCATGGTCTTTCGCTGGTCAATATGGGCGACATCATGGAGCAGACGGTGGCCGGGGCGACCTCCACGGGCACCCATGGCACCGGCCGGGACAGCGCCTCGATCGCCGCCCAGATCAAGGGTCTGGAGCTGGTGACGGCGGACGGTTCGGTGCTGCGCTGCTCGGCGGAGGAGAACCCGGAGATCTTCGCGGCGGCCCGGATCGGGCTCGGCGCGCTCGGCGTGGTCAGCGAGATCACCTTCGGGGTGGAACCGGAGTTCCTGCTCTCGGCGCGCGAGGAGCCCATGCCCTTCGACCGCGTGATGGCCGATTTCGAACAGCTCGTGGCCGAGAACGAGCACTTCGAGTTCTACTGGTTCCCGCACACCGGCAACTGCAACACCAAGCGGAACAACCGCAGCACCGGCCCCGCAGCACCGGTGGGCCGGGTCAGCGGCTGGGTGGACGACGAACTGCTGTCCAACGGCATCTTCCAGGTGGCCTGTTCGGTGGGCCGGGCGGTCCCCGCCACCATCCCCGGAATCGCCAAAATCTCCAGCCGTGCCCTGTCCGCCCGGACCTACACGGACATCCCTTACAAAGTCTTCACCTCTCCGCGCCGGGTGCGGTTCCTGGAGATGGAGTACGCCGTGCCGCGCGAGGCCGCGGTCACCGTGCTGCGCGAGCTCAAGGCGACCGTCGAGCGGTCCGGACTGCGGGTCAGCTTCCCGGTGGAGGTGCGCACCGCGCCCGCCGACGACATCCCGCTATCCACCGCCTCCGGGCGCGAGACCGCGTACATCGCCGTCCATCTGTACCGGGGCACTCCGCACCGGGCGTACTTCACGGCGGCCGAGCAGATCATGATCGCGCACGGCGGCCGTCCGCACTGGGGCAAGCTGCACAGCCGCGACGCCGCCTATCTGGCCGGGGTCTATCCCCGGTTCGGCGAGTTCGCGGCGGTGCGCGACCGGCTGGACCCGGACCGGCTGTTCACCAACGACTATCTGCGGCGGGTGCTCGGCGACTGACGCGTCACGGCGCGTCGGGCGACTGACGTCAGCGGCCCCTCCGGGTCACGGCGCGCCGGTGGCGCCGGGGGTGGGCGCGGCATCGCCGGAAGCGTCCGTCCCGCCCTCCGTGGCACCGCCGGACGGGGTCCGGGAGGGGCCCGGGGTGGCGGGCGCGGAGGTGCCGGGCGCGGTCGCGCCGCCGCTGCCGCCGTCCTGGCCGGAGCCGTCGCCGGAACCATTGCCGGAACCCTTGCCGGATCCGGACGATCCGGACGCGTCGGGCGTCGGCGTGGTCGAGGCGTCGGCCGCGCCCCCGCGGGAGGTGCCCGGGGACGGCGCCTCGTCGCCGCCCCCGGAGGAGCCGGGGCTCCGCGACGGGGCGGACGGGTCCCGGCGCGAGGGGCCGGGGGTGGACTTCGACCCCGAGGAGCCGCTCACGCTGTCGCTGACGGTGGTTCCGGTCCGGTTCTCCCCCCAGACGTTGGACACCGGGCCGCCGGAGAACATCTCGATCCCCGTGATCACGCTCATGGCGGCGATGAAGACGGCGGCCGCCCCGACGGCGTGGCGCCGCCTGACCCGCGGCCGGGCGCCGTGCGTGGTCGGCTCGCCGTACTCACCGGGGGCCGGGGTCCGCTCGGGCTCGACCTGCTCGACCTGCTCGACCGGCTCGACGGGTCCGGCCGCCTCGGCCGGCTCGGCTGACGCGACCGCACCGCCGTACCGCCGGCGCCCGGTCGGCCGCGTCTGGACCCGCACCTCCTTGATCTGCTCACCGGTGCGCCGGAACAGGTGCTGGAAGAGGGTGCCGCCCGCGGTCGCCACCACGCTCACCACACCGGCGCCCAGGATCGTCCCGTAGACGCCCAGTTTGGACGCGAGTACCGCGGCGGCGACGGCCGCCAGCGCGCTGCCGGCCACATGGGCCACGCTCAGCTCGATCCGTCCGCTCTTGTGTTGTCCGTCGCTGTCGGCCTTGCCGTGCATCTCCCGCCTCGCTTGGACATTCGTTCCAGCCTCCAGGGAGAAGTGACCGATAAACGAAGCAGATCGTTCCGATTCTGTCGTTTCTGTGAAACTTGCCACCCAAATTGGGTCTCACATCGAAGGATTCAGGCTGCCATCCCCCTCCCGGCCATGAACTCGGCTGGCGTGCCGCTCTACCTGAGCGGCCCGAATGGAGTACTGTGGCGAGCCTTGGCCCCGCTTTCCCGTCCGGCCGCCCGGACCCAACGGGAGGGGTCAGAGGGCGGCAATCAACCGGCCCGGGCAACTCGGCAAAGTTGTGGCAGGCTGCACCCGGGCAGGCCACACTCGTCTAGCGGGAGAGCAGCGACGCAACCGTGACGTCGGCAGGCACCACCCGGGAGGTCCCCATGCCCGAACTGCGTGTCGTGGCCGTCAGCAACGACGGCACACGGCTGGTGCTCAAGGCTGCGGACAGCACGGAGTACACACTTCCCATCGACGAGCGACTGCGCGCCGCGGTGCGCAACGACCGCGCTCGGCTCGGCCAGATCGAGATCGAGGTCGAGAGCCATCTGCGACCCCGTGACATCCAGGCCCGTATACGTGCCGGCGCCACCGCCGAAGAGGTCGCGCAGATGGCGGGCATCCCCGTCGACCGCGTGCGGCGCTTCGAGGGCCCGGTGCTCGCGGAGCGCGCCTTCATGGCCGAGCGCGCCCGTAAGACTCCCGTGCGCCGTCCCGGCGAGAACACCGGACCGCAGCTCGGCGAGGCCGTCGCGGAGCGGCTGTTGCTGCGCGGCGCCGAGAAGGACACCACGCAGTGGGACTCCTGGCGGCGCGACGACGGCACCTGGGAGGTGCTGCTGGTCTACCGGGTCGCCGGTGAGCCGCACTCGGCGAGCTGGACCTACGACCCGCCCCGGCGGCTGGTCCAGGCGGTGGACGACGAGGCGCGTGCGCTGATCGGCGAGGCCGACGACACGCCCGAGCCGAGCTTCCCGTTCGTGCCGCGGATCGCCCGGCTGCCGCGTGACCGGGACCGCGATCGCGACAGGGACCGGGATCGGACGTCGCCCGAGCGCCTCGGCGACGACGACGCCCCGGCACCCGCGTCCGCGTCCGTCTCGCTGGACGACGGTCTCGGGGAGCGGGACTCGCTCACCAGCCTGCTGGAGGCCGTGCCCAACTTCCGGGGCGACATGGTCGTGCCCGAGGCGCCGGTCGCGTCGGCGGCCCCGCCGCCGGAGGAGCCCGCCGAGGAGCCGGAGGCCGTCGAGCCGCCCGCCTCCGCGGCGAGCGCGGGTTCGGCGTACGCGGATGTCCTGATGCCGCGCTCGGTGGCGGGCCACCGCGACCGGCTGACCGGTACGACGGACCGCCAGGCGGAGGCGGACGGCGTCCGCCCGGGCCGCCGGGCCGCGGTGCCGAGTTGGGACGAGATCGTCTTCGGCACCCGCCGCAAGAAGCAGGAGTAGCGGCCGCCGCCACACCGACGGGCCCTGCCACCGCACGCCGGTGGCGGGGCCCGTCGGTGTGGTCAGCCCCGCTCGGGGCCGGTGGCCACCGGACGGGCGCCGTCCGAGGACCATTCGCTCCAGGAGCCGACGTACAGGGCCGCCGGAACGCCCGCGACCGCCAGCGCCAGCACCTGGTGCGCGGCCGAGACGCCGGAGCCGCAGTACACCCCGACCTCGGCGTCCCCGGTGGCGCCCAGGGCCGCGAACCGCTCGGCCAGCCGCTCGGCGGGCAGGAAGTGGCCGTCCTCCGTGACGTTCTCCGCCGTGGGGGCGGAGACGGCGCCCGGGATATGGCCGCCGACGGGGTCGATGGGCTCGACCTCCCCCCGGTAGCGCTCGGCCGCGCGGGCGTCCAGCAGCACCCCGCGCCGGGCGAGCGCCGCCGCGTCGTCCGCCTCCAGCAGCGGCAGGGCCCCGGGCCGCGGGACGAAATCGCCCTCGGGCGCCTCCGGCGCCTCGGTGGTCAGCGAGCCGCCGACCGCCGTCCAGGCGGGCAGGCCCCCGTCGAGCACCCGGACGGACGGATGGCCCGCCCAGCGCAGCAGCCACCACGCGCGCGCCGCGGCCCACCCCTGTCCGCCGTCGTACACCACCACGCGCCGGTCCTGGCTCACCCCGGCTCGGCGCATCGCGGCCGCGAACGCGGAAAGATCGGGCAGGGGGTGACGGCCGGACTTTCCGGGCGGGCCCGCGAGCTCGGTGTCGAGGTCGACGTAGACGGCACCGGGCAGATGCCCCGCCTCGTAAGCGGGGCGGCCGGGAGGCCCGCCGAGCTGCCAGCGCACATCGAGCAGGAGCGGAGGATGATCCTCCGCCAGCTCGCTCATGAGATCGGATGCGGTGATGATGGCATGCATAGGGATCATCCTTGCGTAGGTATCTCTGCGTCGATTGGACCACCCGGTCACCCGGTGTACGTCCGGGTGACACCAGAGCGCAATGAAGCAGAAACGGATGTGCGGTAGTAATTCGGGCATTCTGCTTCGAGGCACGGTGAATTGCCGCTCCGCCGGGGCGCTATGTGCGACAGGTGGTGCAAACATCTGTCGGACCCCCCGCATCAGCACCTCCGCACGACCGCCCCGCGCCGCCGACCGGCCCGGGGCCGTACGTCCACCACGATGGTCCGAGGAGAGAATGACGTATGACCGAGGCAGCGACTCGGCGCACACCGGGCACGCCCTGCTGGACGAGTCTGATGGTGCACAGCCTTGCCGCGACACAGGACTTCTACCACTCCCTGTTCGGCTGGGAGTTCACCCCGGGCCCCCAGCAGCTCGGCGCGTATGTCCGCGCGGTCCAGGGCGGCCGGCCGGTCGCCGGGTTGAGCGAGCTGCCTCCGGAACGCCATCTGCCCGTGGCCTGGATGACCTATCTGGCCTCCGACGACGCCGATGAGACCGCCGAGATGATCCGCGCGTGCGGCGGCACCGTGGCGGTGGGCCCGCTGGACGCCGACGAGGCCGGCCGGATGCTGATCGCCGCCGACCCCGAGGGGGCGGTGTTCGGGGTGTGGCAGGAGTGCACGTACGCGGCGGCGGAGCCCGGGGCGCCGGGCACTCCGGTCTGGCACGAGTTGCTGACCCGTGACGGCGCCGGGGTGCTGAAGTTCTACAAGATGGTCTTCGGCTACCAGGCGGAGGCGGCCGCCCCGGAGGAGCCGGGCTGCCGCACCCTGCGGCTGGACGACCGGCCGGTCTGCGCGATCCAGAGCGTGGGCGAGGCCCTGCCGCGCGACCGGGGCCCGTACTGGATGACCCACTTCGCGGTGGACGATGTGGACGAGACGGTGCGCCGGGTGACCGCGCTGGGCGGTCAGGTGGTGCGGCCGCCGTCGCGGGGAGCGAGCGGCCACCGGGCCACGGTGCGGGACCCGGAGGGGGCGGCCTTCACGGTCGTACGGCGCACCGGGGGATGAGCCGGGCACCGGCCGGGGGGCCATGAGTCGAGCATCGGCCGGGGGCCGGGGCCGGTCCACCGGAGGGCCCCGTCAGTCGACGGGCAGCACCTCGGGTGAGAGGGCGGCGGCGCGCGCCCGGGCGGCCGTCATCCGGCGCCGGTGGTGGCGGCGGCACAGCACCTCGTAACCGACCTCGCTCCCCGGCCGGTTGACGTCACCCACGACCACCTGGGCGCCCTCGACGACCATCTGGCCGCCGACGGTACGGGCGTTGTGCGTCGCCCGGGCGCCGCACCAGCACAACGCCTCCACCTGAAGCACCTCCACCCGGTCGGCGAGCTCCACCAGGCGCTGGGAGCCGGGGAAGAGCTTGCTGCGGAAGTCGGTGGTGATGCCGAAGGCGAAGACGTCCACCTCCAGGTCGTCCACCACCCGGGCGAGTTGGTCGATCTGCGGCGGCGTCAGGAACTGCGCCTCGTCCGCGATGACGTAGTCGACCCGGCCCCCGGCGGTCAGCGCCTGGACCACATGGGTGTAGAAGTCGAGGTCGTCGGCGACCTCGATGGCCTCGGTGGCCAGCCCGAGCCGCGAGGAGAGCTTGCCCTCGCCCTCCCGGTCGTCCCGGGTGTAGATCATCCCCTGGAGCCCGCGCGCCGAGCGGTTGTGCTGGATCTGGAGAGCGAGGGTGCTCTTTCCGCAGTCCATCGTTCCGGAGAAGAACACCAGCTCGGGCATGAGGAGGCGGGGCCTTTCGTAGGGCGGGGGTGACCGGGGTGGGGGTGAGCGGGGTGGGGGTGAGCGGGGCAGGTGTGAACGGGACGGGTGTGAACGGGGTCGCTCAGGAGCGTACTTCGAGGAGCGGCACCAGCTGCTCCACGGGGGTCATCGAACCGTGCAGCCCGACCATGGCGGACTCCTTCGGCTCGGTGTGCGAGGCGACGATCGCGACATCGTCGCGCGCGGCGGCCACGATATCGCCGATCCGCCGGTACACCCGGTCGTCGACGCCCTTACCGCCGCCATCGGCACCGCCGGGCCCGCCGAACCACCCCGCCTCGATGGCCTCGTCACGGCCGGCCACCCACATCCGCTCCCCCAGCACCTCGCGCCAGACGGCCAGCACATCGCCCGCGGCGCCCGGGACGGCGTACACATGGCGGGCGCGGCCCTCGCCGCCGAGCAGCGAGACGCCCGCGCGCAACTCCCAGTCCTCGTCGAAGTCGATGCGCGACTCCGGGTCGAACGGGATGTCGATCATGCCGTGGTCGGCGGTGACATAGAGCGCCGAGCGCGGCGGGAGGCTCTCGGCGAGCCGCTGGGCGAGCCCGTCGACATAGCGGAGCTGATCGCGCCACTCGGGTGAGTCCACGCCGAAGCGGTGCCCCTTGCCGTCCACCTCGCTGTAGTACGTGTAGACGAGCGAGCGACCCGCGGCGGCGAGCTGCTCGGCCGCGAGGTCCATCCGCTCCTCGCCGGTGAGCCGCCCGTGGAAGGTGCCGCCGCTGAGCGCGACCTTGGTGAGCGGGGTCTCGGCGAAGGTGGGCGCGGAGACCTGGCAGGTGTGCACCCCCGCCGCGTCGGCGAGCTGGAAGACGGTCGGATACGGCTGCCAGGCGTGCGGCTCCGTCCAGGGCTGCCAGCGCAGCTGGTTCATCAGCTGGCCGGTGTCCGGGTCGAGCACCGTGTAGCCGGGCAGGCCGTGGGCTCCGGGAGGCAGTCCGGTGCCGACCGAGGCGAGCGAGGTCGCGGTGGTGGACGGGAAGCCCGCGGTGAGCGGCTCCCCCGAACCGTTCAGCGAACTGGGCAGCAGCGAGGCCAGAAAGGGCGCCTCGTCGGCGTGGGCGCGCAGCAGCTCCCAGCCGAGGCCGTCCACCAGGAAGACGCAGACGCGGTCGGCGGGGGTCAGCACCAGATCGGAGGAGAGCCCCGGGACCTCCTGGCCCGCGGCCACGGCGGGCAGCAGATCGGCGAGCGAGCCGGTGCCGTACCGCGGCCGGGGCGCGGAACGCGGGTCGAGCGGCGTGGGCTCGGGCCAGAGGGAGGCGGTGGAGGGCAGCGGGCCGGTGGCGGAGCCGGACATCAGCGGCCGGCGTCCGGGGTGGCCGCGGTGGCCTCGGAGAGCGCCTGGGCGAAGGCGAGGGTCTGACGGACGGTGTCGGGGCCGTCCCCGGCCTCGCTGACGCGCAGGCTGAGGTCGTCGGCGGTGGACGAGCCGGTGTAGCCGTGGTCGGCCTCGCAGTTGGGGTCGCCGCAGGCGGCGGGCTCCAGGTCCAGGCGGCTGACGGCGCCCCAGCCGATGGTCAGCACGACCTCGCGGGGCAGCGTGCCCGGGGTGTACGACTCGGGGTTGGCGACGACGCGGCTGAGCACGACCGAGGAGATCCGCTGGAGCTTCACCGACTCGGTGGAGGTGGTGGCGTACGGCGACGGGGAGGTGCCGTCCGCGGCCTGCTCGTCGGTGTGGCTGACGATGAAGCGATTGTCCGTGAGGACGAGGACCGTCACATGGCGGCGGACCTCGTTGGCGTCGAAGGTGGTCTCCTGGTGGACCAGGTACGACACGATGGGCTCGCCGCCCACGGCGGCCTCCACCGCCTCGGCCACGAGTGCCGGGTAATAGCCGCTGCGCTCGATCGCCGCGCGCAGCCCCTGGGTCGTCGTACCGGTCTTCGCCATGTGCACCATCCTACGGGGCGACGCCGACACGGGCGCCCGTGCCCGTCAAGGCTCCGACGACTCCCGCCGAGGTTCGGACGACCGCACGCCAGGGTTCGGACGGCTCGGCAGGCGACTCGGCCGGCGCTCAGTAGGCGGGCATGTGGCGGGGGCCGAGGTCGGTGCGCGGGGGCGGCGGGGCCAGCCGCGCCGAGGCGCCCAGCACGGACAGGCCGTGCTGGGCGACGACGACGGGCTCGAGGTCGACGGCGACCATCTCGGGGTGGTCGTCCACCAGGCGGGACACCCTCAGCAGCAGCTCCTCGAGGGCCACGGTGTCCACCGGCTTGGAGCCGCGCCAGCCGAACAGCAGCGGCGCGGTCCGGATGGACCGGATCAGCTCGGCGGCGTCCCGGCCGGTGACGGGGACGAGGCCGTGGGCGGTGTCGCCGAGCAGTTCGGACGGGGCACCGGCGAGCCCGAAGGAGAGCACGGCCCCGGCGGCGGGGTCGATGGCGGCCCGTACGACGGTGTCCACGCCGCGCGGCGCCATCCGCTGCACGACCAGCCCCAGCTCCTCGGCGCGGCCCAGGTAGTCGGTCAACTCGGCGTAGGCCCGGCGCAGTTCCGTCTCGCTGCCCAGCTCCAGCCGCACCCCGCCCAGGTCGGCCCGGTGGCGCAGATGGGACGCGGTGGGCTTGAGCGCGACCGGGAAGCCGAGCCGCTCGGCGGCCCTTACGGCGGCGTCGGGGTCGGGCGCGGGGAGTGCGGGCAGCACGCTGACGCCGTAGCGGGCCAGCAGGCGCTGGGTGTCGGCGGCGGACAGTTCGACGCCGGGGCCCGTGCCGTCGAAGGCCCCGCCGCTCGTGGCCTCGCCGGTTCCGACGGCCACGTCATGGCCGGTTCCGACGCCCGGACCGCCGGCGGTCCCGGCTCCCGCGGCGTCGCCGCCCGCGCCTTCGGCCGGGGCCAGCAACACCTGGATGTCGGCCGCCGCGCCCGCCTCGTCGATGTCGTCGTACTCCGGGACCCGCCCGGGCTCGGCGGCCTCCTCCCGCCAGCGCGCGTACCGTACGGCCTCGGCGAGCGCGCGCACGGCCCGCTCGGCGGCGGGGTAGGCGGGGATCCTGCGGGTGCCCGGGGCTGGCTCGGCGCCGGTCCCGGCCAGGGCCTGCGCGAGTTCCTGGATCTCGAGATGGACCACCGCCACCGGCTTGGCCGGACCGGGCCCGGGAGTCTGCGCCGCCTCCCTTACGGCCGCCGCGAGGGCCTGAGCACTGCCGTCGCCGACCCACGGGATGGCGGTGACGATCACGGCGTCACAGGTGTCGTCGGCGAGTGCCTCGGTGAGGGCGTGCCGGAAGTCGTCCGGGGTGGCGTCCGTGGTCAGGTCGCGGGGCGGCAGCGGGCGGAGTTCCTCGGTGAGGCAGGCGTCGTAGGTGATCAGGCCGAGTGACTCGGAGTTGCCGAGGATGGCGACGCGCGGACCGGCGGGCAGCGGCTGGGAGGCGAGCAGCACCCCGGTGTCGGCGAGTTCGGTCACGGTGTCCACCCGGATGACGCCCGCCTGCCGCAGCAGATCGGAGACGGTGGCGTCCGGGAGCCGGGTGGTGGGCACGGCGTGGCCGGTGGGGGCGCTGCCGGTGTGGCGGGCGCCCTTGACGACGACCACCGGTTTGACGGCCGCGGTGCGCCTGGCGAGCCGGGTGAACTTGCGGGGGTTGCCGATCGACTCCAGGTACATCAGGACGACGTCGGTCAGCGGATCGTCGTACCAGTACTGGAGCAGGTCGTTGCCCGAGACGTCGGCGCGGTTCCCGGCGGACACGAAGGTCGATATCCCCGCGATCCCGGCGAGGCTGGCCAGCCCGGCACCGCGCCGGTTCAGCCCGGACAGCAGCGCGATGCCGATCGCCCCGGACTGGGTGAACAGACCCAGCCGGCCGGGGTTGGGCAGCTGTGGGGACAGGGAGGCGTTCAGCCGGAAGCCGTCGGCGGTGTTGATGACGCCGAAGGCGTTGGGGCCGATGACGCGCATGCCGTAGGACCGGGCCTGGCGGACGAGGTCCCGCTGCCGGTCGCGGCCCTCGCCCCCGCTCTCGGCGTATCCGGCGGAGAGCACGACGAGCCCCTGGACGCCGTGGTCGCCGCATTCGGCCACGACGGCGGGCACCCGCTCGGCGGGGACGGCGACGACGGCCAGGTCCACTGGCTCCTCTATGGCGCGCAGCGAGCGGTGGGCCGGGACGCCTTCGGGCTCCAGACGCGTCATGTCGTCGGGGAAGGCGTGGTTGACGGCGTGGACGCGTCCGGTGAAGCCGCCGTCCAGGAGGTTGCGCAGCACGGTGCGGCCGACGCCGCCGGGCGTGCGGCTGGTGCCGATGACGGCCACGGAGCCGGGCGCGAGCAGCCGCTGGACGGACCGGGCCTCGGCGCGCTGTTCGCGGGCGCGCATGACGGCCAGGGAGCGGTCGGTGGGTTCGAGGTCGAACTCCAGGCGGACGACCCCGTCCTCGAAGCTGCGCTTCTGGGTGTAGCCCGCGTCCGTGAAGACCTTGATCATCTTGTTGTTGGCGGGCAGTACCTCTGCGGCGAACCGCCGGATGCCCCGCTCGCGCGCCACGGCGGCGATGTGTTCGAGGAGCGCGGAGGCCACCCCGCGGCCCTGGTGGGCGTCCTGGACGAGGAAGGCGACCTCGGCCTCGTCGGCGGGGGCCGCGGCGGGCATCCCCCGGCCGTCGATGCGGTCGTACCGAACCGTGGCGATGAACTCATCCCCCACGATGGCCGCCAGGCCCACCCGGTCGACGTAGTCGTGGTGGGTGAAGCGGTGGACATCGCGGTCGGAGAGGCGGGGGTAGGGCGCGAAGAAGCGGTAGTACTTCGACTCGTCCGAGACCCGCTCGTAGAAGCTGACCAGCCGCTGTGCGTCCTCGGTGGTGATGGGACGGATCTGTGCCGTACCGCCGTCCCGGAGCACCACATCGGCTTCCCAGTGGGTCGGGTAGGCGTGATGGTCCGACGGGCTCCGCATGGGAGCCAGGGTACGGGCCCGCCCGGTCCGGATGGTGGACACCCTTGCGTCGGGGCCAAGTGTCGGGGGAAGGTCCGTATCGGGCCAGTCCGGGCATGGCCGGGCTCACTCGGACATCGTTCGGGTGAATCCGGACACCGTATGATTTTGGTCTAGACAACAGCACCGTCACACCTGAAGGGCAACACCATGGCTGAGCGCCGCGTCACCATCGGCTGGGCCGAGGGCCTGCACGCCCGCCCTGCGTCGATCTTCGTCCGGGCGGCCACCGCCTCCGGCGTCCCCATCACGATCGCCAAGGGCGACGGCACCCCGGTCAACGCCGCCTCCATGCTGGCCGTGCTCGGCCTGGGCGCCCAGGGCGGCGAGGAGGTCGTCCTCGCTTCCGACGCGGACGACGCCGAGGTCGCGCTCGACCGTCTGGCGAAGCTGGTGGCGGAGGGGCTCGAGGAGCTTCCCGAGACCGTCTGACCCCGGGCGGGCCCCTTCCTGGAATTCCCGGGCGATTCCCGGGCGATTTCAGGGATTCGGCACGGCGGGGCCGCGGTGACCGTAATGGTCACCGCGGCCCCGCCGTTTTCATGTTTCCGCGCACAGAATTCCCAAGAGTTGTATACGGGAGCTCTGTTAATTCCGACCGCTCGCCGTGTTGACGGAATGTTTCGAAGTCCTCACCGGAATCGGGCGGCGCAGCCGGAATTCCGACAGCGCGCGTTCGGTGTGCACGGTGGCGAGCGCCCGCGCGCGGTCGGCGTCGCCGCGCGCCACCGCGTCCACCAGCGCGCCGTGCTCCGCCCAGGACTCCATGGCCCGCGCGGCCGGGTCGGGGCGCACGGCGCCCTCGAGCGGCGTGGGCCGCGGCCCGGGAGCGGCCGCGTACACCCACGCGGTCTTGCGGCGCAGCTGGACGAGCAGCGCGGCCAGGCTCGGGCTGCCGGACGCCTGGGCCAGCGTCTCGTGGAACCAGTCGCCCAGCGGCCGCAGCTCGCCGAGCCGGCCGCCCTGGGCCCGCTCCCGGCCGAGCCGGACCAGCCCGCGCAGCACCTTCAGGTGGGCCTCGGTGCGGCGCTGTGCGGCCCGCTCCGCGCCCAGCGGCTCCAGCAGCGCGCGGATGTCCAGCAGATCGGCCGCCTCGCGCTCGGAGGGCTGGGCCACGCAGGCCCCCGCGTGCCGCCGGGTCGTCACGAAGCCCTCGGACTCCAGGGTGCGCAGGGCCTCGCGGACCGGCACCCGGGAGACGCCGTAGCGCCGGGCGAGCAGTTCCTCGGTGAGGCGGCTGCCGGGCTGATACGCACCGGAGACGATGTCGTCGCGAATCGCCGCGCAGACCGCGTGTGCCGAAATCCGGCGACCGCCCTGGACCGCGTTCGTATCCCCGCTCACTTACGGTCCCGCATTGTCGAACCTCCGCCTTAACGCCCGCGAAACGCGGCCATGGAATGCGCGTTGGACGACTCTATTCCACGCGGCCGCCATTTCCGATGGCGGGAAGCATTTCATGGATATTTTTTGGTCAGGCGGGTGGTGGCACGCCGAAGGCCCCGTCCGGCGGACGGGGCCTTCTCGGAAGTCTCGCGGGCTCCCGGGACCCCGGGACCGCGCGGCGTTCGCGTCGGACGCGCGACGGGTCAGACGTTGACGCCGTGGTTGCGCAGGTACGACAGCGGGTCCATGTCCGAACCGTAGTCCGGGCTGGTGCGGGCCTCGAAGTGCAGATGCGGTCCGGTGACGTTGCCGGTGGCGCCCGACAGGCCGATCTGCTGGCCGGGGGTGACCTTCTGGCCGACCGAGACGCTGATCGACGACAGGTGGCCGTACTGGGTGTACGTGCCGTCGTTCATCTTGATGACGACATTGTTGCCGTAGGAGCCGCCCCAGCCCGCCTCGACGATCTCGCCCATGCCCACGGAGTGCACCGTGGTGCCGGTGGAGGCGTGGAAGTCGATACCGGTGTGGCTGCCGGAGGACCACAGCCCGCTGGACGCCTGGTAGCCGGTGGAGACGTAGGAGCCGCTGATCGGCGACACGAAGGTGTTGAGGCGCTTGCGCTCGGCCTCGCGCGCCGCGCGCTCCTTGGCCTCCCGCTCGGCCTTGGCCTTCTTCGCCGCGGCCTCCGCCTTTCTGGCGGCCTCCTGGCGGGCGATCGCCTCTGCCTTGGCCTTGGCCTTGGCGGCGGCCTGCTCGGCGGCGGTCTCCTGGGACTGCGCCTGGGCCTCGATGTGGTCCGCGATCCCATCGCCGATCACGATCGCCTGGGTCAGACCGGTCTGCTGGGGGTTGGGGCCCCCGTCGGCCGCGAACGCCTGTCCGGTGATCCCGGCGACCACACCCGAGGCGACGGTCGTGATGCCCACGACGTTCGCGCCCGTGCGGATGTTGACCTTGGTGGTGCGGCGATGCTTCCCGGTGGCAGTGCGGGTGGACGCCATACTGAGGCGCACTCCTTTCCTTCCCTCTCGCCTACCGGGTTAGCTGACGGGTTCGGAGCAGGAAGGTCTCCTACGGACTCCTCCCCCGGCCGGGGAAGGCGCCCGATTCACCCCTGGGGACGTGTTGGGTCCCCGGCTCCCCTGGCTCGCGCCGTACGGGGACTCGGCGATGACTGTCCGGTGCCGCGGGTGCGGCGGGTCGCTGGCGAACAGCCGGACTGACGCTAAACGGGCCCGCTTTCGATCACCAAACGGTTCCGGTTTTTTGTTGCTCTCCCCACAAACCAAACAAGCAGTCAATCCCATAAACCGGGCATGTCGGATGGACTCCGGCGCCCTTACGGGGCCGGGGTCCATCCGCTGCCGACTCATGGACCGGGCGTCCACCGGACCGCCTGCCGGACCGTCAGCGAGTCGGCCGGACCGGCGATTCAGCGCACGGATCCGGCCAACTCTCCACGGCTCAGTTGGAGATGACCCGCACCTCGCCGATGCCCAGCGCCCGGACCGGCTCCTCGATCGCCGAGGCGTCCCCGACCAACACCGTGACCAGCCGGTCCGCCGGGAAGGCGCTCACCACCGCGGCGGTGGCCTCCACCGTGCCGGTCTCCGCCAGACGGGCGTACAACTGCGCCTGGAAGTCGTCCGGAAGATGCTGCTCGACCTGATCCGCGAGGGTGTTCGCGACGGATGCCGCCGTCTCGTACTTCAGCGGGGCGACGCCCACCAGGTTCTGGACCGCGACATCGCGCTCGTCGTCGGTCAGCCCCTCCTCCTTCAGCGTGCGCAGCACCTTCCAGAGGTCGTCCAGCGCGGGGCCGGTGACCTCGGTGGCCACCGAGCCGCTGATCGCCAGCATCGAGGCGCCCGCGGAGCCACCCGTGGGCGACGGGGGCCCGGAGCGGAGCACCTGGCCGAAGGCGCGCACCCCGTAGGTGTAACCCTTCTCCTCGCGCAGCACGCGGTCGAGGCGGGAGGTGAGGGTGCCGCCCAGGCAGTACGTGCCGAGCACCTGCGCGGGCCAGACCCGGTCATGGCGGTCGGCGCCCACGCGGCCGATGAGCAGCTGGGTCTGCACCGCGCCCGGCCGGTCGACGATCACCACCCGGCCGGTGTCGTCCGCGACGATCGGCGGAGCCGTGCGCGGCGCGCCCGCCCCGCCCGTCCAGGCGCCGAGGGTGTCCGCGAGCGCCCGGTCCAGGTCGACGCCGCCGAGGTCGCCCACGATGACGGCGGTGGCGGTGGAGGGGCGGAGATGCGCCTCGTAGAAGGCCCGCACGGCCGCGGCGTCGATGCCCTCGATGGTCTCCTGGGTGCCCTGGCGCGGCCGGGACATCCGCGACTCGGCCGGGAAGAGCTCAGCGGAGAGGGCCATCGAGGCGCGGCGGGCCGGGTTGGCCAGCTCATGGGGGATCTCGTCCAGCCGGTTGCGCACCAACCGCTCGATCTCGCCGTCCGGGAAGGCGGGGGCGCGCAGCGCGTCGGCCACCAGACCGAGCGCCTTGGGCAGCCGGGAGACCGGGACCTCCAGGGAGACGCGGACACCGGCGTGGTCGGCGTGGGCGTCCAGCGTGGCGCCGCAGCGCTCGAGCTCGGCGGCGAACTCCTCGGCGTCGTGCTTGTCGGTGCCCTCCGACAGGGCACGCGCCATGATCGTGGCGACGCCTTCGAGCCCGGTCGGCTCGGCGTCCAGCGGCGCCTCCAGGTTGATCTCGACGGCGACGACCTGCTGGCCGGGGCGGTGGCAGCGCAGCACGGTGAGGCCGTTGGGCAGCGCACCGCGCTCGGGGGCGGGGAACGCCCACGGCCTGGGGGCGCCGCCCTTGGGCTGCGGGTGGAAGGTCATGGTCGCGGTGACGGCGTCGCTCACTGGGCCGCCTCCCCTTCTGCGTCGGTCTCGGCGGCTTCGGCGGTGTCGGCTGCGTCCTCGGCGCCCTGGACGGGCTCGTAGACCAGCACGGCGCGGTTGTCGGGGCGCAGCCGCGCCGCGGCCACGGTCCGCACCTCCTCGGGGCTGATGTCGAGCACCCGCTCCACGGCGGTCAGCGCCAGCTGCGGGTCGCCGAAGAGCACCGCGTAACGGCAGAGCTCGTCGGCCCGGCCGCCGACCGTGGCCAGCCGGTCCAGCCACTCGCGCTCGATCTGCGCCTGGGCGCGCTCCATCTCCTGCGGGGTCGGCCCCTCCTCGGCGAAGCGGGCCAGCTCCTCGTCGACGGCGGCCTCGATGGCGGGCACCTCGACACCGCCGGAGGTCTTCACGTCCAGCCAGCCCAGCGAGGGGGCACCGGACAGCCGCAGCAGGCCGAACCCGGCGGCCACGGCGGTGCGGTCGCGGCGCACCAGGCGGTTGTGGAGCCGGGAGGACTCGCCGCCGCCGAGGACGGTCAGCGCCAGGTCGGCGGCGTCGGCCTCACGGGTGCCGTCGTGCGGCAGCCGGTAGGCGGCCATCAGGGCGCGGGCCGGGACCTCCTCCTCCACGACCTCGCGCAGCTGACCGCCGATCACCTCCGGGAGCGTGCCGTCCCGGGGCGGCCGCTTGCCCTCGTGGGAGGGGATGGAGCCGAAGTACTTCTCGACCCAGGCGAGCGTCTGCTCGGGGTCGATGTCGCCGACGATCGACAGCACCGCGTTGTTGGGGGCGTAGTAGGTGCGGAAGAACTCCCGCGCGTCCTCCAGGGAGGCCGCGTCCAGGTCGGCCATGGAGCCGATCGGGGTGTGGTGGTAGGGGTGGCCCTCGGGGTACGCCATGGCGACGAGCTTCTCGAAGGCGGTGCCGTACGGGACGTTGTCGTACCGCTGGCGGCGCTCGTTCTTGACGACGTCGCGCTGGTTCTCCAGGCTCTCCTCGTCCAGCGCGGTCAGGAGGGACCCCATCCGGTCGGCCTCCAGCCACAGGGCGAGCTCGACCTGGTGGGCGGGCATGGTCTCGAAGTAGTTGGTGCGCTCGAAGCTGGTCGTGCCGTTGAGCGAGCCGCCGGCCCCCTGCACCAGCTCGAAGTGGCCGTTGCCGGTGACCTGCGCCGAGCCCTGGAACATCAGGTGCTCGAAGAGGTGCGCCAGGCCGGTGCGCCCCTTGACCTCATGGCGCGAGCCGACGTCGTACCACAGACAGACCGCGGCGACCGGGGTCAGATGGTCCTCGGAGAGCACCACGCGCAGGCCATTGGCCAGGCGGTGCTCAGTCGCTTTCAAGCCGCCGGAGCCGGCCTGCTGCGTGGCCGTGTGACCCATGGGCATGTACGTCCCTTCGATCGCGTGATGGAGCGCGTGCCAGCCGCTTGCGCAGCGCTTCTGTCACTGTATGCAAGGGGACGGACATCTGGCGAAGTTCCGGTCCACTCCCGTCCCGCCGAGCTGTCCCGAACCGTTTCCGCGAGCCCTCCGGCGCCGGATCCTGGCCCCTCCGAGGGGGCTCCGAGCGGTGCCGCCGGACGCGGTTCCGGGCCCCGCTCCGGCCGCGAGCGCCCCGGGCCGTTCCACACTTGTCGGTGGACGGGGCCACAATGGTCCGCGTCAGATCCCGCATCGGCAGTTGAAGGAGCCCCAAGCGCGATGGCCCGCCGCCGCACGAAGACCCCGCCGCCGGACGACTTCGAGGAGCGCATCCTCGACATCGACGTCGTCGACGAGATGCAGGGCTCCTACCTCGAGTACGCCTACTCGGTCATCTACTCGCGCGCGCTGCCCGACGCCCGGGACGGGCTCAAGCCCGTGCACCGCCGCATCCTCTACCAGATGAACGACATGGGCCTGCGCCCCGAGCGCTCCTATGTGAAGTGCGCCCGCGTCGTCGGCGAGGTGATGGGAAAGCTCCACCCGCACGGCGACGCGTCGATCTACGACGCGCTGGTGCGCATGGCGCAGCCGTTCTCCATGCGCCTGCCGATGGTCGACGGCCACGGGAACTTCGGCTCGCTGGGCAACGACGACCCGCCGGCCGCGATGCGGTACACCGAGTGCCGGATGGCGTCGGCGACCTCGCTGATGACCGAGTCGATCGACGAGGACACGGTCGGCTTCTCCCCGAACTACGACGGCAGCGAGCAGGAGCCGGTCACCCTCCCCGCGGCCTATCCGAACCTGCTGGTCAACGGCACGTCCGGGATCGCGGTCGGCATGGCCACCAATATGCCGCCGCACAACCTGGGCGAGGTCATCGCCGCCGCCCGCCATCTGATCAGGCACCCGGGCGCGGACCTCGACACGCTGATGCGGCATGTGCCGGGGCCCGACCTGCCCACCGGCGGCCGGATCGTGGGCATGAGCGGCATCCGGGACGCGTACGAGACGGGCCGCGGCACCTTCAAGATCCGCGCCACGGTGGCCGTGGAGGACGTGACGGCCCGCCGTAAGGGCCTCGTCGTCACGGAGCTGCCCTTCGCCGTGGGGCCCGAGAAGGTCATCTCCAAGATCAAGGACCTGGTCGGCTCGAAGAAGCTCCAGGGCATCGCGGACGTCAAGGACCTCACCGACCGTGAGCACGGGCTGCGGCTGGTCATCGAGATCAAGAACGGCTTCAACCCCGAGGCCGTGCTGGAGCAGCTCTACAAGCTCACGCCGATGGAGGAGTCCTTCGGCATCAACAACGTGGCGCTGGTGGACGGCCAGCCGCTCACGCTGGGCCTCAAGGAGCTGCTTGAGGTCTACCTCGACCACCGCTTCGACGTGGTCCGGCGGCGCAGCGAGTTCCGGCGCACCAAGCGGCGGAACCGGCTGCACCTGGTCGAGGGTCTGCTGGTGGCCCTGCTCGACATCGACGAGGTCATCCGCCTCATCCGCCAGAGCGAGAACGCGGCGGAGGCCAAGCGGTCCCTCATCGAGCGCTTCGGCCTCTCCGACATCCAGACGCAGTACATCCTGGACACCCCGCTGCGCCGGCTGACCAAGTTCGACCGGCTGGAGCTGGAGTCGGAGCGCGACCGGCTCAACGCCGAGATCGAGGAGCTGACCCGGATCCTCGACTCCGACGCCGAGCTGCGCAAGCTGGTCTCCTCCGAACTGGCCGCGGTGGCCAAGAAGTTCGGCACCCCGCGCCGTACGGTGCTGCTGGAGTCGTCGAACGCGCCGGTGACCGCGGTGCCGCTGGAGGTCGCGGACGACCCCTGCCGGGTGCTGCTGTCCTCCACCGGGCTGCTGGCCCGCACCGCCGACGGCGAGCCGTTCCCGGTCGAGGGGAAGGCCAAGCGCGCCAAGCACGATGTGATCGTCTCGGCGGTCCCGGCCACGGCCCGTGGCTCCGTGGGCGCTGTGACCTCCACCGGGCGGCTGCTGCGGCTCTCGGTGATCGACCTCCCGATGCTCCCGGAGTCGGCCGCACCCCCGAACCTGTCGGGCGGGGCGCCCATCGCCGAGTTCCTCTCACTGGAGGACGACGAGGAGCTGATCTGCCTCACCACCCTGGACGAGTCCTCACCGGGGCTCGCGATCGGCACGGAGCAGGGCGTCGTCAAGCGCGTGGTCCCCGACTACCCGGCCAACAAGGACGAGTTGGAGGTCATCGGCCTCAAGGAGGGCGACCGGATCGTGGGCGCGGTGGAGCTGTCCACCGGCGAGGAGGACCTGGTCTTCATCACCGACGACGCCCAGCTGCTGCGCTACGCGGCGAGCCAGGTGCGGCCGCAGGGCCGCGCCGCGGGCGGTATGGCGGGCGTCAAGCTCGGCTCCGGCGCCAAGGTGATCTCGTTCACGGCCGTCGACCCGGCGAGCGACGCGGTGGTCTTCACGGTCGCGGGCGCGAGCGGCACGCTCGACGACTCGGTGCAGCAGTCGGCCAAGCTCACCCCCTTCGACCAGTACCCGCGCAAGGGCCGGGCCACGGGCGGGGTGCGCTGCCAGCGGTTCCTGAAGGGCGAGGACTGCCTGGTCATGGCCTGGGCGGGCACGATCCCGGCCCGCGCGGCGGGGCCGAACGGCACCCCGGCGGCCCTGCCGGAGATCGACCCGCGCCGGGACGGCTCCGGCGAACCGCTCGCCAAGCCGGTGACGGTGGTGGCCGGGCCGGTGTAGCCCGGCCGGGCGGGTCCGGCGGGACGGGCGGGCCTGACGGGACGAGCCGGGTCCGGCCCGGACGAGCGGGACGAGCGCGCAGGGGCGCGGCACCACGACTTGGGTTCTAGGAGTCGTTGCAACACCCCAGTTCAGGGGATGCGATGGACTTCGAGATTCGTAAGGACCGGACGAGGCCTCAGGGTAGGAAGAAGC
>NZ_BAAAIF010000028.1:0-119197 GCF_039525925.1 Streptomyces javensis | reverse complement strand
GCGGCTCCCGCCGGGCATCGTGATGCAGCAGACTCATCCTCACGGCCTTCGTGCTGGACGTGTGTGTTCCTTGGTCGGAGCACATGTTCAGACGAAGGCCGCTTCGATGTATGCCGGATACCGAACCGAGTGATCAAGTTCGACGCACCATTCGACGCCAGACGTTAAAGATCAAGCTAGCGGCCGTTAGGCCAACCGTGGGGTCTGCCCGCGTATCCGGGCGGCAGACGGGGTGGGTCCGCCAGCATCGGTGGTGTGTTGAGCACCGCGGCGCTGCGCGCGCATCTGCTGGCGGCGCGGCTCGCCGGGCCCGTGGCCACGAGCCGGGAGGAGAGCCTGCGCCGCTATCGGCTCTTCGTGGCCCGGGACCCCCGGGTGCTGCTCGGGCTGGAGCCCGAATACGACTGGTCCTTTATGGAATTGCTCGGCCTGATGGGCGAGAAATGCGGGGTTTCGGTCGACCCGACCAATGTTTCGGGGCCGGATGTGATCGATCCGGAGCTGACGATCGCCGCGCTGGACGCCTTCGCGGACCGGCTGCGGGGCGCCGCCCGGGACCGGCTCCCGGTGCTCCTCGGCACCGGCCATCCCCACCGTCTCCTCGGCTTCTACGCCGCCTTGGCGTCGGCGCTCTCGGCGGCGGGCTGCCGTGTCCTCACTCCCGCGGAGGGTAGATGTATCGACATAACGACGCGATTCGGCGTACGTACTCACCGGCTCACCTACGTACGGGGTGTCGCGATGGTGCGGGCGCCCGGCGCTCGCCCGACCGCGAGTGAGCCGGGCGCCCACAGCCATTCGCCGCTCCCGGTTCGGGTCGCCCTCGGCTGTGCCGCGGAGTCCGGCGGGCCGCTGCCGGGACTGGTCATCGGGGACCATGGATGGGTCTGCGGAGCAGGTCAGCTGGGCTTTGAGGCCATCGGGCCAGGGGACACGGACGACCCCGCGCTGTTCGTCGGGGAGGCCGAGGGGCGGGTGTCCGTCGCCGTTCCGCTTGATGACGGTGTGCGGTCTGGTTACTACCGGCCGATTACTCGCTATGTACTCAATCGAGCGTGTCTGTCACAGTAGGCGTCCGATCGCTACTCCTCTTCCCCACTTGCATCACCCGCCCCTAACCTGGGGTGGAGCGCGCATGCGACAAGGAGTCACCGGAGGGGAAGCCGGTGCCCGACATGTGCGGAAGGTTCAGGTGTTGTCATGGCTGCTGGCGAACGGCCTCTGAACGAGGTTCAGTTTCTGACCGTGGCGGAAGTCGCCTCGGTGATGCGAGTGTCCAAGATGACCGTGTACCGCTTGGTGCACAGTGGTCATCTGCCGGCGATCCGGGTGGGCAGGTCTTTCCGGGTCCCAGAGCAAGCGGTTCATGAATACCTCCGCGAATCGTATGTGGGGGTGGAGTCCGCCTAGGCCGTTTCCGAGCCCGGGGAGGACCCTCGGATTACGTGGTTCGCTCGGCGCCGGGTAGGCTGGCCCGATGTAGGTCGTGTGGGCTCGGACGCCCCGCACCGAGTGAATCGAAGTGAGCGAGGGTAGTCGTGGGCTCTGTTATCAAGAAGCGGCGCAAGCGGATGGCCAAGAAGAAGCACCGCAAGCTGCTCAAGCGCACGCGCGTCCAGCGTCGCAACAAGAAGTAAGCAAGCGACGCTGTGTTCGTCCCGCAGCCCTTCCACCACCGGTGGGAGGGCTGCGGTGCGTGGGCGGCAGCGGCCTGAAGCCACGTTCGCCCCTCCGGCCCCGGCTTAAAAGGTCGCACCGAGCGGCGAGTGGTCATCACAGCGCAAGATCGAGCGGTTACGGTGTTCGGCACAGCCCAGCTCGGACGAGGGTGGGAAGGAAGGCGCTGATCTTGGGAAAGGTCGTGCTCGTCACCGGAGTCGCTCGCCGGCTGGGAGGCCGTTTCGTCCGGCGCATACAGCGCGAACCCGATGTGGAGCGGGTGATCGGCGTGGACGCCGTACCCCCCGAACACCACCTCGGCGGCGCCGACTTCGTCCGGGCCGATATCCGTCATCCCACGATCGGGAAACTGCTCGCCGAATACGGCGTCCACACCGTCGTCCACATGGATATCAACGGCACTCCGCTGGGCGCGCGCGGCAATCGCGCCTCGGTCAAGGAGACCAATGTCATCGGCACCATGCAGCTGCTCGGCGCCTGCCAGAAGGCCCCGTCGGTGCAGCGGCTGGTGGTGAAGTCCAGCACCAATGTGTACGGCTCGGCGCCCCGCGACCCCGCCGTCTTCAGCGAGACCACCCCGCCCAAATCCCTCCCCAGCGGCGGCTTCGCCAAGGACACCGTCGAGGTCGAGGGATATGTCCGCGGTTTCGCCCGGCGCCGCCCCGATGTCGCGGTGTGCGTGCTGCGCTTCGCCAACATCCTGGGGCCGTGCGCGGACTCCCCGCTCGCCGAGTACTTCGCGCTGCCGGTGCTGCCCACCGTCATCGGCTACGACCCGCGGCTCCAGTTCGTCCATGAGAAGGACGCCATCGAGGTGCTGCGGATCGCGGCCTCCGAGCCGCGCCGGTCCACGCTCAACAGCGGCACGTTCAACATCGCCGGAGACGGGGTGCTGCTGCTCTCCCAGGCCGCCCGGCGGCTCGGCCGCCCGACCCTGCCGCTGCTGCTGCCCACCCTGCGCTGGGCCCGCACCGCGCTGCGGTCCCTCGGCATCACCGACTTCTCGCCCGAGCAGATCCGGCTGCTCACCCACGGCCGGGTCGTGGCCACCACCCAGATGCGCGAGACCCTGGGATTCGAACCCGAGCACACCACCGCCGGCGCCCTCGCGGACTATGCGCACAGCCGTGGCCCCGGGCTGCTCCCGCCCGAGACCCTCGCCCGTACCATCGACCGGCTCGCCGCGCTGCTGCCCGCCGGCGCCCAGCCTTAAGGAGCGCAACCACCATGGCGGACGCCAAGGTCATTCCGTTCGGTGAGGAACCCCGGTCGTCCCGGAGGAAGGTCCCCCGGCTGGGCCGCGGCGGCCGCTCCCAGGGCTCGCTCAAGCCCGTACCGCAGCAGCGCGACGAGGCGCTCGAGCAGCGCCCCCAGACGGCGGCCGCGGCCGTGCCGCCCCTGCCGCCCGACCCGCCCAAGCCCGCCCCGGGCAGCGGCGACTGGGAGCGCAAGCTGGCCCACGGGCTGAGCTTTCTGCGCCGCCGGATCACCGGGGACTACGAGGTCGACGACTTCGGCTACGACCACGATCTGACCGAGCAGGTGCTGATGTCCCTGCTCCGCCCGCTGTCCGACAAGTACTTCCGGGTCGAGGTGAAGGGGATCGAGAACATCCCCGACAGCGGCGGCGCGCTCGTCGTCGCCAACCACTCCGGGGTGCTGCCCCTGGACGGGCTGATGCTCCAGGTCGCCGTGCACGACAACCACCCGGCCAAGCGCCATCTGCGGCTGCTCGCGGCCGATCTGGTCTTTGTGCTGCCGGTCATCAACGAGCTGGCCCGCAAGGCCGGACACACCCTCGCCTGCGCCGAGGACGCCCAGCTGCTGCTGGAGCGCGGCGAGGTGGTCGGGGTGATGCCGGAGGGCTTCAAGGGGATCGGCAAGCCGTTCTCCGAGCGGTACAAGCTCCAGCGCTTCGGGCGGGGCGGCTTCGTCTCGACGGCGCTGCGCGCGGGGGCGCCGATCGTGCCGTGCTCGATCGTGGGCGCGGAGGAGATCTACCCGATGGTGGGGAACGCGAAGACCCTGGCCCGGCTGCTCGGCATTCCGTACTTCCCGATCACGCCGACCTTCCCGCTGCTCGGGCCGCTGGGCGCGGTGCCGCTACCGACGAAGTGGACCATCCAGTTCGGCGAGCCCATCCCCACCGACGGGCATCCGCCGGAGGCGGCGGACGACCCGATGCTGATGTTCAATCTGACCGACCAGGTACGAGAAACGATCCAGCACACGCTCTACAAGCTGCTCGTCCAGCGGCGGTCGGTGTTTTTCTGACGGCCACCCGGCCGGGGCCGCGATGTGGCGCGGCCACCCACCGCCCGACGGACGGAGTCCGGCGCAGCCGACCGGAGCTGGGGAGGCCCTCCAGGGCCGAGCCATGCGAGGGTGGCCGGAAGGGGGGCCAAGCTGCTTGTCCAGTGGCGGTCGGTGTTTTTCTGACGGCTACCCGGCCGGGGCCGTCGACGGCTTTGGCCTTGGGGGTGGTGCGCGCCGCGCACCCACCCCCAAGGCATTTTCACCTCGTGTCGTCGCCGTCGATGGTCAGGCCCGGCAGCAGGTCCGGCAGCAGCGGGGGGATCGTGATGTCCGGCTGGGACGGCTTGCCGCCCTGGTCAGCCTTGCCCGTGGACGGGCTGGGGCTCGATCCGCCGCCGAGTGGCGGGTCCAGCAGATCGCCCGCCCCGCCCACCAGGCCGCCGCTCTGGCTGTGGGTGCTCGCCGAGGACGACGGGTGCGGGCGGGGGGCCGCCTTCTCGTCCGTGCGGCTGCCGCTCGGGGTGGCCGAGGCGGACGCCGGGCGGCCGTCCTCGCCCAGCCCGCCCGCGCGCTGCGGCGCATGGCCGGTCTGCGGGCCGGACTGGGCCTGCTGCTCCTTCTTCGTGGGCAGCAACGCCCGCAGCGGACCGACCTCTTGGTCTATGGCGTCGAAGACCGAGCTCACCTCGTCGCCGACGTCCATGAGCTGGACCGGCAGCCGCTCGCGCAGCCGGCTCCAGCCGTCGCGGTGGGCCTGCGAGAAGGTGGACAGTTGCTGGATCGGGCCGAGCGAGCCGTCGCGCTGATAGACCTGGTGCAGCAGCCGGTGGCCCTCGGAGGCGTCATGGCGCATCCCGGCCAGGGCCCGGCGGATCTCGCCCAGCGAGTCATGGTCCAGATCGCCGGTGCGGGTCCGCTCCATCAGGCGGCGCGCCTCGCTCATCCGCGTGGACGCCTGGTCCAGATAGATCCGGCCCCGGTCGGCGTCGCCGTCCGCCATCTCCAGCTTGAGGTCTTCCATACCGCGCTTGAACCCGTAGAGGGTGTCGCCCGGCAGCGCGTTCGAGCTGGCCGCGGCGACGCCGCCGAACGCGCCCGCCGCCACGCCGACCGTGAGCCCCCCGGCCGCGAGCCCCTTGGACCAGCGGGAACGGGGGCGGAATCTTGCCACCGGGGGTTTGGCCCGGTGGGCGCCGCTGGGGCGGCGGCGCTGCTCGGGCACGCGCGGCGCCCCCTCGGCGAAGGCCGCCTCCATGGCGGCGAGCAGCTGCGCCCGCTGGGTGGCGCGGACCTCCGGGTTCAATGTCGGTGCCGGCAGCTCGCCCAGCCCGCTCGCCAGGGCCAGCAGCCGTCTCCGCTCGGCGCTCTCCGCCGATGGGGAACCTGGCTGTTGCTGCGGCGTCTTGTCCTGGGCGGCCTGATGGTTGCTCTCCAGGGCCTCCAGGGCCTCCAGGGCCTTGGCGAAGGCGTTCGCCCGCCGGTGTGCCGATACGTTCGCGATCACAGGCGGCACCTCCTCTCGTCGTGACGGTCGACTCCCCAGGACACCCGAGGGTTCCGTGCCATGCGCGCGTCCACCCGATCGAGTGAGTGGATCACTGGCAGGGTACGACCACAAGGCGCCTGCATCCCCCACAACGAGCGGCGCAGCACCCGGGTTACGCCCTCCCCGAGGGCCCGCCCGGCGGGCGGACGGACCGTGGCCGGGAGGCTACCGGCGGTCAGCGGGCGTCGTCCGGAAGAAGCCGGGCCAGCGTGCGTACGGCCCGGTACTGAAGCGTTTTGATCGCGCCCTCGTTCTTCCCCATGACCCGGGCGGTCTCGGCGACCGAGAGGCCCTGGAGGAAGCGGAGCGTCACGCACTCCTGCTGCTGCGGGTTGAGCTTTCGCACCGCCTGGAGCAGGGCGGCGTTGGACAGCGATTCGAGGACGGAGTCCTCGGGGCTGCGCTCGACCTCGTTGGCGTCCAGCATCTCGCCGGTGGTGACCTCCAGCCGGAAGCGGCTGGACTTGAAGTGGTCGGCGACGAGGTTGCGGGCGATGGTCACCAGCCAGGCGCCGAAGTCGCGGCCCTGCCAGGTGAAGGTGCCGATGCGGCGCAGGGCGCGCAGGAACGTCTCACTGGTGAGGTCCTCGGCCGTGGCCCGGCCGCCCACGCGGTAGTAGATGTACCGGTAGACCGTGTCGGCGTACTGGTCGTAGAGCCGGCCGAACGCCTCGGCCTCCCCGGACTGGGCGCGCTCGACGAGGTCCATCATGCGGCGGCTGTCGCTGTCGGCGCCTGGGCGCCGGGCGGTGGGGGTGGAGCCGCGGGAACGTCTGCCGACCGCGGCGCCGCCGTCCGCCAGGGCGTAGCACGGACCGGCCTGGCCGGGGCGGTCGACCGTGCCGACGGCAGGGCTGACGGGCAGTGGGGTGGCGAGGGCGGGGACGGCATACGCGGTGGGGACGAAGCCGCGCAGACAGTCGAGGACCGTTGCGCGCAGCGTAGCCAGGCCCGAGGCGTCAACCCCGACGTGTGGGTACACGGGACTCCCAGAGGCAGAGCTTCCATCACGTGCAGTACGGGACCGTCACCCGCCGTAGGGACGCGTGGGTACCGGTTTGCGTCTAAGGAGAATAACGCTTCGTACAGGCGGCACTACACCCAGTTGCTCAAATCATCGTTTCCGTTCGCTCTGTTATGGATTGATGACGCATCAAGTATCGAACGTGTACCGCCAATTGATCGGAACCGTTCGTGGATTGTGCGATTGTGTGGCGTGTTGTGACAAAGCGGCGGTAAGGGGACTGGCGGGGGCGCTGTGGGGTAGGAAGCGCGGAATGACCGAAACAGGGCGGGCGCGTTCGGTTGGTGACGCTGTGTATCGAGGGGTGCGTCGTCACGGAGCGCGATCGACGGTCAGGCTTGACCGTCCTCGGTCACGGTCGTACGCAGGCGGTCAGCGCCGCCCGAACGAGGCACTCCGGAAGGGGCTCAACGGGAGGTCAGGCGGGGGTCGGGGGCGACGCCAGGGGGGTGAGCCGGCCTCGGCCGCCGGTGGTCAGCGGCGCCGGCGGTGCAGGGCAACGGCGGCCGCCGTGCCGCCCGCCACCGCGCCCACCCCGGCCGCCGCCGGGATGCCGATCTTGGCCGCTTTGCGCCCGGTGCGGTAGTCGCGCAGCCGCCAGCCGTGCTCACGGGCGTGCCTGCGCAGCCGGGTGTCCGGATTCACCGCGTACGGATGGCCCACGATCGACAGCATCGGGATGTCGTTCGCGGAGTCGCTGTAGGCCGCGCAGCGGGTCAGGTCCAGCCCCTCGGCCCCCGCAAGCGCCCGTACGGCCTCGGCCTTGGCCGGGCCGTGCAGCGGCTCGCCGACCAGTCGGCCGGTGTAGATGCCGCCCACCGACTCGGCCACCGTGCCCAGCGCCCCGGTCAGCCCCAGCCGCCGGGCGATGATCGTCGCGGTCTCGACCGGTGCGGCGGTCACCAGCCAGACCCGCTGCCCGGCGTCCAGATGGGCCTGGGCGAGGGCGCGGGTGCCGGGCCAGATGCGGTCGGCCATGTACTCGTCGTAGATCTCCTCGCCGATCGACATCAGCTCGGAGACCCGGTGGCCCTTGACGATGGACAGGGCGCTGCTGCGCACGTCCTCCATGTGCGCCGGGTCCTCGACCCCGGCCATCCGGAACCAGGTCTGCTGCCAGGCGAAGCGGGCGAGTTCGCGCTTGCGAAAGAAGTGCCGCTTGTAGAGGCCGCGGCCGAAGTGGAAGAGCGCGGCGCCCTGCATGACCGTGTTGTCCAGGTCGAAGAAGGCGGCGGCCCGCTCGTCGCCGACGACGGGGAACTCCGGTTCGGCGGGGGCCTGTGGTGCGGGGGTTTCGGCCGACGACTTGCGCGCGGCCTCGGCCGATGCCTCTCCGGCGAGGACGCTCCGCTCGGTGGCGGGCTGTCGACGTCGGGTGAACCATCCCAGTGCGGCCATGGGGCGAGCATAGCCAGCGCTCCGGCGCATCCCGTTACGCCCGGGTGTCGGGCCGATTCAGGTTACGCGAAAGGGAGGCGCGCAAGGGGCGAACGGTCCCGGTCCGGGGGCCGTCATCAGCCGCCGAGCGCGGTGCGCAGCCGCTGGGGGTTCACCCGCCAGAAGTCGTGCTGCTCGCCGTCGATCAGCACCACCGGGATCTGCTCCCAGTAGGCGCGGTACAGCTCCTCGTCCTGGGTGATGTCCTTCTTCTCCCAGGGGGTGCCCAGCTCGCCGCAGACCTCCTCGACCACGGCCTCGGCGTTCTCGCACAGATGGCAGTCGGGCTTGCCGATCAGCGTGACCGTGCGCTCGGTGGGCTTCTTCCGCGGGGTGCGGCGCAGCAACGGGCTCATGCCCACAAGTGTGCCCGCCCGCGCGGGCGGGCCGCTTGCGACGAGTTCGGAAGTGGGCTCTCGGTCGATTACGATCGTGGGCGTTTTGTTGCTGTCCGGGGGTAAAAAGGTGAGGAGTGAGGGCCTGTGCTCCCGTCGGCGGCCCAGCGGGGCGAGCGTGCCCGCGGGGAACGGTGCGACGCAGGTAGTGGTTCCGCGGCTGGCTCGATAAGGCGCGTGACACCGGTCACTTTGCACGGACAAAGCGGACACCATCTTTGTGCACGCGTTCACAAAGACATAGCCTGCTGTCGATGGGGCGGTCATGGAACACCCGGCCGCCCACAGCCTCGCTCTACCCGCAGGAGCACCGTGGCAACTGGCCGAACTCACCGACCGGCGACCCGCAGCCGAGGGATCCCCGAGGCCACCGTCGCCCGGCTACCGCTGTATCTGCGTGCGCTGACCGCTCTCTCCGAGCGCTCGGTGCCCACGGTGTCCTCGGAGGAGCTGGCCACCGCGGCCGGCGTCAATTCGGCCAAGCTGCGCAAGGACTTCTCCTATCTCGGTTCGTACGGCACCCGCGGGGTCGGCTACGACGTCGAGTACCTCGTCTACCAGATCTCGCGGGAGCTCGGGCTCACCCAGGACTGGCCGGTTGTGATCGTCGGCATCGGTAACCTCGGCGCCGCGCTCGCCAACTACGGCGGCTTCGCCTCCCGGGGCTTCCGGGTCGCTGCCCTGATCGACGCCGACCCGGCGATGGCCGGGAAGCCGGTCGCGGGCATCCCGGTGCAGCACACCGACGAGCTCGAGAAGATCATCACGGACAACGGCGTCTCGATCGGCGTCATCGCCACCCCGGCGGGCGCGGCCCAGCAGGTCTGCGACCGGCTCGTGGCCGCCGGGATCACCTCGATCCTCAACTTCGCGCCCACCGTGCTGTCCGTTCCGGACGGGGTGGACGTGCGCAAGGTCGATCTCTCGATCGAGCTCCAGATCCTCGCCTTCCACGAGCAGCGCAAGGCGGGCGAGGAGGTCGGCGCCCCCGAGGAGGTCGCGGGGGCGGTGCCACCGCCGCCCGTGGCACCCCATCGAGCGCCCTCCGGCGCCCCCGGTGCCGACAGCGGCCGGCAAGGACCTGACGGGGACGTGCCCGCCGTGATGCCGGCATGAGTCTCCTCGTCGTCGGACTGAGCCACCGCAGCGCGCCCGTGAGCGTGCTGGAGCGCGCCGCCCTGGTGGGGGACGAGCAGGCGAAGCTGGTGCAGGACACCCTCGCCGCCGAGCCCGCCACCGAGGCCACGGTGCTGGCCACCTGCAACCGCATCGAGCTCTACGCCGACGTGGACAAGTTCCACGCCGGGGTCGCCGAGCTGTCCACGCTGCTCGCCCAGCACACCGGCGTCGGACTGGACGAGCTCACCCCGTACCTCTACGTCCACTACGAGGACCGGGCCGTCCACCACCTGTTCTCGGTGGCCTGCGGGCTGGACTCGATGGTCGTGGGCGAGGGCCAGATCCTCGGCCAGATCAAGGACGCGCTGGCGCTGGGGCAGGAGCTGCACACCGCCGGGCGGCTGCTGAACGATCTCTTCCAGCAGGCGCTGCGGGTCGGCAAGCGGGCCCACAGCGAGACCGGGATCGACCGGGCGGGCCAGTCGCTGGTCACCTTCGGCCTGGAGCAGCTGGCCCAGGGCGCGCCGGTCGCGGAGTGGGCCCGGGGCAAGCGCGCGCTGGTGATCGGCGCCGGTTCGATGTCCTCGCTGGCCGCGGCGACGCTCGCGCGCGCCGGTGTGTCAGAACTGGTGATCGCCAACAGGACGTTGGAGCGGGCGCTGCGCCTCGCCGAGTCGCTGGCCCAGCAGCACGCCGCCACCCCGGCCGCGATCGTCCCCGCCGGTGAGGACGCCTCCGCCGGTGCGGGAACCGGCGCGGAGACCGGTGCGGGAACCGGCGCGGAGACCCGTGCGGGAACCGGCGCGGAGACCCGTGCGGAAACGTTGCGCGAGGGCCTGGTGGCCCGCGCCGTGCCCCGGGACCGGGTCGCCGCCGAGCTGCCGCACGCCGACGTCGTCGTGTCCTGTACGGGCGCGACCGGGCTGGTCCTGACCGCCGCCGAGCTGTGCACCGCGCTCGCCCAGCGCGCGGCCTGCCCGCCCGGGGCGCACCCTGCGGGGGCGGACGTCTCGCTGCTCGACCTGGCGATGCCGCGCGACATAGACGCGGCGGCGCACCGGATCGAGGGGCTGCACCTGGTCGACATCGAGTCCCTCGCCGAGGCGGCCGCCGAGCCGTCCGGCGCGCCGGGCTCGTCCGCCGGGGCGATGGCCGCCGATGTGGACAAGGTGCGGACCATCGTCTCCGAGGAGGTGGCCGCCTTCGGGGCGGCCCAGCGTGCCGCGCACATCACCCCGACGGTGGTCGCGCTGCGTACCATGGCGGCGGACGTCGTCGCCAGTGAGATCGCCCGCCTCGACGGGCGACTTCCCGATCTGGACGACAAGCAGCGGGCCGAGATCACGCAGACCGTGCGCCGGGTCGTCGACAAGCTGCTGCACGCGCCCACCGTGCGGGTCAAGCAGCTCGCGAGCACTCCGGGCGGCGCCGGTTACGCGGACGCGCTGCGGGAGCTCTTCGACCTCGACCCGCAGGCGGTCGCCGCCGTCAGCCGCGCCGACGGCTCGGCGCGCACCGCGGAACCGAACGACCCGAAGGGAGGCCGGGCATGAACCGCACCCCCTCACCCGCCGCCTCCGGCGGCGCTCCGCCGCTGCGCCTTGGCACCCGCCGCAGCGCGCTCGCCATGGCCCAGTCCGGCCTGGTCGCGGACCTGGTCGGCGAGGTCACCGGGCGCTCCGTCGAGCTCGTCGAGATCACCACGTTCGGCGACACCTCGCGGGAGCACCTCGCCCAGATCGGCGGCGCCGGCGTCTTCGTCTCGGCGCTGCGCGAGGCGCTGCTCCGGGGCGAGATCGACCTGGCCGTGCACTCGCTGAAGGACCTTCCCACCGCGGAGCCGGACGGGCTGACGCTGGCCGCGGTCCCGCGCCGCGAGGACCCGCGGGACGCGCTGATCGCCCGGGACGGGCTCACCTTCGCCCAGCTGCCGCCGGGGTCCCGGATAGGCACCGGATCCCCGCGCCGCGCGGCCCAGCTGAACGCGTGGGCCCGCTCCTTCGGCCTCGACATCGAGACCGTGCCGATACGCGGCAATGTCGGCACCCGTATCGGCTACGTCCGCTCGGGACGGCTGGACGCCGTGGTGCTCGCCGCCGCCGGTCTGATCCGTCTGGGACGGATCGGCGAGGCGACCGAGCTGCTCGATGTCGACCATGTTTTGCCCGCCCCCGGCCAGGGGGCCCTGGCAGTGGAGTGTGCCGCGTCCGACGTGGCGCTCGCTGCCCGGCTCGCCGAGATCGACGACCCGTCCACACGGGTCGCCGTGACCGCCGAGCGATCCCTGCTCGCCGCCCTGGAGGCCGGTTGCAGCGCACCCGTGGGGGCGCTGGCCGACCTGTTGGGCGACGGTCAGGCTGTCACCGAAATGCGCCTGCGCGGCGTCGTCGGCACGCTCGACGGCACGACGCTGGTGCAGCTGTCCACCACCGGTCCCGTACCCGCATCGCCCAGTGGGGCCGCGGACCTCGGTCGCGTACTCGCCGCCGAGATGCTCGCCAAGGGTGCGGCCGGTCTTATGGGGGAGCGAGCACTTTGAACCCCACCGCCCCGAATCACCCCGGCTGCGGACACGTCACCTTCCTCGGTGCGGGCCCCGGAGATCCGGGCCTGCTGACCTTGCGCGCCGTGGAGGCACTCGCCACCGCGGACGTGTTGATCGCCGACCCTCAAGTGCTCGACGTGGTGCGTCAGCACGTCAGGCCGGGCGTGGCCGCGGACGCTCAGGGCACACCGCGGCAGGCGGACGCCGATGGGTCGTCAGGCACCGCCACCGTCCCCGTACTCAGGGACAGCACCAATCTTGTCATGACGGCCGCGCGCGGCGGCAAGCGGGTCGTGCGCGCGGTCGCGGGCGACCCCGGCCTCGACGGATACGCCGCCGACGAGATGCTCGCCTGCGCGGCCGAGGGCATCGTCTTCGAGGTGGTGCCCGGTGTGGCCGCCGCGGTGGGCGTGCCCGCCTACGCGGGGGTGCCGCTGCGGGACTCCCACAGCGCGGATGTGCGCTTCGTGGACGCCCTGAGCGCCGACGAGCGCTGCTGGAGCGAGATCGGCTCGTCCGACGCGACCGCCGTGGTCTCCGCGACCCTGGAGACGGTGGCCGCCGCCGCGGGCGAGCTGGTGGCCGCGGGCCGCAAGCCGGACACCCCGCTCACCGTCACCGTCGCGGGCACCACCACCCGCCAGCGGACCTGGACCGCGACGCTCGGGACCATCGCCCAGGTGCTGAAGGCGGCGAAGGTACTGCCGTCGCCGCAGGGCGCCCAGCCGGTGATAGCCGTGGTCGGCGAGCAGAGCGCGGCCGGTCGGCGCGATCAGCTGTCATGGTTCGAGTCCAAGCCGCTGTTCGGCTGGAAGGTCCTGGTGCCGCGCACCAAGGAGCAGGCCGCCTCGCTCTCCGATCAGCTGCGCGGCTACGGCGCGGTGCCCAGCGAGGTGCCGACCATCGCGGTGGAGCCGCCGCGCACCCCGCAGCAGATGGAGCGCGCGGTCAAGGGCCTGGTCACCGGGCGCTATGAGTGGATCGCGTTCACTTCGGTCAACGCGGTCAAGGCGGTGCGCGAGAAGTTCGAGGAGTACGGGCTCGACGCCCGCGCGTTCGCCGGGATCAAGGTCGCGGCGGTGGGCGAGCAGACCGCCAGGTCGCTGATCGAGTTCGGGGTGAAGCCGGATCTGGTGCCCAGCGGTGAGCAGTCCGCGGCCGGGCTGCTGGAGGACTGGCCGCCGTACGACCCGGTCTTCGACCCGATCGACCGGGTGTTCCTGCCGCGTGCCGACATCGCCACCGAGACCCTGGTCGCCGGGCTGATCGAGCTGGGCTGGGAGGTCGACGACGTGACCGCGTACCGCACCGTGCGCGCCTCGCCGCCACCGGCCGAGACCCGTGAGGCCATCAAGGGCGGCGGGTTCGACGCGGTGCTCTTCACCTCGTCGTCCACCGTGCGGAACCTCGTCGGCATCGCGGGCAAGCCGCACAATGTCACTGTCATCGCCTGTATCGGCCCGGCCACCGCGAAGACCGCGGAGGAGCACGGACTGCGGGTGGACGTGCTGTCGCCCGAGCCCTCGGTGCTCAAGCTGGCCGAGGCGCTCGCGGACTTCGGGGCGGCGCGGCGGCAGGCCGCGCTCGAGGCCGGGGAGCCGGTCACCCGCCCGAGCGAGCGACGGCCCGGTTCGCGAAGGAGGGCACGCTCTTGAGCATCTCGTACGGCAGCTTCCCCGGTACCCGGCCGCGCCGGCTGCGCACCACGCCCGCGATGCGGCGCATGGTCGCGGAGACCCGGCTGCACCCGGCCGAGCTGATCCTGCCCGCGTTCGTCCGCGAGGGCGTGACCGAGCCGGTGCCGCTCCAGTCGATGCCGGGCGTGGTCCAGCACACCCGGGACACCCTGCGGAAGGCGGCGGCCGAGGCGGTCGCCGCGGGGCTCGGCGGGATCATGCTCTTCGGGGTGCCGGAGGAGTCCAAGAAGGACGCGGTCGGCACCCCGGGCACCGACCCGGACGGGATCCTCCAGGTGGCGATCCGCGATGTGCGCGCCGAGGTCGGCGACGACCTCGTGATCATGTCCGACCTCTGTCTGGACGAGCACACCGACCACGGCCACTGCGGCGTCCTGGACGCCGAGGGCCGGATCGACAACGACGCCACGCTGGAGCGGTACGCGGAGATGGCCCGCG
This sequence comes from Streptomyces javensis, assembly GCF_039525925.1. Taxonomy (NCBI): domain Bacteria; kingdom Bacillati; phylum Actinomycetota; class Actinomycetes; order Kitasatosporales; family Streptomycetaceae; genus Streptomyces; species Streptomyces javensis. Next base: position 105,060 of record NZ_BAAAIF010000028.1, on the reverse strand, counting down.
CCCAGGCCGACGCGGGCGTCCACACGGTGGGCCCCAGCGGGATGATGGACGGGCAGGTCCGGGTGGTCCGCGAGGCGCTGGACGGCGCCGGGCACCAGGACGTCTCGATCCTCGCCTACACCGCCAAGTACGCCTCCGCCTTCTACGGCCCGTTCCGCGAGGCGGTGGGCTCCTCGCTGAAAGGCGACCGCAAGACGTACCAGCAGGACCCGCCCAACGCCCGTGAGTCGCTGCGCGAGCTGGAACTGGACCTGGCCGAGGGCGCGGACATGGTCATGGTCAAGCCGGCCCTGCCGTACCTGGACATCCTGAGCCGGATCGCCGACGCCGTGGACGTGCCGGTGGCCGCGTACCAGATCTCCGGTGAGTACGCGATGGTCGAGGCGGCCGCGGCCAACGGCTGGATCGACCGCGACCGCGCCATCATGGAGACGCTGACCTCGGTCCGGCGCGCGGGCGCGGGGATGATCCTCACATACTGGGCGACCGAGGTGGCCCAGCGGCTGAACCGCGGGGAGTAGGTCTTCACACACGCCGTACGGGCCGCATGCGCACCAGGCGCATGCGGCCCGTCGCGGTGGGCGGGTTGCCGCAGCAGAGATGCGCTGCCGGTTGGGTTCCTGTCCGATGACCAGGTGTCGGCGTATGGCAGCTTCCCGGGCGCGGGGGTGGCGGCCTGCCGCCGGTGGACCGCTTCCCCCCACCCGCTCCCGCCGCGCCTGACCCGCCGGCGGGGGCCGGCCCTCCGGCTTGACTTCGAGCGCGCTCCAAGTCCTAGCTTCGGTGGCGTTCGTCAGTGCTCAAGGTACCGCCCGGTCCGCCGGGCAGGAGGAGTATCCGCGCATGATCACCCGAACCACGCTCGGCTCGCCCGGTCTCACCGTCAGCGCGATGGGCCTGGGGTGCATGGGGATGAGCGAGAGCTATGGCGCCGCCGACTGGGACGGCGGCCTGGCCACCATCGACCGGGCCCTGGAGCTGGGCATCACGTTCCTGGACACCGCCGACGCCTACGGCACCGGGCACAACGAGGTGCTGGTGGGCCGGGCCATCCACGGCCGCCGGGACCAGGTGCAGCTGGCCACCAAGTTCGGCATCGACCGCAGCGCCGGCGACCGGGCACGCCGCATCCGCGGTGCCCGGGACTACGTGCTGCGCTCCTGCGACGCCTCGCTGCTGCGGCTGGGCGTCGAGGTGATCGACCTGTACTACGCCCACCGCCCGCCCCAGGACGTGGAGATCGAGGAGACCGTCGGGGCGATGGCCGAGCTGGTCGAGGCGGGCAAGGTCCGCCATCTGGGCCTGTCCGAGGTCGACGGCGAGCTGCTGCGCCGGGCGCACGCGGTGCACCCGATCGCCGCGGTGCAGAGCGAGTACTCGCTGTGGACCCGCGAGGTCGAGGCGGTCACCCCGGTGATGGCCGAGCTGGGGGTCGGGCTGGTGCCGTACTCGCCGCTGGGACGGGGGTTCCTGACCGGCACCCTGGACCGCTCCACACTGGGCGAGAAGGACTTCCGGCGCACCAACCCCCGCTTCGCCGGCGAGGCGGGCGCGGCCAACGAGAAGATCGCGCGGACCGTGCGCGAGGTGGCCGACCGGCTGGGTGCCACCCCGGCCCAGGTGGCGCTGGCCTGGGTGTACGCCCAGGCCGAGCGGCTCGGGGTGGCGGTGGCGACCATTCCGGGCACCCGCAGCCCTGCCCGGCTGGAGCAGAACGCGGCCGCGCTGGAGCTCACCCTGGACGCCGAGGCGCTGGCCGCACTGGATCCGCTGAGCGACCAGGTGATGGGCGAGCGCTACACCCCCGCGCACACCGCCGAGGTCGCTCGGGGCTAGCCCTCCTGCGGGGCAGGGGCAGGGGCAGGGGCAGGGCAGGGAAAGGTGAATCGCCGCCGGGGCGATGCGGCGCCCACCCCTGACATGGACCCGCGTCGAGTAGGGGAACGGCGTCATCACGACGCCGGGAGGACCATCGCGGGGATCGCGCCCAGCCAGTAGAAGTGCACCGCGGCGGCCCCGTACTGGGCGCCGTTGGCCGCGCCGCCGATGATCTCCAGGGCGCCGAGGTTGGCGGATATGAAGGCCAGGCCCGTGATCCAGGCGGGCATGGAGCGCCCGGCGAGGAAGAAGTCACCGGTGGTGTGGACGGCCCGCCTGGTCGTGACGCCGATGGCGGTGATCGCGCCGAAGTAGACGGTGAGCAGGAACCGGTCGACGGCCCCGAGGCTGAGCGCGCCGGTCATCATCGGCCCCTGACCACGAAGTCGGCGGCCGCCCGCCCGGGGGCCACCAGCCGGGCGTTGGCCTCGTCGGAGGTGAGGACGAACCGCTCGGCCTCGTCGTGCGGCTTGCCGAACCGCTCATGGCGCTCGATCAGCCGGCGCACCCGCTCCTCGGTGTCCAGGTCGACCCACCAGGTCTCGTCCAGCAGCTCGCGCACCGGGAGCCAGGGCGCCTCACCGAGGAGCAGGTAGTTGCCCTCGGTGATCACCAGCGGGATCTCCGGCTCCACCGGGATGGTGCCCGCGATCGGCTGCTCGAGCTCGCGGTCGAACCCCGGCGCGTAGACGACCTCCTCGGCGCGCGGCGCCCGCAGCCGCCGCAGCAGCGCGGTGTAGCCGTACGGATCGAAGGTCTCCGGGGCGCCCTTGCGGCCGATGAGGCCGAGTCGGCGCAGCTCGGCGTCGGCGAGGTGGAAGCCGTCCATGGGCACCAGGACGGCCCGGTCGGTGCCGAGGGCGTCGACCAGGTGCTCGGCGAGGGTGGTCTTGCCGGCCCCGGGTGGTCCGGCGATGCCGAGCAGACGGCGGCCGCCTGCGTCGGCCAGGCGCTGGGCGCGCTCAAGGAGCTGCTGGGAAGTCATAAGCGGGCACTTTCGGCGGGTCCGGGGATCTTACGGGACGGGGGAGACGGGGCGGGGTCCTCAGACCGCCGCCCATGCCCAGGAGCACCTGTCGCCGGTATCCGGGAGGTCACCCACCGCCGGTCGCTGCCCCTGGCCCCGCGGGACCTGCGGGTGGTCCTCTCCCCGCCGGCCACCCGCGCGGGCGTCACCGGCGCGGCCCATATGGTCGCGGACGCCCTCTTCGACCCGGTGGCGGTCGGCTCCCAACTGCGGTGACCGCCAACTGTCGTACCCGCGCGCTAGGTTGAGGCCGTTCGCTCCCTTCGCGTTCCTCAGCAGAGAGGCAATGCTCGTGCGCTCACGCACCAGGTGGAGACGTATCGTCTCGTCCGCCGCCACCGGCCTGATCGCGGTGACGGGACTCCTCGGGGCGGTCGCCGCCCCGGCCCACGCGGCCCCGGAAACCGCCGTAGGGGCCGTGACCTCCTTCACGTACACCAGCGAGCGCGGCGACTGGGTCGGCCGGGGTGAGACGGGGTCGTACGCCGCGCCCACCGACACCCTCAAGGCCGTCGGCACCGCCGAGTACCTCACCGTCCAGGTCTCCACCGGCGCCCTGCGGTCCTGGACCATCGAACTCGCCGCGCCGAAGGGCGAGACCCTGCACCCGGGCGTCTACCGCGAAGCCGAGCGCGCCGGATCCCGCACCGGCCGCGCCCCCGGGCTGGATGTCTCGGGCCTCGGGCGCGGCTGCAACGAGGTCTACGGGCAGTTCGCCATCGACCAGATCGAGACGGACGCCTCCGGCGCGGTCACGATGCTGGATGCCACCTTCACCCAGCGCTGCCAGGAAGCCGCCCCCGCGCTCAACGGCACTGTGAAGATCAACGCCCATCCGCTGTCGTACGGCTACACCAGCGACGAGGGCGATCCGCTGGGCGGCGGCCGGTCCGACGTCCACACCGGCTCCACCAGCCTGTTCACCCTCGCGGGCACCGGCGTCGGCCATATCGACGTCGGCGTCTCCGGGAAGCGCCAGAACTGGTCGGTGACGATGGCCGCGCCGGGCGGCGAGGCGGTCGAGGTCGGCAGGACCTACCAGACCACGCGCCTGGGCCTGGACGGCACCGCGGCGCTGGACGTCTCCGGACCGGGCGGCGCCTGCAACGCGAGCCGCGGCGAGTTCACCATCACCGAGCTCTCGCACGACGCGGCGGGCGACATCGACGCGCTCGCGGCCACGTTCATCCAGCACTGTGAGGGCGTCGAGCCCGCACTGCACGGCACGATCCACTACCTGGCCTGACGCCCCCGGCGCGCAGGCGCGCGCCCCGGCGCCCGGGGCGCGCCACCCGGGGGAATTTCCAGGAAATCTCGGCAGAGGGCACATCCATCGGGTCCTCTCGGACGTCTGACCAGGGAGCGGCCCTGTGATGCGGCCGCAGGCCAGGGGCATTTGGAGATATTCACGTTGAAAACCGGCATGAAGGGTCTACGTCGTGTATCCGCGGTCACGATCACCGCTGGAGCCGTGCTGACGGCGGGGGCGTTCACCGCCTCCGCGCAGGCCGCGACGACCGCAAGTCCCACGATCGCCGCCAAGGGCGGGTTCGTGATGAACAACGCCACGGGGAAGAGCCTGTTCACCAAGGCCGCGGACACCCGTCTTTCCACCGGCTCCACCACCAAGATCATGACCGCCCGGGTGGTGCTCGCGCAGTCGAACCTCAACCTGGACGCCAAGGTCACGGTCCAGAAGGCGTACAGCGACTACATCGTCGACAACAACTGGGCCTCCTCGGCCAAGCTGATCGTCGGCGACAAGGTCACCGTCCGCCAGCTGCTGTACGGGCTGATGCTGCCGTCCGGCTGTGACGCGGCGTACGCGCTGGCGGACAAGTTCGGCACCGGTTCCACCCGGGCCGCGCGGGTGAAGTCGTTCATCGGCAAGATGAACACCACCGCCAAGTCGCTCGGGCTGACGAACACCCACTTCGACTCGTTCGACGGCATCGGGCACGGCGCCAACTACTCGACGCCGCGCGATCTGACCAAGCTGGCCAGCAGCGCGATGAAGTACTCCACGTTCCGCTCGGTCGTGAAGACGAAGTCGACCAAGCAGAAGGTGACCACGAAGAACGGCGGCTACCGCTACATGTCGTGGACCAACACCAACAACCTGCTGGGCAGCTACTCGGGCACCATCGGCGTCAAGACCGGCTCGGGGCCGGAGGCCAAGTACTGCCTGGTCTTCGCCGCCACCCGGAGCGGGAAGACGATGATCGGCACCGTCCTCGCCTCCACCTCGGTGGACAATCGCACGAAGGACGCGAAGAAGCTGATGGACTACGGCTTCAGCAGGTAGCCGACGCCCGTGGCACGGCAAGGGGCCTGCCCCGCGAACCCATCGGGTCGCGGGGCAGGCCCTTGTCCTGGCCCCGGCGCGGTGCTCAGCGCACCGCGTTCCAGGAGTGCGCCACGTCCACCACGACATGTCCGTCGGTCTGGAGGACCCGGAACGGCAGCCGTGCGCGCACCCCGAGGCCGACCTGGGTCTCACCCTCGAAGCTGGCGCCGAAGCGGGTGTCCCGGAAGGTCTGGTAGCCGGAGATGTCCACGCCCGGCAGCGGCTTGCGTGCCCGCCCCGGGTACGATTCGGCGCCGCTGCCCGGGTCGTAGCTCGGCGCGGACACATGGATGTCCAGGATCGCGCCGCCGCGGACCGGGATCTCCTCGCCCGAGCCGTCCTGGTACAGCGTGTTCACATACCCCACGCGGTAGCCGACGCGATCGGCGGCCGTGGCCCCCTTCACGTCGAACACGATGCGGTCGTAGCACGCGTGCCGGCCCGTCCTGATGTTCCCCAGCGGTGCGTGTCCCGCCGGCCGGGCCGTCTTCTCGCCGCTGCCCCAGCCGGTCTCGCAGGTCGTCGCCGCCTTGGCCGCGGTCGGCGTGACGGCCCCGGCCGTCCCCGCCGTCGCCGCCAGCGCGCCGCCCGCGAGCGCCGTCGCCGCGAGTGCGGTCCCCCACCGTCGCATGGTCAAGCCCCCAATGGTCCGTTGTCCGTCGATGACAGGTGATTCACGGGGTTGGACGGGCCGGGGCGGTGAGAGGTTGTCCCGGTCCGGGAAATGTGTCCCGAATGCTACGTGCGCGGGGGCACTCATGGCCGTCGCCCCGGGGGTTTTCCCCCGAGCGGGTCGGCCGGTTGCCCGGATGGGACGGGAGGGCCGGTTCGACAAGGCTTGCGCACATGAGACCGATGACCGGCAGAACCGCCGCACTGGCCCTCGCCACCGCCGCCACCGCCTCCCTCCTCGGGGTCGCGTCCGCGAACGCGACCCCGGACCCGCCGGCTGACCGGGCCGCCGCGCTCGACTGGGGCGCCTGCGAGGGCACCGGGCTCGACCCCCGTCAGGAATGCGCCACGCTCAAGGTGCCGCTGGACTACCGCGATCCAGGCGGCAAGCGGATCTCCCTCGCCGTCTCCCGCATCCCCAGCGAGCGGCCGCAGGCCCGCCGGGGCGCCCTGCTGCTGATCCCGGGCGGCCCCGGATCGCCCGGGCTGAATCGGCCCAGCACGCTCGGCAAGCGGCTGCCGAAGTCGGTGCGGGACGCGTACGACGTCGTCAGCTTCGACCCGCGCGGTCTGGGGCAGTCCACGCACACCGGATGCGATCTGAACCCCGCCGATCTCTCGCTGCTCGCCTCCCGCCCCTGGCCCGCCCCCGGCGGGGACATCACGCGGAACGTCACCACCGGCCGCCGTATCGCCGACACCTGCGCCCGCAACGGCGGCGAACTGCTGCGCACCATCAGCACCGTCAACGAGGCGCGGGACATCGACAGCGTCCGCCGGGCGCTCGGCGAGCGGAAGCTGTCCGCGTGGGGCGTCTCGTACGGGACGTACGTGGGCTCCGTCTACGCGCAGCTGTTCCCCGAGCACACCGACCGCTGGGTGCTGGACAGCAATGACGACCCGAACCCGGAGCGGGTGGAGCGCGGCTGGCTGGCCAACTACGCGGTCGGCGTCGAGGACACCTTCCCCGACTTCGCCGCGTGGGCCTCCGCGCCCGACAGCCCCGTCCGGCTCGCCGAGACCCCCGACGGGGTGCGGCGGCGGGTCCTGGAGCTCGCCGCCCGGCTGGACGCGAAGCCGCTGCCGTGGCCCGGCGCCAACCCGCCCGAGCTGAACGGCAACGCGCTGCGCCAGTCCATGCTGGACGCCCTGTACTCCCGGGACGACTTCGAGAGCCTGGCCCGGCTGATCGTCGACGCGGACGCGGGCAAGGTGCCCGCCGATCCACCGGCCGACCCCCCGCAGGACGCCGCGGCCGTGTCCCTCGCGACCATCTGCAACGACGTGGACTGGCCGACCTCCCTGCCCGGTTACGCGCGGGACGTCGCCGCCAGCCGCAAGAGCCACCCGCTCACCGCGGGCATGCCGGTGAACGTCACGCCGTGCGCGTTCTGGCATGACGAGCCGCGGGACAAGCCGGTGCGGATCACGGACCAGGGGCCGTCGAACGTCCTGCTGGTGCAGAACAAGCGCGATGTGGCCACCCCGTACAGCGGGGCGCGGGGCCTCCGGCGGGCATATGGGGACCGGGCCCGGATGGTCAGTGTGGACGCGATGGGGCATGGCGCGGCGTATGTGGAGAACGGCAGCGCCTGCGCGGACCGGAGGGTGACGGAGTTCCTGCTGACCGGTGAGCGGCCGAAGCGCGATGTGCTCTGCCGGTGAGGAACGTGCGGAGCCCCGCCCCGGGAAGCCGGGGCGGGGCTCCGCACACGCGGTCACTCAGAGGCGCTCGGGGGTGCGGATGCCCAGCAGGGACATGCCCTGCCCCAGCGTGCGCGCCGTGATGTCGCACAGGAAGAGGCGGTTCTCCACCTGGGCCGGGCCGCCCTCCGCCTTCAGCACCGGGCACTGGTCGTAGAAGGTCGTGTAGAGCGAGGCCAGCTGGTAGAGATACCCGGCCAGCTTGTGCGGCTCGTATCCGGCGGCCACCTCGCGCAGCGTCTCCCCGAACTGGTCGAGGTGCAGGCCCAGCGCCCGCTCGGCCGGGGCCAGCGGAAGCTCCGGGTGGGCCAGCGGCCGCTGGTCCTCCGCGGCGCGGCGCAGGATCGACTGGATCCGGGCGTACGCGTACTGGAGGTAGACCGAGGTGTCCCCGTTGAGCGAGACCATCTGGTCGAGGTCGAACTTGTAGTCCCGCGAGGCGGAGGTGGACAGGTCCGCGTACTTCACCGCGCCGACCCCGACCTGGGCGCCGCGCTCGAGGATCTCCTCCTCGGTGAGGCCGAGCTTCTCGCTCTTCTCCCGGACCACGGCCGCGGCCCGCTCGGTGGCCTCGTCCAGCAGGTCCTCCAGCCGCACCGTCTCGCCCGCGCGGGTCTTGAACGGCTTGCCGTCCTTGCCCAGGACGGTGCCGAAGGCGAGCTGCACGGCGTGCACCTGGTCATTGAGCCAGCCGATCCGGCGGGCGGTCTCGAAGACCATCTTGAAGTGCAGCGACTGCCGGGCGTCCACCACATACAGCAGGGTGTCGGCCTTCAGGTGCTGCACCCGGTCGCGGATCGCGGAGAGGTCGGTGGCCGCGTAGCCGAAGCCACCGTCGGACTTCCTCACGATCAGCGGCACCGGATTGCCCTCGGGGCCCTTGATGTCGTCGAAGAAGACGCACAGCGCACCCTCGGAGCGCACGGCGACACCGGACTCCTCCAGCAGCCGGCAGGTCTCGGCCAGCATGTCGTTGTAACCCGACTCGCCGACCACGTCGGGGTCGTGGATCTCGATGTCCAGCTTGTCGAAGACCGAGTAGAAGTAGATCTTCGACTCGTCCACGAACTTCCGCCACAGGGCGATGGTCTCCTCGTCGCCCGCCTGGAGATCCACCACCCGGCGCCGGGACCGCTCCTTGAACTCCGCGTCGGAGTCGAAGAGCGCCCGCGCGGCCTTGTAGAGCCGGTTGAGGTTGGACATGGCCTCCTCGCCGGAGGAGGCGTCCTTGTGGTCCAGCTCGTGCGGGTGCTCGATCAGATACTGGATGAGCATGCCGAACTGGGTGCCCCAGTCGCCGATGTGGTGGCGGCGGATCACCGTCTCGCCCGCGAACTCCAGGATCCGCACCACCGCGTCGCCGATCACCGCCGAGCGCAGATGGCCGACGTGCATCTCCTTGGCCACATTGGGCTGGGCGTAGTCGATCACGGTGGTGCCGGGCTCCCGCGCGTACGGCACGCCGAGGCGGTCGTCGGCGGCGCGGGCGGCGAGCGTCGCGGTGATCGCGGAGTCGGCGATCGTGATGTTGAGGAAGCCGGGGCCGGAGACCTCGATGTCGGCGATCACCGGATCGGGGTCGGCCGAGGTGGCGGCGACCGGAAGGTGCGCCACGACCTTGGCGGCCAGCTCACGGGGGTTTCCCTTGAGCTGCTTGGCCAGCGCCAGCATCCCGTTGGCCTGGAAGTCGGCCCGGTCGCTTCGTCGCAGCAGCGGGTCCGCGGAGCCGGCCTCCGGCAGGGCAGCCGAGAGGGCGTCCGCGACGCGCTGATGGACCGTAGCGGCGAGGGAAAGGACCGATGCCATGGATGAGGTGCCATTCCGATAGTGGTGGTATGGGCAACCCAGTATTTCACGGCGGGTCCAACGATTTCCCCGGCCTGTGGACAACCCGGGCCCGCCCGGCGGGCCCTGTGGGTGAATCCGGAGGGGTCTGTTCCGTCTGGGACAATGGGCGGTGCCATGACCGCTAGGAAGGAAGTGCCGACCGTGGCTCAGAGCACCGAGACCGACTGGGTCTCCCGATTCGCCGACGAGGTCATTGCCGAGGCGGAGCGCCGCGCCCCGGGCAAACCTGTCGTCGTCGCCTCGGGCCTCAGCCCGTCCGGCCCGATCCACCTCGGCAATCTGCGCGAGGTCATGACCCCGCACCTGGTCGCCGACGAGATCCGGCGCCGGGGCCACGAATGCGTTCACATCCTGTCCTGGGACGACTACGACCGGTACCGCAAGGTCCCGGCCGGGATCGACCCCTCCTGGTCCGAGCACATCGGCAAGCCGCTCACCTCGGTCCCGGCCCCGCCCGGCTCCCCGTATCCGAACTGGGCGGAGCACTTCAAGGCGCCGATGGCCGAGGCGCTGCGGGAGATGGGCATCGAGTTCCACCCCATCAGCCAGACCGAGATGTACACCTCGGGGGCGTACCGGGAGCAGATCCTGCACGCGATGCGCCACCGCCGGGAGATCGACGCCGTCCTGGACCGGTACCGCACCAAGGACAAGCCCGGCGCCAAGAAGCCCAAGCAGCAGCAGAAGCCGGTGGACGAGGCCGAGCTGGCCGCCGCCGAGGGCTCGGGCGCGGCCGCCGAGGACGACGGCAGCGCGGGCGCGGCGGGTTACTACCCGTACAAGCCGTACTGCTCGGTCTGCGAGCGCGATGTGACCACGGTGACCTCGTACGACGACGAGACCACCGAGCTGGCGTACACCTGCGCGTGCGGCCACGGCGAGACCGTCCGCCTGAGCGAGCACAACCGCGGCAAGCTGGTCTGGAAGGTCGACTGGCCGATGCGCTGGGCGTACGAGGGCGTGGTCTTCGAGCCCTCGGGCGTCGACCACTCCTCGCCGGGCTCGTCCTACGTGGTCGGCGGCCAGATCGTCCGCGAGGTCTTCGGCGCGGAGCAGCCCATCGGCCCGATGTACGCGTTCGTGGGCATCAGCGGCATGGCCAAGATGTCCTCGTCCAAGGGCGGGGTGCCCACCCCGGCCGACGCGCTGGAGATCATGGAGGCGCCGCTGCTGCGCTGGCTGTACGCCCGGCGCCGGCCCAACCAGTCCTTCAAGATCGCCTTCGATCAGGAGATCCAGCGGACCTACGACGAGTGGGACGCGCTGGAGCGGAAGATCACCGAGTCCACGGCCCAGCCCGCGGACGCGGCCGCGTACCGCCGCGCGACCCGGACCGCCACGGGCGAGCTGCCCAGCACCCCGCGCCCGCTGCCGTACCGCACGCTGGCCTCGGTGGTGGACATCACCACCGGCCATGACGAGCAGACGCTGCGCATCCTCGGCGAGCTCGACCCCGACAACCCGGTGAAGTCCCTGGAGGAGACCCGGCCCCGGCTCGACAAGGCCGAGCGCTGGATCACCACCCAGGTCCCGGCCGATCAGCGCACCCGGGTCCGGGACGAGCCGGACACGGAGCGGCTGGCCGCGCTGGGCGACACCGAGCGGGAGTCGCTGCGGCTGCTGCTCGACGGCCTGGACGACCACTGGTCGCTGGACGGCCTCACCACGCTGGTCTACGGGGTGCCCAAGATCCAGGCGGGGCTGTCGCCGGAGGCCAAGCCGACGCCGGAGCTGAAGGTCGCCCAGCGGTCGTTCTTCGCGCTGCTCTACACCCTGCTGGTCGGTCGGGACACCGGCCCGCGGCTGCCCACGCTGCTGCTGGCGGTCGGGGCTGACCGGGTGCGCAAGCTGCTCGCGGCCTGACCTCCGCGACTCCCGGGCGCCGGGCGGATGGCCTTACGGCCGCCGCCCGGCGTTCCGGCTCCGCGGGACGGCCAAAGGGCGGCCGGGGGGCGACTACGGGATGGCCTCGCGCTCCAGGCGGACGCGCTCCTTGAAGTCCTCGACGTACCCCGCCAGCTCGCTGTTGCTGAGGTCGTTCACGCCGTAGGTCTCCCGCAGCCGCTGCCCGAACTGGTACGCGGAGGGGTACTTGCTGTGGTCGGCGAGGAACTGGCGGAAGGTCGCGTAGTAGACCTCCTCGCGCGGCACGTCGTCCGGCAGCTGGTTCAGCTGCTGCTCCGGCTGCGGCTCCTCGTAGGCGAACCGCTCGGGCTCGCGCTGCTCCGGTACGTAGACGCCCTGATGGCTCCCCACGCCCTCACCGCCTAGCGGCCGCACCCGGCCGCCGGGCCCGACCGGCACGGTCAGCTGCGGCTGCTGGGGCTGGGGCTGCTGGAACTGCTGCGGCTGCTGCTCGGGCTGTGGCGCCTGGCCCGGGACCTGCTGGTCCTGCGGCTGGAACTGCTGCGGCTGCTGTGCCTGCTGCGGGTGCTGGAGCTGTTGTGCCTGCTGCGGGTGCTGGAGCTGCTGGGGCTGCTGCTCGACCGGCGAGGGGTGGGCGGCCGCCGGGTCGAAGGGCACCGCGTTCCGGCCGTCATGGCCCTGCCCGGCGGGCTGCTGGTACACCGGCAGGGGCAGCGAGAGCGGCAGCTCCTGCGTCTGGGGCTGCTGGGGGTGCTGGTGCGGGCCCAGGTCCACCGCGGCCCCCGGCGCGCCGTACGGGCCCGGCTGGGCCTCCAGGGACGCGTTCCGGGGCCCCTTCTCGTCCGCCGCGGCCGACCGGCCCGGGGGGAGCGCGGTCGCCGACACCGTGGACGGGTCCAGACCGGCCGCCGCGAGCCCCGCCGGGGCGGTGTCCGCCAGCGGCACCCCGTACCGCGCCAGCCGCAGCGGCATCAGCGACTCCACGGGCGCCTTACGGCGCCAGGACCGCCCGTAGCGGGCGCGCAGCCGGGCCTGGTAGACCAGCCGGTCCTGCTCCAGCCTGATGACCTCCTCGTAGCTGCGCAGCTCCCACAGCTTCATCCGGCGCCACAGCCGGAAGGTGGGCACCGGCGCGAGCAGCCAGCGGGCGATGCGGACCGACTCCATGTGCCGGTCGGCGGTGATGTCGGCGATCCGGCCGACCGCGTGCCGGGCGGCCTCGACGGAGACGACGAACAGGATCGGGATCACGCCGTGCATGCCGACGCCGACCGGGTCCGGCCAGGCGGCCGCGCCGTTGAAGGCGATGGTGGCCGCGGTCAGCAGCCAGGCGGTCTGGCGCAGCAGCGGGAAGGGGATGCGGATCCAGGTGAGCAGCAGATCCAGCGCGAGCAGGACCACGATCCCCGCGTCGATACCGATCGGGAAGACATTGGCGAACTTGCCGAAGCCCTTGTCGAGGGCGAGATCGCGCACCGCGGCGTAGGAACCGGCGAAGCCGATCGCCGCGATCACCACCGCCCCGGTGACGACCACCCCGGCCAGTATTCGGTGCATCCGTGTCAGTTGCATCGCGGCCACCCGCGACCCCTCCCCGTCCTCAACAACAGCCGCATCAGCGTCGCATACACGTCAAGGCTCAGGGGCGGGAAGGGGTCGTGTCGGCGGGTCAGGCGCCGCTCTTGGCGCCCTTACCGATGGCGCCGACGGCCTCCTTGGCCGCGGACTTGGCGTCCTTGAGCAGGTCGGCCGCGTCCGGGGCCTTGGCGGTCTCATAGCCCGCGCCGTCGTACTGGAGGGTGATGACGACATTGGCGGTGCGGACCACGACCGTCTGATCGCGGAAGTCGTCGCCGTCCTTCTTCTCCTTGGCGCTGACCGTGGTCGCGTCGTCGCCGATGCCCGCGACCTTCTCGGTCTTGGGGTCGGTCACCTTGCCGGCGGTGGCGGCCCTGCTCGCCTGCTGGGCGGCGTACTCCCCGGCGCGCTTGTCGCCGGAGCCGAGCCCCGGGTCGGAGTGGAACAGCTTGAGGGAGACGGTCAGCGAGCGGTAGTCGAACTTGTCGAGGCCGCTCCACAGGCAGCTGGCCGACGTATTGGTGTCGGCCGAGGGAAGGGCCTTGCCCTTCTTGTTCTGCGCCTTGGGGACGAGATCGTCGACCGTCTTCCCGGAAAGCGTGGAGCACACATCCGGCAGCTTGCTGAACTTCGCTGCCGCGACGGTGGGAGAAGCGCTGGGCGAGCCGGGTCTCGCTGAGCCACCGGCGTTCTTGTCGTCCTTCTTGTCCGAGCCGGAGGAGCAGCCGGCGACGAGCACCACCGGTACGGTCGCGCAGGCGAGTATTCGGGCGAGTCGCGGGGCTGAACGGTGCATGGGTCCTTCGCTCATTCTCTGTCGATGGGCGGACGTACCGCCCGCGTCATTAGTCGGCACGGTACGCGGCCGACGCGCGGGCGTCCCAATTTCCGAGGTCTCCGCGGGGTGGGGACGCGGCGCTCGCGGGGGTGCGGCGAGGACCCGTTATTCGTTGAGGCGACCGGTCAGTTCATCGGCCAAGTCCTGGGCGTTTTCCTGGAGTTCCTGGCTGCTGGGAATGTGCTTCTTGTCGGTCGTCCACTGGTCGTACTCAATGGTGGCAATCACATTCGAGGACCGGAACACGACGGTGATGTCGCGGTGGATACCCGAGTCCTTGGTGATCAGCTGGTCGTTGAGAAAGGCGTCGTCACCGAGGTCGTCCAGCCGGCGCGGGGCGGTGTCCTCCGAGGCGGTGTCACTTTCGTCACTTCCGCCGCTCGCATCGGCGCCCGCGGAGGGGCTATCGGCGCTTTTGCCCCCCTCGTCGGCCTTGTCGCCCTTACCGGCTTCGTCGCCCTTGCCGCCCTTGCCGCCCTTGCCGGGCTCATCGGCGCTCGAACTGGCGGAGGGGGAGGAGTCGCCGCCGTCGCTCGAGCCGCCCGCGTCGCCCTCGTCGCCCGCGCCGCTCTCCGAGTCGGAGGGGCTCGAGGGAGGGCTCGTGGCGTCCGGGATGTCGGCGGCGACGGCCTTCTTCTCGTACGTCTCCTGGGCCCGGTCGTCATCGCTGACCGAGGGGTCGTACGAGACCACCCGCTGGAAGTCGATCGTGAGATAGCGCGTGCCGCTCGAGGTCTCCACCTTCCAGCGGCAGCCGTCCCGGCGGTCTATGTCATACGTCACGGCCGCCTGGCCGTCGTACACCTTGTCGTCCTGATCCGCGCCGGGCAGCAGGGTCTGGAGGGTTTTGCGGCTCACCGCGCCGCATGCCTCGGGCAGCGTGCGATAGCGGCCGGGTTCGGCCGAGACGGCCGTCCCGGAGTCGCCGGAGGCGCCGTCGTCCGGGTCGGCCGTCGAATCGGAACCGGTGCATCCACCGAGCCCCGCGGCGGCGAGCACGGTGATGAGCACGGCGACGGCCGGGGTGGCCCGCCGTCCGTACGCCCTTCGCTGCGCTGGCTGCACTGTCGGTGTCCCTTCGAGCGACGGAAAACTCCTTGCCGCCCGTAGGCGGTGGCTGGACACAATGTCTACCGCACGCACTGCCGTGCCTGCCGGTCGCCCGCCGCCTATGGGGCATTGGCCCGGCTTTTGCGTTTTCAGTCTTTTACGGGGGAATGAGTACATCATGTCGTATGTCGAGGTGCCCGGCGCGCAGGTGCCGATCCGGATGTGGACCGACCCCTCGACGGTCGAGGGCGTGGCCATGCAGCAGCTGCGCAATGTGGCCACGCTGCCCTGGATCAAGGGCCTCGCCGTGATGCCGGATGTGCACTACGGGAAGGGTGCCACGGTCGGTTCGGTGATCGCGATGCAGGGCGCGGTGTGCCCGGCGGCGGTCGGGGTGGACATCGGCTGCGGGATGTCGGCCGTCAAGACGTCGCTGACCGCGGGCGACCTTCCGGGGGATCTCTCGCGGCTGCGGTCCCGGATCGAGCAGGCGATCCCGGTGGGGCGCGGTATGCACGACGACCCGGTGGACCCGGGGCGGCTGCACGCGTTTCCGACCACGGGGTGGGACGACTTCTGGAGCCGGTTCGGGGGAGTGGCCCAGGCGGTCAGGTTCCGCCAGGAGCGCGCCGTCAAGCAGATGGGTTCGCTCGGATCCGGTAACCACTTCATCGAGTTCTGTCTCGATGACGAGGGTTCGGTCTGGCTGATGCTGCACTCCGGCTCCCGCAACATCGGTAAGGAGCTGGCCGAGTACCACATCGGCGAGGCCCGGAAGCTGCCCCACAACCAGAATCTGGTCGACCGCGACCTGGCCGTCTTCATCGCGGACACCCCGCAGATGGCCGCGTACCGGCACGATCTCTTCTGGGCGCAGGAGTACGCGAAGTACAACCGCGCGATCATGATGGCGCTCTTCCAGGACGTGGTGCGCAAGGAGTTCAAGAAGGCCCGTCCGGTCTTCGAGCCGGTCATCAGTTGCCACCACAACTACGTGGCCGAGGAGCGCTACGAGGGCATGGACCTTCTCGTGACCCGTAAGGGCGCCATCCGCGCCGGGAGCGGGGACTACGGGATCATCCCGGGCTCCATGGGCACCGGTTCGTACATCGTGCGCGGTCTGGGGAACGACGCGTCGTTCAACTCGGCCTCGCACGGAGCGGGCCGGAAGATGAGCCGTAACGCGGCGAAGAAGCGCTTCTCGACCCAGGATCTGGCGGAGCAGACGCGGGGTGTGGAGTGCCGTAAGGACTCCGGCGTCGTGGACGAGATCCCGGGGGCGTACAAGCCGATCGAGAAGGTCATCGACCAGCAGCGGGACCTCGTCGAGGTGGTGGCGCGGCTCAAGCAGCTGGTGTGCGTGAAGGGCTGACCTCCAGGACCGCCCGCAATCGAGAGCCGACCCGAACGCCCCTGGCCGTCGAAGGTGGCCGCCTTGGAGAACGCAGCCCGGTTTATGTCAGCGCGGACTTCAACGCCGAGACGGCGGTCCCTGAATCGGCGGTCGGGATTGTCCAGCGAGAGGCGTCACCGTTGCCGTCGACATAGACGAGGGCGCCGCCTTTTTCGGCGTCGGTGATGTCGAAGGCGACGGTGTTTCTGCGGAAGGTGTGAGGCTGGACGGCAGGCCCGCCGTCATGGAAGCCGATGGGAGCGATCCTTGCCGCACCCTTGCTGTTCCCCGCCTTGACGGTGTGCCCGCTGGGTGCCTTCCAGCGGAAGCCTCCTTTGCTGGTCGCTACTGTCACGGGGGCATCAGACCGGTTCTCGGCTTGGAAGGTGACGACGGCGTAGAGGTCGTGTTCCGGCATGCCCGTGCTGGCCTTGTGGACGTAGACCACAGTGTCCGGGGTGATCCGCACAGCCCCTTTGCCGTCGACGCCGACGGTATCGGCGCTCTGCCCCAGCCTGGGCGCAGTGCGCGGAGTCTCCTCGGGCTTACTTTGGTCATCGCCATCGGTGCAGGCGGTGAGAAGGGCAAGGCAGCAAACGGTTATGAGTGTGGTCGCTCTGTGGGTGTGATGCATGATTCCTCTGCATAGGTGCGGGTGGGGGCAAGACACCTCTGTGACATTGCGCAGCTGACGCCGCCGCTGGGTGTCCTGCCCCCGGTCCGCGGGCGCCTGTGTAGCGACTTGCCCGATGTCGCCATTGCGGGCCGTGGCGTGGTCGGCGGATCCGGGACGGCGCACCCGCACTGGGCCGAACGGGCGGTGGCGGCCGTGGTGGCAGGGCGATAAGGAGCCGCGGCAGGAGGAGGGAGGGCGGGCTCAGCGCTCGCGGTGGACCTTGTGCTGGGCGGCCTGGGCGCGGGGGCGGATGACCATCATGTCGATGTTCACATGCGAGGGGCGGGTGACCGCCCACTCGACCGTGTCGGCCACGTCATCGGCGGTCAGCGGCTCGGCCACGCCCTCGTAGACGGCCGCGGCCTGGCTCTCGTCGCCGCGGTAGCGGTTCACCGCGAACTCGTCGGTCCTGACCATGCCCGGGGCGATCTCGATCACCCGTACCGGCTCACCGCACAGCTCCAGGCGCAGGGTGGCCGCGATGGCGTGGGAGCCGTGCTTGGCCGCCACGTAACCGCCGCCGCCCTCGTACGCCACATGGCCCGCAGTGGAGGACAGCACGACGATCGTGCCGTCGCCGGAGGCGGTGAGGGCGGGCAGCAGCGCCTGGGTCACCTGGAGTACGCCCACCACATTGACCTCGTACATCGCCCGCCAGTCGGCCGGGTCGGCGGTGGCCACGGTCTCGGCGCCGACCGCCCCGCCCGCGTTGTTCACCAGGACGTCGCAGCGGTCCAGACCGGCGGCGAAGGACTCCACGGCGGCGCGGTCGGTGACGTCCAGGACGTACGCCTCGGCCTGGTGCCCCGCCCCGGTCAGCTCGGCGGCGAGCGCGTCGACGCGCTCCTTGCGGCGGGCGGCGAGGACGACGCGGAATCCGGCGGCCGCCAGGCGGCGCGCGGTCGCGGCTCCGATCCCGCTGCTCGCGCCGGTGATCACTGCGGTACGGGTGGTCATCGGCCCTCCAGTGGCGACGTGGCGCAGACGGTGGTGTGTGCGCATGATCCATACGCAGGATATGACGTCCTGATTTGCCTCCAACCGGGGGACTGAAGATAGGAATCCGCTAGGGGCTCTCGGGCTCGGGGAAGGGTGCACTTCGTCCGGCGCGGCGCCGGTAGTTGGAGCACCCATGCCCAAGGAGTGAATTCAGGTAATGACCCAGCAGAGCAGATTCCTTCAGCGGTCCCGTCGTTCTTTCCGACGCTGGGGCGTGGCCTCAGCGGGCGCCATCGCGGCGGCGGCCCTGGTCACCGGTGCTCCGGGAACCGCATGGGCCTCGGCCAGCACCCCCGACCCGCACTCGTCGCAGAGCAACCACTGTCCTCAGGACCGGGCGCACGGCGACAACAAGGGGAACCACGACAAGGGGAACCACGACAACGGTCGTCATGAGGACAAGAAGGGCCAGCACGGGGACAAGAAGGGCCAGCAAGAGCACGGTCGTTACGAGGCGAAGGACCCGAACGGCCGTCACGAGGACAAGAAGGGCCAGCACGAGGACAAGAAGGGCCAGCACGAGGACAAGAAGAGCGACCACGAGCACGGCCGCTACGAGGCGAGCAGCTACGAGGCGAGCAGCCACAAGGACCCCAACGGCGGTCGCCACGATGACCACGCCCGGGACGACCAGGAGGGCCGTCACGACGAGGCCGGGGGGTACGAGAAGAAGGAGAGCGACCAGCGCGAGGAGAGCGACCAGCGCGAGGACTACGGCCAGCACGAGGACCACGGCCAGTACGACGAGAAGATGGACAGCGGTCGTGAGGACAGCGGCAGCGAGGAAGAGAGCCGCGAGGAGGACAGCCGTAAGGAGGACAGCGGCAAGGAGGAGAGCCGTAAGGAGGACAGCGGCAAGGAGGAGCACGGCCAGCGCGAGGACCAGGGTCGTCAGGACCCGACCCGCTACTTCCCCACCGGGAAGTACTGGCCCGGCATCCAGGGCCGCAGCGCGGCGCGCCCCGAGCAGGCCGCGCAGCCCGAGCAGGCGGCTCAGCCCGAGCAGGCCGCGCAGCCCGAGCAGGCCGCTCAGCCGTACGAGGCCGCCCAGTCAGGTGAGGAGGCCCAGGACCGCGGTGCCGTCCGTCCCGTCGCCGTTCCCGTCCACGGGGACGACCAGGCGCGCCACGGCCAGGAGCACAACGACCACCAGAACCAGAAGAAGCAGGACCAGAAGAAGAACGACTCGGTGACGCTCGCCGAGGCGGTCGAGATCGCCGAGTGCGAGGTCGGCGGCCAGGCGGTCAGCGCCGAGCTGGTGGACTGCCCCGAGGACGACGCGCACCACCAGGGCAAGCACGAGGACGGCCGTAAGGACGACCGCAAGGACGCGCGCCACCACGACGACCAGCGCAAGGACAAGCAGCGCAAGGACGAGCACAAGGACCCGCACAAGCAGCAGGTCAAGCAGGTGTGGGTCGTGGAGGTCGAGTGCGACCACACCATCACGACCGTCATCATCGACCCGGACACCGGCTGCGTCCTCGGCACGGAGCAGGAGCAGGACGACCACCACGGTGACCACGGCAAGGACAACCACGGCGACCACGGAGGCAAGGGCGGCCACGGCCGACCGATGGTTACCTCCTAGGCACGTACATGATCACGGCGACTCCGGCCAGACAGATCAGCGCTCCGATCACATCGAAGCGGTCGGGCCGGTAGCCGTCGGCGACCATGCCCCAGGCGAGCGATCCGGCGACGAACACGCCGCCGTACGCCGCGAGGATGCGGCCGAACTCCGCGTCCGGCTGGAGCGTGGCCACGAATCCGTAGGCGCCAAGGGCGATGACCCCGGCGCCGACCCACACCCACCCCCTGTGCTCACGCACGCCCTGCCAGACGAGCCAGGCGCCTCCGATCTCCAGGAGCGCGGCCACGGCGAACAGAGCGATGGAACGTGCGATGAGCATGGGGGAAGGGTACGGCCCGCCCATGCGAGGCCCGTGGCGGAGCGGAACGCTACGATCGGCGCCCACCACAGGATCCCACCGGGGGATGGGTGCCGTGCGGTTACGCCTTCGAGTCGACGCCGCCGAGGAGGGGTCTCGGCCACCCGGTCTGCGACCTGCTCAGAACAATCCACTGACCCGGCCGCACCCGGGCCCGCCCGAGCCCCCGGCTCAGGGCCAGACCAGGCAGTACGGCTGGTGGCCCGCCTCGTGCAGCCGGTGGCTGAAGTCCTGCCACTCGTGGAGCAGTTGATAGACCGTGAAGGCGTCCCGGGGGCCGCCGCGGTCGGGGACCGTGGACCAGATGAAGGCCGCGGCGCCCACCGCCTCCTCGCCGACGCCGCGCAGCGGATCGACGGCGGTCATCGGGAGCTTGACGACGGCGTAGTCCGGGTGGAGAACGACCAGTTCGAGCGGGGGGACCTTGTGCAGCGGGACGCCCTCGATGCCGGTGAGGACCATCGCCGCCACCGTCTCCGGCTTGATCTTCGTGAACATGCCGTGGCCGAGCTCGTCGCCGCCGAGCTCCTCGGGGCGCATGGAGATGGGGACCCTGGCCGCGGTGGCGCCGTCCGGCGCACCGAAGTACTTGTAGGTCACCCCCATGCGGCCCCCGCTCCTGCCTGCCCTGCCCGCCTCGTCCCGCCGATGGCGTCCGGGCCGGGCACGCTCGGGGCCTCGGTCGTCAGTCCCTTCACCCAGCTCGCCACCGCGATACATATCTCCACCCGACCACTCGCGGCCACTACCGCGCAACCCGATCTCTGTTCACAGAGACCTCCCCCACCATAGAGCTGTGAAACGCCCGGCCGCGGGAGTACGTCCGCCTCTGACAACATGGCTTGTGTGAGCTATCCGTACGCAGCCCCAGTTTCGCAGACGCTTTTCGATCGCGCGGCCGCCGTGACGCCCGGCGGCGTGAACTCTCCGGTGCGGGCGTTCCGCGCCGTGGGAGGTACGCCCCGCTTCATGGTGTCCGGGGACGGTCCGTACCTCACCGACGCCGACGGACGCGAGTACGTGGACCTCGTGTGCTCGTGGGGACCGATGATCCTCGGCCATTCCCACCCCGAGGTCACCGCGGCCGTGCAGGCCGCCGTCGCCCGCGGTACGTCGTTCGGCACGCCGGGCGAGGGCGAGGTCGAGCTCGCCGAGGAGATCGTGGCGCGGGTCGCCCCGGTCGAGCAGGTGCGCCTGGTGTCGTCCGGCACCGAGGCGACGATGTCGGCGATCCGGCTGGCCCGTGGGTTCACTGGGCGGTCGAAGGTGATCAAGTTCGCCGGTTGCTACCACGGGCATGTGGACGCCCTGCTGGCCGCGGCCGGGTCCGGGGTGGCGACCTTCGGGCTGCCGGACACTCCGGGGGTGACGGGAGCGCAGGCGGGGGAGACCGTGGTGCTGCCGTACAACGACCTGGAGGCGGTCCGGGCGGCCTTCGCCGCGCACCCCGGGGAGATCGCCTGTGTGATCACCGAGGCGTCGGCGGGCAACATGGGCGTGGTGCCGCCGCTGCCCGGGTTCAACGCGGGCCTCAAGCAGCTGTGCGCCGACCATGGCGCGCTCTACATCTCCGACGAGGTCATGACCGGTTTCCGGGTCTCCAGGGCCGGGTGGTTCGGACTGGACGGCGTGGAGCCGGACCTGATGACCTTCGGCAAGGTCATGGGCGGCGGCTTCCCGGCGGCGGCCTTCGGCGGGCGCGCCGAGGTCATGGAGCGGCTGGCCCCGGCCGGCCCGGTCTACCAGGCGGGCACCCTGTCCGGGAACCCGGTCGCCACGGCGGCGGGCGTCGCCCAGCTGCGGCTGCTGGACGACGCGGCGTACGGACTGGTCGACGCGGCCTCCGAGCGGCTGCGGGCGATGGTGACGGAGGCGCTCTCCAAGGAGGGCGTGGCGCACCGGGTCCAGGTCGCGGGCAACATGTTCTCGGTCTTCTTCACCGCCGACGAGGTCACCGACTACGAGAAGGCCAAGGCGCAGGAGGCGTTCCGCTTCACCGCCTTCTTCCATTCGATGCTGTCCCAGGGCGTCTACCTCCCGCCGTCCGCCTTCGAGTCGTGGTTCGTCTCCACGACGCACGACGAGAAGGCGCTGGAGCGGGTGGCGGCGGCTCTGCCGGGGGCGGCGCGGGCCGCCGCCGAGGCCACTGAATGATGGGTGACATGACACAGAGCGAGAACGACATCACCGTCGTCCATGTGATGCGCCACGGCGAGGTCCACAACCCGGAGGGCGTGCTCTACGGCAGGCTTCCCGGCTATCACCTCTCCGATCTGGGGCGGCAGATGGCCGATCGGGTCGCCGATCACCTCGCCGACCGTGACGTCACCCATGTGGTCGCCTCCCCGCTGGAGCGGGCGCAGGAGACGGCGGCGCCCATCGCCAAGACGCACGGCCTGGACGTGGCTTCGGACGAGCGGCTGATCGAGGCGGCCAACGTCTTCCAGGGCAAGACCTTCGGTGTCGGCGACGGCGCGCTGCGCAAACCGGGCAATTGGCGTCATCTCACCAACCCGTTCCGCCCGTCCTGGGGCGAGCCCTATGTCGACCAGGTGGTGCGGATGATGGCGGCGCTGGGCCGGGCGCGGGACGCCGCGCGCGGGCACGAGGCGGTGTGCGTCAGCCATCAGCTGCCGATCTGGATCGTGCGCAGCTTCGTGGAGCGGCGGCGGCTGTGGCACGACCCGCGTCGGCGGCAGTGCACGCTGGCCAGCCTCACCAGCTTCACCTTCCGCGGTGACCGGATCGTCTCGGTGGGCTACAGCGAACCCGCCCGTGATCTCGTTCCGCCCCATCTGCGCGCGGGCGCCAAGCCGGTGAAGGGGGCCGCCAAGGGCTACGGCGCCTGAGGGGTGCGCCCGGCCGCGCCCGGCCGGGGGTGCGGGCCGCCATGTGCGGTGCGGCGGGCCCGCGATGTGCGTGACGGGCACATGGCCGTGGGATGGCCGTCGGGGCATACGGCGTGCCACCGAATGGAGACATTGTGTCCGCCCTGTAATTGACCGCGTTCTTTCGGAACCTCGCTATTCGCCTCGCCATCTCCAGGGTTGTCCGGACACCCCGGGCAATCAGAACGGCGAGTGCGAATTGAGGACGTTATGCGTGAGGTCAGCCGGAGGGGGATCCTCGGTCTTGGTGTGGGAGCGGCGGCATCACTGGCCGTCGCCGGCTGTTCCTCGGGGTCCGGATCCGGTACGCCGAAGCCCTCGAAGACGACCCAGGCGAAGCCGATCGGTGACGGCTCCACTTCGCACGGTGAGCGGCGTAAGGAGGCCCCGAAGCCGGAGCGGCTGGAACGGGGGCAGAAGCCGCCGCAGTTCGTGGTGTTCTCGTGGGACGGCGCGGGAGAGGTCGGGAACGGTCTCTTCCCGCGGTTCCGCAAGCTGGCCGAGGACCACGGCGCGACCATGACCTTCTTCCTCTCCGGTATCTACTGCCTTCCGGAGTCGAAGAAGTCGCTCTACCGGCCGCCGAACAACCCGGTGGGCGCCTCCGACATCGGCTATCTCACGGATGACCACATCAAGGCCACGCTGCGGAACGTGCGCGAGGCGTGGCTCGAGGGCCATGAGATCGGCACCCATTTCAACGGCCACTTCTGTTCCGGAAGCGGCTCGGTGGAGAACTGGACGTCCGCGCAGTGGAAGTCCGAGATCGACCAGGCCATGTCCTTCGTCACGGAGTGGAAGACGAATACCCGGTTCACCGATGTGGATCCGCTGCCCTTCGACTATCACAAGGAGCTTATCGGCGGCCGCACGCCATGTCTGAAGGGGCAGACCAATTTGCTGCCGACCGCCCGGGAGCTCGGCTGGCGCTATGACGCCAGTTCGCCGGGCGGACTTCAGGTGTGGCCGTCGAAGAAGCAGGGTGTGTGGGACTTCCCGCTCCAGCAGATTCCCTTTCCTGGGCACTCCTTCGAGGTGCTCTCGATGGACTACAATATTCTGGCGAACCAGTCGCAGAATTCCACCAATGCCCCGCCCGCGAACTACCCGGGCTGGCGCAAGCAGGCCACCGAGGCCTACATAGCCGGTTTCAAGCGGGCCTATGAGACCAATCGCGCCCCGTTCTTCATCGGGAACCACTTCGAGCAGTGGAACGGCGGTATCTATATGGACGCCGTCGAGGAGGCGCTCAAGCACATGGCGGACGAGCGGCACAAGGACGTCCGGCTGGTCTCCTTCAAGCAGCTCACCGACTGGCTGGACGCACAGGACCCCGCGGTCCTGGCCGAGCTGCGCGGGCTCGGCGTGGGCCAGGCGTGGAGCGCGCACGGCGGCTGACGGCGCCGGTGGGCGCGGGGCGAGCCGGGGGTGAGCCGGGGGCGGCATCCCGCGGGGCCCCGCGGGATGCCCGGAGGGGGGTGGCGAAGATCCCCAAAAGGGCCATGCGAAACTTTTCACATGAGTGCCTGCCGTGCCCCTCGGGGCCTCGCGACCCGTCGTCGCGCAACCGTGCTGGCCGTCGGGGCCACGGTTGCCGCGCTGTCCCTGACCGCCTGCGGCGGGGGCGGCACCTCGGGCGGCTCCGCCGACACCAAGTTCGTCCAGGGCAAGGGCGGCGTGGACACCGTCGCCAAGGAGAACCGTAAGGACGCACCCCAGCTCTCGGGCAAGACCCTGGAGGGCAAGCCGCTGGATGTGGCGGACTACAAGGGCAAGATCGTGGTCCTCAACGTCTGGGGCTCCTGGTGCGCCCCCTGCCGGGCCGAGGCGTCGAACCTGGCCAAGGTGGCCAAGGACACCAAGGCCAAGGGTGTGCAGTTCGTCGGGATCAACACCCGTGACTCCAACCGCGCCCCCGCGCTGAGGTTCGAGAAGGAATACGGCATCGACTACCCGAGTCTGTACGACCCGATCGGGAAGCTCATGCTGCGCTTCCCCAAGGGCAGCCTCAACCCGCAGGCCATCCCCTCGACGATCGTGCTGGACCGGGAGGGCAGGATCGCGGCCCGCGCTCTGACGCCGCTCAGCGAGGAGCGCCTGCGCACCATGGTCACCCCGCTGATCGCGGAGAAGTGACCTTTCGTGAACACGCTGGCCGCCGCGACCGATCCCAACCAGACCGTCCTGACCGGGGCGCTGCTGCTGGCGCTTCCGGTCGCCCTGCTCGGCGGACTGGTCTCCTTCTTCTCCCCCTGCGTACTGCCGCTGGTGCCCGGCTATATGTCGTACGTCACAGGCGTCACGGGCACGGATCTGGCCGAGGCCAAGCGCGGCCGGATGGTCGCGGGCGCCTCGCTCTTCGTGCTCGGCTTCACCGCGGTCTTCGTCTCCGGGGGCGCGCTCTTCGGCAACTTCGGCTGGACGCTCCAGGAGCACAAGGAGACCATCTCCAAGATCCTCGGGGTTGTCACGATCGTGATGGGCCTCGCCTTCATGGGGGTGCTGGGGGGCTTCGGACAGCGGGAGTTCCGCTTCCACATCAAGCCCACGCTGGGGCTCGCGGGGGCGCCGGTGCTGGGCGCCCTGTTCGGCGTCGGCTGGACGCCGTGCCTGGGGCCGACGCTCACCGCCGTCAACGCCCTGGCGTTCAATGAGGCGAGCGCGGGGCGCGGGGCCCTGCTCACCGCCGCGTACTGCGTGGGACTCGGGCTGCCGTTCGTGGTGGTGGCCGTGGCCTACCGCCGGGCGCTGGGTGCCTTCGGCTGGGTCAAGCGGCATTACGTCTGGGTGATGCGAGCCGGGGGCGGCATGCTCGTCGCTCTGGGGGTGCTGCTGCTCACAGGTGTCTGGGACACCATGATGGGCTCCATGCAGACCTGGGCTCAGGGCTTCAACGTTGGGATCTGATCGATGTCCACCACCGATACCGACACCGCGGCCGGCAAGGAGGCCGGCCCGCCGCCCGAGGGTGGCGCGACCGCCGAGGAGCGCGAGCTCGGCGCCGCGGGGTCGCAACTGTCCACCGCCCCGGCCGAGGAGATCAACGTCCCCTCGCTGGGGCCGCTCGGCTGGGCCCGGTGGTTCTGGCGGCAGCTGACCTCGATGCGGGTGGCGCTGCTGCTGCTCCTGCTGCTCACCCTCGCCACGATCCCCGGCTCGCTGGTCCCGCAGACCAGCATCGACCAGCTCAAGGTGCAGGACTTCCAGGAGCGGCACCCGACGCTCACCCCGATCTACGAGAAGCTCCAGCTGTTCCACGTCTACAGCTCGGTGTGGTTCTCGGCGATCTACCTCCTGCTGTTCATCTCGCTCATCGGCTGCATCGTGCCGCGCACCTGGCAGTTCATCGGCCAGCTGCGCGGCCGCCCGCCGGCCGCGCCGCGCCGGCTGACCCGGCTTCCCGCGTACACCACCTGGCGCAGTGAGGCCGAGCCCGAGCAGGTGCTGGCCGCCGCCCGGAAGATCATGAGGGGGCGCCGCTTCCGCGTCGAGACCTCCGGTGACGCGGTGGCCGCGGAGAAGGGCTATCTGCGCGAGGTGGGCAATCTGCTCTTCCACACCGCGCTGATCGTGCTGCTGGTGTCCTTCGCCGCCGGGCAGCTGTGGAAGACCGAGGGCAGCAGCCTGATCACCGAGGGCGGCGGCTTCTCCAACAGCCTCACCCAGTACGACGACATCAAGACGGGGCAGCTGTTCAACAGCGACGACCTCGCCCCCTTCGGCTTCCAGCTGGACCGCTTCACCGCGACCTATGAACGCAGCGGTCCGCAGATGCGCACCCCGCGCACCTTCCGGGCCGATGTGAGCTACTGGGACGGCGCGGACGGCGCCAGCCACAAGACCTCGATCAAGGTGAACGAGCCGCTGGAGATCCAGGGCTACAAGGTCTTCCTGCTGAACCACGGCTACTCGCCTGTCGTCACCATCCGGGACGGCAAGGGTGATGTGGTGCACCAGGGCCCGGTGGTCGGGCTGCCGATCGACGGGGCCAACCTCACCGAGAGCATGGTCATCAAGGTCCCGGACTATCGGGACAAGAACGGCAAGAAGGACCAAATCGGCTTCCAGGGGCAGTTCCTGCCGACCTGGGTGCGCAGCCAGGGCATGTTCTCCGTCTTCCCGGCGCTGGACAACCCGACGCTGGTCCTGACCGCCTACCACGGCAGCCTCGGTGTGGACGGCGGCACTCCGCAGAGCGTGTACCAGCTGGACAAGTCGCGGATGAAGCAGTTCATGGAGCCCGACGGCAAGACCAAGTTCGCCCGGGCGCTCAAGGTCGGCGACACCATGAAGCTGCCGAACGGCGCCGGAACGCTGTCGTTCGACGGCGTCAAGGAATGGGCCAGCTTCCAGATCTCGCACAAGCCGGGTGACCAGGGCGCCCTCATCGGTGCCGTGGCCGCCCTGGTGGGCCTGGCCGCCTCCCTGTTCATCCAGCGCCGCCGGGTGTGGGTGCGCGCGGTGAGGGGCGAGGACGGCGCCACCGTGGTCGAGATGGCGGGGCTCGGCCGCAGTGAGTACGCCAAGCTGCCCGAAGAACTCGCCGATCTGGCCGTCCGTCTCCAGGCGGACGCACCCCCGGCCCCGGAAGCGGAACCCGACCCGGAGCCCGACCGGAACTCAACCAAGGACTCCGGTAAGGACTCCACCGGGGACTCCGGTAAGGACTCCGCCAAGGAATCCTCCACCAAGGAATCCACCGAGGACTCCGCCTCGGAATCCGCATCCGACACCGCAGATCCCGCAGATCCTGCCGAAGGAGCGCGCGCGTGAACCTCGCCGCCGAAGTCAACGAGAACCTGGCTCATTACAGCAACGTGCTGATCTACTCGGCGATGGCGGTCTACACCCTCGCCTTCCTGGCGCATATCGCCGAGTGGGTGTTCGGCAGCCGCAGCGCCGTCGGCCGCACCGCCGCCGCGATCACCGCCGACGCCGAGACCGCCCAGCGCGC
Organism: Streptomyces javensis; assembly: GCF_039525925.1. Classification (NCBI taxonomy): domain Bacteria; kingdom Bacillati; phylum Actinomycetota; class Actinomycetes; order Kitasatosporales; family Streptomycetaceae; genus Streptomyces; species Streptomyces javensis. The sequence continues at coordinate 77,390 of NZ_BAAAIF010000028.1, read as the reverse complement.
CAAGGTGACCGTGCGGGTCGGCGGGCAGAGCGGTGGCACCGCCGTCCTGGACCGGCCGAAGATCGTCACGCGCTCCGCGGCGGGCAGCCGCGACGTCCCGGACGGGCCGGGCGCCGCGGGCGGCACCGAACAGGGCGATGTGTACGGCCGGATCGCGGTCGGCCTGACCGTACTGGCCTTCCTCTTTCATGCCGCGGGCGTCCTCTTCCGCGCGCTGTCGGTGCGGCGGGCGCCGTGGGGCAACATGTACGAGTTCTCCACGACCTTCGCCATGGTCGCGGTGGCCACGTACCTGGTGCTGCTGGCGCTGAAGAAGAATGTGCGCTGGATCGGGCTGCCCCTCGTCACCACGGTCCTCCTCGACCTCGGTCTCGCCGTCTCTGTCTTGTACACCGCGAGCGACCAGTTGGTTCCGGCCCTGCACTCGTACTGGCTCTGGATCCACGTCAGCTGCGCGATCGTCTCCGGCGCCTCGCTCTACATCGGGGCCGTCGCCACGCTGCTCTACCTCTTCCGCGACCGCTACGAGGTCCAGCTGGAGAACCCGGAGGGCAAGCAGTTCGGCCGGTTCGCCAAGTCCGTTCTGGAGCGGGTGCCCTCGGCGGCGTCGCTGGACAAGTTCGCGTACCGCATCAACGCCACGATCTTCCCGCTGTGGACCTTCACGATCATCGCGGGCGCGATCTGGGCCGAGGCCGCCTGGGGCCGCTACTGGGGCTGGGACCCCAAGGAGGTCTGGTCCTTCATCACCTGGGTCGCCTACGCCTGCTACCTGCACGCCCGCGCCACCGCCGGCTGGAAGGGCCGCAAGGCCGCCTACCTCGCGCTGATCGCCTTCGGCTGCTACCTGTTCAACTACTACGGCGTCAACATCTTCATCACCGGCAAGCACTCCTACGCCGGGGTCTGACACCGCACAACGCGACGGCCGGTTCCCCCGACCCATGTCGGGGGAACCGGCCGTTGCCGCACTTCTCCAGCCTTCTGGCCGCTCCAGCCTTGTGGCCGTCCGGCCGCCTCTCAGGACGCGGCCGGCGGGGTGTCCTCCGGACCCGACCCGGACCCGGAACCGGAACCCGAACCGGAGCCCGGCCCCTCGCCCTTGCGGCGCAGCTCCTCCTCGCGGCGGCGGAGGTCGGCCTCCCAGTCCCTCAGGCGCTCCTCGTCGCTCTCACGTTCGCCGGACGTGTCGGCCGGTCCGTCCCCGTCGTCCTTACGCCCCTTGTCGTTCAGGGACTTGAGGAACTCGGGGTTGTCGTCCGGCGCGATCCAGCCGCCCCCGCCGCCGCCCGTGCCCCGGACGCCGGGCCGGCCGGCGCCTCCGGGGGCGGCGCGCTTGCGGCCCGTGATCAGCCAGGAGACGGAGCCCACGACGGGGAACAGCAGGACGAGGATCGCCCAGATGGGCTTGGGGAGATAGCGGATGTCCTGTTCGTCGGTGGTGATGCAGTCGATGAACGCGTAGATGCTCAGTGCCAGCGGCACCAGGATCATCAGCACCCGTAGCATGAGGCGATTCCCCCTGCGTGTGGTGTTCGGGGCGGTGGCTCGGGCCCCCAGTTACGGGACCAGGGTAGTGCGTACCGGATACTGGGACGTATGGCTTATGACGATCTTCGTTCCTTTCTGCGGGCGCTCGACAGGGAAGGCGACCTCAAGAGGGTCAGGGCCGAGGTCGATCCCCATCTCGAGGTCGGGGAGATCGTCGACAGGGTCAACAAGGCGGGCGGCCCCGCGCTGCTCTTCGAGAACGTCAAGGGTTCGGCGATGCCGCTGGCCATGAATGTCTTCGGCACCGACCGCCGCCTCCTGAAGGCCCTGGGACTCCGCTCGTACGACGAGATCAGCGAGAAGATCGGCGGGCTGGTCAAGCCCGAGCTGCCGCAGGGGTTCGTCGGCCTGCGCGAGGCGTTCGGGAAGCTGGGCTCGATGGCCCATGTGCCGCCGCGGAAGGTGAAGGAGGCGCCCGTCCAGGAGGTGGTCCGCACCGGCGAGGACGTCGATCTGGACCAGCTTCCGGCGCTGTTCACCTGGCCCGAGGACGGCGGGTCGTTCTTCAACCTCGGCCTGACCCACACCAAGCACCCGGAGACCGGGGTGCGCAACCTCGGCCTCTACCGCCTCCAGCGCCATGACCGCCGCACCATCGGCATGCACTGGCAGATCCACAAGGACAGCCGCAACCACTACCAAGTGGCCGCCCGGCGCGGGGAGAAGCTCCCGGTGGCGATCGCCTTCGGCGCGCCGCCCGCCGTGACCTACGCCTCGACCGCGCCGCTGCCCGGCGACATCGACGAGTACCTCTTCGCGGGGTTCGTCCAGGGCCGGCGGGTCGAGATGGTCGACTGCAAGACGGTGCCGCTCCAGGTCCCGGCGGCCGCCGAGGTCGTCATCGAGGGCTGGCTGGAGCCCGGGAAGACGCTGCCGGAGGGCCCGTTCGGCGACCACACGGGCTTCTACACGCCCCAGGAGCCGTTCCCGGCCCTGACCATCGACTGTGTGACGATGCGGCGGCGACCGCTGCTCCAGTCGATCGTGGTGGGCCGTCCGCCGACCGAGGACGGACCGCTGGGCAGGGCGACCGAGCGGTTCTTCCTCCCGCTGCTCAAGATCATCATCCCGGACATCGTGGACTACCACCTCCCCGAGTCCGGCGGGTTCCACAACTGCGCGATCGTCTCGATCGACAAGAAGTACCCCAAGCACGCGCAGAAGGTGATGCACGCCATCTGGGGCGCCCACATGATGTCGCTCACCAAGCTGATCGTCGTGGTCGACGCCGACTGCGATGTCCACGATCTGCACGAGGTTTCCTGGCGCGCTTTGGGGAACACCGACTACGCCCGCGATCTGACCGTGGTCGAAGGCCCCGTCGACCATCTCGACCACGCCTCGTACCAGCAGTTCTGGGGTGGTAAGGCGGGCATCGACGCCACCGCGAAGTGGCCCGAGGAGGGCTATACGCGCGACGGCGGATGGCCGCGCATGGTCATGTCCGATCCGGAGACCGCCGATCGGGTGACAAAGCGATGGAAGGAGTACGGGCTGTGAGCGCCGATTCCGCGACCCCCGATCTCTTCGGCCCCGAACCGGCGCCGCCCGGCCGGGTCCGGGCGTTTCTGCGGCTGGTGATGATCGAGCACTCGGTCTTCGCGCTGCCCTTCGCCTACATCGCCGCGCTGACCGCGATGCACCTGTGGGACGGCACCGTCCACTGGACGCGGCTGCTGCTGATCACGATCGCCATGGTGGGCATGCGCACCTTCGCGATGGCCTGCAACCGGATCATCGACCGTGAGATCGACGCCCGCAATCCGCGCACCGCCGGCCGTGAGCTGGTCACCGGCGCCGTGTCGGTGCGCACCGCGTGGACCGGCGCGCTCATCGCGCTCGCCGTCTTCCTGGGCTCGGCGGCGCTCCTGAACCCGCTCTGCCTGGCGCTGGCGCCGCTCGCGGTGGTGCCGATGGTGGTCTATCCGTACGGCAAGCGGTTCACCGACTATCCGCACGCCATCCTGGGCGTGGCCCAGGCCATCGGGCCGGTCGGCGCCTGGATCGGGGTCACCGGCGAGTGGTCGTGGGACGCGGCCATCCTGGGGCTCGCGATCGGCATCTGGATCGGCGGCTTCGACCTGATCTACGCCTGCCAGGACGTGGCGGCCGACCGGGCGCACGGGGTGCGTTCGGTGCCGGCCCGCTTCGGCATCGCGGGCGCGCTCCACGGGGCGCGCGTCTGCCATGTGGTCACCACGGCCCTGCTGGTCTGGTACGCGCTGGCCACGGACGCCGGGGCGTTCTTCTGGGTCGGGCTGGCGATCGTCGCGGCGGCGTTCGCGTACGAGCACACCATCGTGCGGCCGGGCGATCTGTCCCGGCTGAACCGCGCCTTCTTCACGGTCAACGGCTTCATCGGGATCGCCCTGTTCTGCTGCGCGCTCCTCGACCTGGTGGTGCGGGGCCTCGGCCTGTGAGACCCGCCGGATAGGCTCGGTGACGTGGAGACGCCGCACGAGCCTTACGGGCCGCACGAGCCGTACGGGCCGCACGAAGAAGTGGGCGGGCGCCGTCCCTGGGTGGTCGGTGTGTCCGGCGCGTCCGGGACGCCGTACGCCGCCTCGGTGCTGCGCGCGCTGCTGGCGGCGGGCGAGGCGGTCGACCTGGTGGTCAGCCGGGCGTCACGGCTGACGCTGCTGGACGAGACGGGGATCGGCTTCCGGGACGCCCACTGGCGTGACGATCTGCGCCGCTGGCTGGCGCGCGGCGCGGACGGCAGCCCCGACGCCTTCGAGGTGCCCGCCGAGGTGGCGGACGTGGCCCACTGGTCGCCCGGGGACCTGGCGGCCGGGCCGTCCTCCGGCTCGTATCCGGCCAAGGGGATGCTGATCGTCCCGGCGAGCACCGCGTGTGTCGCCGGGGTGGCGCTCGGGCTGTCGAAGGACCTGCTCCAGCGGGCCGCGAGCGTCACGCTCAAGGAACGGCGCAAGCTCGTGGTGGCGGTGCGTGAGACACCGCTGAGCGGACAGACGCTGAAGGCTCTGGTGACGCTGGACGAGGCGGGCGCGGTGGTGCTGCCCGCCTCGCCGGCGTTCTACGCGGGGGCGACGCACATCCAGGATCTGGTGGACTTCGTCGCGGGGCGGGTGCTGGACGCGGCGGGGGTGCCGCACAAGCTGTACCGCCGGTGGGAGGGGGAACTCGGTGGGGACCGGGACCGGGGAACGGCCTAGGGTCTGGCGTCAAAGGGGGCGCCCGGCCGCGAGCAGGGGGCACCTCCCAGCGGTAGCTGGGGGAGTCTGGTGCGGTCGATCGCAAGGCGGAGCATCGCCCTCGTACTGGGCGTACTCGGGTGATGCGACAACGCGGCGAGCGGCCGTGCCAGGCGTCGGGAGCAGGGCGCTCCCCTTGACGACTGGCCCTAGCGGGTCCAGCGCCGCCTGGTGCGCGCGGTGCGGGCCGCGACGACGGCCGCGCGGCGGGCCGCGCGGGAGACGGGCCGGTCGGTGGTACGGGCTGCACGCGAGCGGCTGGCCAGGTCCCGCAGCTCGAGCATGCGGGCCTCAAGGCCCTCGATCGTGTACACGGTGAGTCTCATCTCCTGAGGGATGGTCGATCGCCTAAAAGATTTACAGGGCTTGTGGCCCTGATGCCTTAGATTCTACATGTAATCCCGCTCAAACCTTGAATAATGGAAGGCGTACGTGGATATGGACGCGGTGGACAGGCAGCTCATCCAGGCCCTGCGGGAGAACGGCCGGGCCTCCTACGCCGAGCTCGGCAGGCTCGTCGGCCTCTCCGGGCCCAGCGTCACGGACCGGATCAACCGCCTGGAGGCCGCCGGGGTGATCACCGGCTATCGCGCGACCGTGGACGCCGCCTCCCTGGGGCTGGGCGTCACCGCGCTGATCGGCATCCAGCTCTCGGACGCCACCGACCACGAGGAGGTGGCCCACCGGATGCGCGAGCTCGCCGAGATCGAGGACTGCTGGTTCATCGCGGGCGACGACTCCTACATGCTCAAGGTGCGCGCCTCCGACGTGGACGGCCTGGAGCGGACCATCCGCCGGCTCTCCGGCACCAAGGGCGTCTCCCGCACCCGGACCACGATCGTGCTGTCCACGAAGTGGGAGAACCGGGTCGGCGAGCTTCCGGAGGACATCGAGGCGTAGTGTCGGCCAAGGCTGACATCAGCAGACGTATTGGGAGGCGACCGGGGTGACGGGGACCACACACGACGTGGGTTTCAAGAGGGAGTTGGAGCAGAAGGTCCGCGCGGGTGAGCGGCTCTCGCGGGAGGACGGCATCGCCCTCTACGAGTCCGACGACCTGGCCTGGCTGGGCGGTCTCGCCCATGAGGTGCGCACCCGTAAGAACGGCGACGTCGTGCACTTCAACGTCAACCGCCACCTCAACATGACGAACGTGTGCACCGCGTCCTGCGCGTACTGCTCCTTCCAGCGCAAGCCCGGCGAGAAGGACGCCTACACGATGCGCATCGAGGAGGCCGTCCGGCTCGCCAAGGCGATGGAGAACGAGAACCTCACCGAGCTCCACATCGTCAACGGCCTGCACCCGACCCTCCCCTGGCGCTACTACCCGCGGTCGCTCAAGGCGCTCAAGGAGGCCCTTCCGCAGGTCTCCCTCAAGGCGTTCACCGCCACCGAGATCCACCACTTCGAGAAGATCTCCGGCATGCCCGCCTCGGAGATCCTCGACGAGCTGATCGACGCCGGGCTGGAGTCGCTCACCGGCGGCGGCGCCGAGATCTTCGACTGGGAGATCCGGCAGCACATCGTCGACCACGAGACCCACTGGGAGGACTGGTCGCGCATCCACCGGCTCGCGCACGAGAAGGGGCTCAAGACGCCCTGCACGATGCTCTACGGGCATATCGAGGAGCCCCGCCACCGGGTGGACCACGTGCTGCGCCTGCGTGAGCTCCAGGACGAGACCGGCGGCTTCCAGGTCTTCATCCCGCTGCGCTACCAGCACGACTTCGTGGACATGAAGGACGGCAAGATCCGCAACCGCCTCCAGGCCCGCACCACCATGGCCACCGGCGCGGAGGCGCTGAAGACCTTCGCGGTCTCGCGGCTGCTCTTCGACAACGTGCCGCACGTCAAGGTCTTCTGGGTGATGCACGGCGTGCAGACCGCGCAGCTCGCGCTCAACCACGGCGCGGACGACATGGACGGGTCGGTCGTGGAGTACAAGATCACCCACGACGCCGACGACTACGGGACGCCCAACAAGCTCACCCGTGACGACCTGCTCGACCTGATCCGGGACGCCGGGTTCCGGCCGGTCGAGCGGAACACCCGCTACGAGGTCATCCGCGAGTTCGAGGGCCCGGACCCGGCCCGCCGCGAGACCCCGCAGCCGATGCGGGTGTGATCCGTACGGCGGGTATGACGCGCCTCGCGGGCGTACCGCCGGTGCCGGTGTGACCCGTATCGCCCTCGCCCGGCGGCCGCTGTCTGACGGCCGCCGAGCGGGGCACTCGGGGGTTATGGCCGGTACGAAGAGCCCCGAGGACGCGTACACCGCCGCCCCCTTCGTCCCGGAGGGCGCCGACCTGGGCGCGCTCCGGGAAGCGGCGGCCGGATGCCACGGCTGTCCGCTGCACCGCGACACCACGCAGACCGTCTTCGGCGCCGGGGACCCGGACGCCCGGGTCGTGCTCGTCGGCGAGCAGCCGGGCGACCAGGAGGACCGGCAGGGCAAACCCTTCGTGGGCCCGGCGGGCAAGGTCCTCGACCGGGCCCTGGACGAGGCCGGGATCGACCCGGACGAGACATACATCACCAACGCGGTCAAGCACTTCAAGTTCACCCATGTCCCCGAGCGCGGCAAGCGGCGCATCCACAAGCCGCCGAGCCTGCGCGAGCTCTCCGCGTGCGGGCCCTGGCTGGAGGCCGAGCTGGAGCTGATCGAGCCGGAGGTGGTCGTGGCGCTCGGCGCCACGGCGGGGAAGGCGCTGCTGGGCTCGTCGTTCCGGGTGACCAAGCAGCGCGGCACGCGGCTGGAGGGCGCCCCGTCGGGGCCGGCGCGCGGCGCCCTGATCGTCCCCACGATCCACCCCTCCGCGGTGCTGCGGGCCGATGACCGGGAGGCGGTGTACGAGGGGCTGGTGGCCGATCTGCGGGTCGCGGCGGAAGTGCTGGGCTGAGCGGCCGGACCGCGGTCGCGCACGAGTCGGCCGGACCGTGGTCGCGTACGAGTCGGCCGGACCGCGGCCACGTACGAGGCGGCCGGACCGCGGCCGCGTACGGACTCGGGGCGCGCGGGGGCGCTGACAGACCCCCTGGGTATCGTCGATCGCATGCCCCTGCGCTGTGAACTCGACCCCGAGACCACCCCCGAGCTGCTCGACTCCGTCTGCGCCCTCTGGGCCGACGTCTCGAACGCGGGGGGCGCCGTCGGCTTCGTACCGCCCGTGGTCAAGGACGACATACGCCCCGAGCTGATCAAGCACCTCGCCGCGATGACGGAGGGCCGGACCCGTCTGCTCCTCGGCCGCGACGAGGGCGGCGCGGTGGCCGCCACCGCCTTCTTCACCTTCAACACCCACCGGCTGATGCGCCACTGGTGCTGGCTCTACACCGTGATGGTGCACCCCTCCCACCAGGGCAGGGGATACGGCCGCGCCCTTATGGCCGCCGCCGAGGACGCCGCGCGCGATATGGACGGCATCCGGGGGATACGGCTCACCTGCCGAGGTGGCACCGGGGCGGACCTCTTCTACGAGCGGTGCGGCTACAAGGAGGTCGGGCGGGTGCCCGGCGCGATCAAGGTCGCGGACGACGACTTCCGGGACGACATCACCATGTGGCTGCCGCTGAATTGATCAGAAACCGGCCGTGGTTCACTGGGAGGACAGGTTCTTCCGGTGGAAGCCCCCGGAAGTCCCTCGGAAGGCCCCGCAGCAGAGCTCCCCACAGAGCTCCCGCAGAACTCCCGCAGAACTCCCAGGAGAGAGAGGACGAGTCGTGTCCTTCACGCCGAGCGCCGCGTTCCGCTACACCCTCATGCGCCTGGGAATCTTCGTCGGCTCGTTCCTGGTCATCTGGGGCCTGGTCTACTTCCGGGTGCTGCCCTCCGGCCTCGGCAGCTCCAATCTCTTCTGGGTGATGCTGCTCGCGCTGGTCGTCTCCGCGCCGCTCAGCTGGATCGTGCTGCGCAAGCAGCGGGACGCCCTGGCCGTCGAGGTCGCCGAGAAGGTGGACCGCGCCAAGGAGCGGCTGGCGGCGAACCAGAGCCAGGAGGACGGCGTCTGACCGGCGCTGGCCTGTAACCCTCCTCACACCACCCCGCACACTCCACCGACGCCCCTTGGGCCAGCTTCCGCTGGCGCAGGGGGCGTTGACGTCTTTTGACCCCTCAGATGCCCTCCCATCACCCCAGGCGCGCATCGAAGTCAAAGATTTCCTTTGGGTTCCCCAAAGCGGCGGTGTTAACGTACTTGTCATGAAGACAGCAGCCGCGCCCCACATCTCAGCGAGCGTTCCGCTCGTGGCGCGCCTGCACATCGATCTTTGCCGCTGCCTGTCCGCGGCCTGTCGTCGCCGCTGATCCACCTCGCGCACAGCGGCCGGAGATCCCGTACGGACTCCTGGCTTTCTCCCGCCCTCTTACCTCCACCGGAGTGTGTCCGTTGTCGTCCGCCCTCAAGGCGTCCCCCCAGGGGTCGTCGTCCTTCCGCCTGCCCAAGGTGCCCTTCTGGGCGCAGATCCTGCTGGGCCTCGTCCTCGGTGTGGTGCTCGGCTGGATCGCCCGCAGCGGTGATGTCGGCTGGCTGGTCACCACGCTCGACAAGATCGGCACCATCTTCGTCCAGCTGCTGAAGCTGGCCGTCGCCCCGTTGGTGTTCTTCGCGATCCTGATCTCGATCACCAATCTGCGGAACGTCAACAACGCCGCCCGGCTGGCGACCCGCACCCTGCTGTGGTTCATGGCCACCTCGCTCATCGCCGTCGCCATCGGCCTGGCGATCGGCCTGGTGACCAACCCGGGCGCCGGGACCGACCTGACCCCCAAGGACGGCGCCAAGCCCGACCACGCGGGCTCCTGGCTGGACTTCCTCACCGGCATCGTGCCGACCGACGTCATCACCCCGTTCACCGAGCTGAACGTGTTGCAGATCGTCTTCATCGCCGCCGTCGCGGGCGTCGCCGCCCTCCAGCTCGGCGAGAAGGCCCAGCCGATCCTCACCCTGAGCCAGTCGGTGCTCGAACTGCTCCAGAAGGCCCTGTGGTGGGTCATCCGCCTCGCCCCGCTGGGCACCCTGGGCCTCATCGGCACCGCCATCGCCGACTACGGCTGGAACCTGATCGGCAAGTACGCGACCTTCACCGCCGACATCTACATCGGCTGCGCGCTGGTGATGTTCGGCGTCTACCCGCTGCTGCTCGCGACGGTCGCCAAGGTCAACCCCCTGAACTTCTTCAAGGGCGCCTGGCCCGCCATCCAGCTCGCCTTCGTCTCCCGCTCCTCGGTCGGCACCATGCCGCTGACCCAGAAGGTCACCGAGCGGCTCGGCGTCCCCAAGGAGTACGCCTCCTTCGCGGTGCCCTTCGGCTCGACGACGAAGATGGACGGCTGCGCCTCGATCTACCCCGCGATCGCCGCGATCTTCATCGCCCAGATCTTCGACGTGAACCTCGGCGTCGGCGACTACCTCCTGATCGCCTTCGTCTCGGTGATCGGCTCCGCCGCCACCGCCGGCCTTACGGGCGCCACGGTCATGCTGACCCTGACCCTCTCCACCCTGGGGCTGCCCCTGGAGGGCGTCGGCCTGCTGATGGCCATCGACCCGGTCCTGGACATGATGCGGACCGCCACCAACGTCGCTGGACAATCGGTATGCACGTTGCTGGTGGCCGCGCGTGAGGGAATCCTCGATCGTGACGCGTACGACAACGTGAAGAGCGTTGACGTGAAGGACTCGGAGACCGAGCCGCAGCCGGTCGCGGCTGCTGCCTAGATGTGGTGTCTCGGGACGTTGGTTACACGAGGTTCTCAAAGGTGAGCTGCTGCGGGATGTCGACGAGCGGTTCGGGCGGCTGGCCGAAGACGAGGCGGGAGTCGCTTCCATCGGTCCGGCTGACGGGCGGTCGGCCGCCGAGCGTGGTGCGCGGTCGCTCGTGGTTGTAGTAGTTCACGAACTCGGCGAGCGCGACGGGGCGTTCGTGCTCGGACGTGTAGTCGCGCACATACGCCGTAGGGCCGGGTCCGCTTGTGCCTCGTGCCGGTCGTGGCGAGCGCGTTGGCCCAGGTCGTGGACCGGTAGCACGAGCCGTTGTCAGTGAGACACCGGTGGATCGGGGTGATGCCGTGGGCGGCGAAGAAGGCGACGGCGCGGTGCCAGAAGGCGACCGCGGTCACCGCCTTCTCGTCATCCTTGGCCTCGGTGTAGGCGCGCCTGGAGTGATCGTCGAGCCGAGTGCGGGTACGTGTACCCGACCTTCCCGGCGCCGGGGCCGGTTCGGTTGGAGGCCCGCGCAGCGTCGCTCCCCTGGCCGTGCATCCGCCACCCACCGCCCGTGGGGATGCGACCGAGCTTCTTGACGTCGACGTGGACCAGGTCGCCGACGCGTTCGTACTCGTAGCGGATGGCTTCGCGCAGTTGCTCGCCGGTGGGCGGATCGAGATCAGGTCGGAGAACGGTTCGCAGGTGCGGGCCGGGCTGGTGAGCGGTCGGCAGGAGCGGTCGAGGAGCCCGTTCTCGCCGTGTGCGCTCCAGCGGGAGTACCACTTGGCCAGGCAGCGTCGGGAGATCCCGGCTTCGGCCGCGACGTGCGAGATCGGGCGCCCGGCGTCCACGCGCTCACAGAGTCGGCGACGCCCTTTCGGCGTCAGCGGGGCGTTGGGATGCCTCGCCATATTGGCCCTTCAGGACAGCAGCCCTGAGTGCTCATCAGTTTCAGCGTGCACGCGGTCACCGAAGGGTGTGTGCCCTGGCGGGATGGCGGCGAAGGCCGGCGCGCGACCTCCACCAGGAGTTCAACGGCGACCTCTGAGTCCCGCAGACGGCACCAGTCTCCAGAGACGGCGCAGCGCTCCACTACGGGAGGGCCGGGGTGGGGGGCGCGCTCATCGCTGCCGTCAGGAACGTGACCGCCCACCTCCGGGCCTCCTCTCCCTCTGCCGGGGGCGCGCAGCTCGGGGAGGGCTGCTGGTAGACCTCGGCGCGGTCGACGGCCGTCACGGCGACGAGCCCCCGCATCCGGAAGCGCAGTTCCTGTGGGGACAGGCCGGGCAGCGTGCGCGCGAAGGCCGCGAGGTAGCGCTCGCGGACCTCGTCTTGGGCCGGTCCGGCCCAGCTGCGGACCTCCTCGGCCGGGTCGCTGAGGATCATCACGAGCAGCCGGGATGTCCGGGCGCTACCCTCGCCGCCGGTTGGCGTTCCGTCGACCAGCGGCCCGATGAACGCCTCTACGAGCTCCCTGACCTGTGGGTCGGCGGTGCGGGCGAGCAGAGTGTCGAGCCCGGCGCTCTGTGCAGCGTTGATGGGCTCGATCACGCGACGGGCAACTGCGGCCAGGAGATCGGCCTTGGTGCCGAAGTGGTAGCCGACAGCGGCCAGGTTCGCGCCGGCGAGCTTGGTGACCGCACGGATTGAGGTGCCCCGGAATCCGTGCTCGGCGAAGAGCTGCTCGGCCGCGTCGAGGATCTGGGTGCGGGTGTCTGGTGTTGCCACAGCGTGGACTATACATATGCTTGAATGAAACGAACGTATGAATTAAGCGTACGTATGAAAGAGATGTGTCATGAAACTGCTCGTGTACGGCGCCGGGGTTCTCGGCAGCCTGTTCGCCGCCCGCATGCACGAGGCTGGCCATCACGTCTCACTCCTAGCCCGGGGTGAGCGACTGGCCTCCCTGTGCGAGCACGGAGTGCAGCTCGCCGAGGCGGGCAGCCAGGCCATCCGGCGGGTGCCGATACCGGTGGTCGAGCACCCGGACGGCGCGTACGACCTGATCACCGTCCTGGTCCGCGCCCACCAGGTCGACGCGGTGCTGGAGTCACTCGCCCCCGTCGAAGGCGACGTGCTGTTCCTCCACAACTGGGCCGCCGGCCCGGAGTCGCTGGGTGCGGTGATCGGCGACAACCGGGTGCTGCTCGGCTTCCCCACGGCAGCCGGCACGATGGACGGCGACGTGGTCCGCTACCGCAAGACCACCGCCATGACCCGCCGGGTCGCGATGCCGATCGGCGAGAGCGACGGCCGTACCACCCAGCGCCTGCAACGGATCGTGAGGACGTTCCGTGCCGCCGGGATCAACGCCAAGGCCGAACCGCGCATCGATACGTGGCTCAAGACCCACGCCGCGTTCGAAGTCCCGCTCGGGCAGGCGGTCCACGCGGCGGGCGGACCGGCGGCACTGGCCGCCGACCCGGACGCGGTCCGCGCCATGCTCTACCGGATGCGGTGCAACCTCGCCGCTATGGGGACGCGGCCGGTGCCCCGCGCGTTCGGCGCGCTGCGGACCCTGCCGCAAGGATTCCTCGTTGCCGGGATCCGCGCCTTTTTGAAGAGCCCCGCAGCGGTGCAGAGCAGCCTCAACAACCTCTCACCCGCGACGGCGGCCGAAATGGAGCGGTTGGCCGAGCAGATCCGCACCCGCGCTGGCACCCCCTGAGTCCCGCAGACGGCACCAATCTCAAGAGACAGCGCAACTAGCGGCAGTGGATCGGTCCGGGCGTAGCGTCGCCGGGCCTTCCAGGCATACGACCGCAGGTGCCGTCATGACGGGAGCATGATCAGACCTGGCCTTGGGAACCACCGGAGTGGATCGCTGAAATCCTCGCCCGGTGGGTACCGCCGCCGGAGCACGCGCTCCGCTATCGGCCGTGGTGGACGGTGACACTCGCCACGATGGCCCGGCGGCGTTCGAGGTTCTGCATGTCCTCGTCCTTCCATACGGCCAGGGCGTCGGTTTCGGTGCGGGTCTCCCTGACGACCGAAGCCGCTTCGCGAGTCCGAAGCGTCGGTTACGAACGTGGCCGGGCAGTGGCTGATACCCGTGCTCGTCTCGGCCCGCGAGAAGATCCTCGACCACGAGGCGTACGCCCACGCCAGCGCCTCCCCGCTGGACGACCACGACGAGCCGGAGCCCCAGCTGGCCGCCGCGTAACACCCGCCCCGAGCAACGGGCGGTGCCCCCGGACCTCTCCCGGTCCGGGGGCACCGTGCCGTTCACTCGCCCGCCGTGGCCTCCAGGCCGACGATGGCCGCCACCAGCAGGAGCAGGAAGAAGATCCGGGCCGGGGTGACCGGTTCGTGGAAGAGGAGCATGCCCAGCAGGGCCGTGCCGACCGCGCCGATGCCGACCCAGACGCCGTAGGCCGTGCCGATGGGCAGGCTCTTCACGGCCACGCTGAGCAGCCCCATGCTGACGATCAGACCGGCGACGGTGAACACACTGGGCCACAGCCGGGTGAAGCCGTCGCTCAGCTTCATGCCGATCGACCAGCAGATCTCGAACAGCCCGGCCGTGAGCAGCAGGACCCATGCCATGACGGCACCTCCGTGAAGCCTCGATTACGGGGGTGCGTCGTCTTTGCGGGTCCCGGTACGGCGCGTCTCGTCGGGTTCCTCCCGACCGTAGCAAACCTCGCCTGTCAGCCGAGCCGGGCGGTGAGCAGGGGGAGGGCGTGGGTGAGTTCACGCTCCCAGTAGGGCCAGGTGTGGGTGCCGGGGCCGTAGAGGTGGCCGGTGACGGCCAGGCCGTGGGCGCGGGCGCGGCGCACATAGCGCTGGGCCATCTCGCCGAGGCCGCGCTCCAGGGCGTCCTCGGGGCGGCCCGGCGGGTCGAGGGGGCCGGGGGTGCCGTTGCCGCAGGCGACGTAGAGCGGGTAGCCGCGGGGGAGCCGGGGGATCAGGGCGTACGGGTTGTGGGCGTCCCAGAGCGCGGACTGGGCGGTGGGGTCTCCCCAGAGGGCCGTCGGGTCGGCGCCTTGGCCCGTGATGATGTTCTGGATTCCGGCGGGGTCCAGGGCGGTGTGGATGACGCCGCTGAAGGAGGCCGCCGCGCGGAAGAGGCGGGGGTGGCGGGCGGCGTAGGAGAGGGCGCCGAAGCCGCCCATGGACAGACCGGCGATCGCCCGGCGGCCGTTGGCCCGCAGGGCGCGCTCCAGCAGGGGGCGCACCTCGGCCAGGTGGAAGGTCTCCCAGGCGGGCGGGCCGTAGTGGCCGCCGTTCCACCAGTTGGAGTAGAAGCCGGCGGGGCCGCCCTCGGGGGAGACGATCAGCGCCGGGGTGGCGGCGGTGATGGCCTCGACATCGGTGTTGCGGGTCCATGCCTCCCAGCCGGGGCCCGGGTCGCAGCAGCCGTGGAGCAGGTAGAGGACGGGCCAGCGGTGGTGGGGTCTGCGGTCGTAGCCGGTGGGGAGGAGCACGCGGGCGTGGCCCTCGCGGCCCAGCGCGGGCGAGTCGATCGTCAGGTCAAGGACGCGCTCGTCGACGCGCTCCGCGGCGACGAGGCGTGCGTGGGTGGGCGCCGTGCGTCCGGCGGGGGCTTCCGGGGAACGGGCCTTCGAGGAGCCGGGCTGAGGGGCGCCGGGCGCCGGGACGCCTGGTTCCGGGGAACGGGCTTCCGCGCGGGCGGGGAGGAGCGGTGCGGCGGCCAGCGCGGTCAGCGCGGCGAGCGTGCGACGGCGGTTCGGCATCGTTCGTTCTCCTTCGCGGCACTGCGTTACGGAGCTGAACGGGGCACGGTGCGTGGTCAGTTGAAACTTTGATGTCGTCGGGCGGCCGTGGCAAGAGCGCTGACAGCGGTCCCACGTAGGCTTGTCCGCGATATGTGTGCGGGGGCACGATCGAAGGGGGCGGCCTGCGTGGGCGGGGCGACGGGGAGCAAGCGCGTGCCACGGGCCGTGCGGGAGCAGCAGATGCTGGACGCGGGGGTGCGGGCCTTCGCGCGCAGCGGCTATCAGAACGCCTCGATGGACGACATCGCCGAGCTGGCCGGGGTCTCCAAACCGCTGGTCTATCTCTATCTCAACTCCAAGGACGACCTGTTCACGGCGTGCATACGGCGGGAGGCCGCGGCGCTGGTGACCGCGGTCCGGGCCGCCGTGGAGCGGGACGCGCCCGCCGACCGGCAGTTGTGGAGCGGGCTGAGCGGCTTCTTCGCGCACACGGCCGAACATCCCGACGGCTGGACGCTGTTGCATGTGCAGGCCCGTACGCAGGGGCGGTCCTTCGCCCGCGAAGTGGTCGCGATGCGGGCGGAGATCGTGGAGTTCGTGACGCAGCTGATAGGCGCGGCGGCGCGGGAGCAGGCGCGCGGGGCGGTGCGCGCCCGGACCCTCGCGGGCACCGAGGTGTCCGGGCTCGCGCACGCGCTGGTGGGCGCGGCCGAGTCGCTCGCGGACTGGACGGCGGACGGGCGAGCGGGTGGGCCGTCGGCCAAGGAGGCCGCGGCCACCCTGATGAACTTCGCCTGGGCCGGGCTGGGGAATCTGCTCCAGGGGCAGGGGTGGTCGCCCGAGCGGACCGGCTGACGGGTTACGCGGCGCAGTTGCCCCGCGTCGGCTCGTCCGCCAGCCGTCCGGCCATCCACTCCAGGGCCGTCGGTATCCCGGTCACCGCCGTGGTGACGTGGTCCAGCGGATAGTCCCTCCACTCCACCGGTACGCCCCGGGCGCACCAGCGGTCGCGCAGCGCCGCGCCGACCCGGTACGGGATCAGCTCGTCCACCGTGCCCTGGTAGAGGTAGACGGGGTGATCGGGGGAGCGGGTGCCCAAGAAGGAGCCGCGCAGCGCGAGTTGCCAGGCCGGACTGGCCAATGGGTCCCTTACGGTCACCTCGGACCTGTGCCGGAAGAGCCCGCCGATGGTGCTGAGCGGCACGCAGTTCCGCTTCATGAAGTCCACATAGCCGCGGCCCCGGTCGTTGAGGTACGAGTCGAGCCGCAGCGCGGGGAAGGCCGCGTCCTGTCCGGTGAGCGCCATAAGGGCGAGCCCGGCCCCCGGTCCGCCGTCGTTGTACTCCAGCGTCGTGGGCAGGTCGGCGGGCACGCCTCCGGCGACCGTGCCCTTCAGCCGCAGCTCGGGGGCGTACGAGGAGTGCAGTTCGGCGGCCCAGCCGGCCGCCTGGCCGCCCTGGGAGTAGCCCATGATGCCCACGGGCGCGTCCGGTGAGATCCCGGCCTCCGGAAGCCGCTGGGCGGCGCGCGCCGCGTCCAGGACGGCATGGCCCTCGGACCGGCCAACCGTATAGGTGTGGTCGTCCGGGGTGCCCAGGCCCTCGTAGTCGGTGACGGCCACGGCCCAGCCGCGGCGCAGCGCGAGGTCGATCAGCTGGGCCTCGCTCGAGGTGCCCCGCGGGAACCGGCCGGACACCGCGCAGTCGTCGGCGAGGCCCACGGCGCCGATGCCCCAGGTGAGGAGCGGCCGGGGACCCTGTTTGCCGTCG
Organism: Streptomyces javensis; assembly: GCF_039525925.1. NCBI lineage: Bacteria > Bacillati > Actinomycetota > Actinomycetes > Kitasatosporales > Streptomycetaceae > Streptomyces > Streptomyces javensis. The sequence continues at coordinate 60,471 of NZ_BAAAIF010000028.1, read as the reverse complement.
TCGGGGACGAGGACCGTGCCGGAGACGACGTCGGGGCGGCCGGTGGCGGTGGTGGAGCGGTAGGTGATGTGCCATGCCTTGGCGGCGGTCGGCACCCCGGGCTGGGTGTGGAAGGCGGTGGGGGCGGAGGTGACGATGTCGCCGGGTCTGCCGGTGCCGGCGGCCGGGGTGCCCGATGCGGCGGCGGCCGGGGCGGCGGACAGCGCCGAGGTCAGGGCGAGGGCGGCGAGGCTGGCGAGCACGGTGGTGCGGATGCGCATACGGCTCTCCCAACGGTGCGGGCGGTGCGCCTTGGTGATGCTGAGTCGCTCTGCGAGGACCGTAGGGATGAGCGGGGCGTCTGTGGCTGACCGCGGCGCTCAGATGTGCTGACTCCACGTCTCATGTCGGTATGCGCCCGGTGTTGTCCCGGTCCAGCGCCGGAACGCCCGGTGGAACGCGGTGTCCTCGGAGAAGCCCAGCCGTAAGGCCAGGTCGGCGATGGGCTCGGCCCCCTCGGCCAGGCTGCTGACCGCCTCGTCGCGCCGCACGGTGTCCTTGAGCTCCTGGAAGGACGTGCCCTCCTTGCGCAGCCGCCGCCGCAGCGTCGCCGGGCTGACCGCCAGCCGGGCGGCGACCTCGGGCAGCTCCGGGAGGTGCGCGGTGTGCCGGGCGCGTGGGCCGTCGGCCGGGCCGCCGCGCGTCCGCAGCGCGCAGGTGAGCACGTGCCGCACCTGCTCGGCGACGGTCGTCCCGTAGTCGCGGCGGCTGAGCAGCCCGGCGGGCGCGTGCCGCAGCAGCGTCTGGAGCGTGGCCTCGTCCTGGACGACGGGGGCGGTCAGCCAGCGGCGGTCGAAACCGGCCGCGGTGCGCGGTGCCCCGAACCGGGGCGGACAGCCGAAGAGCGGTTCGTAGTCCTCGGCGTACGGGGGCGGCGGGTACGCGAACTGGGCCCACAGCAGCGGGATCCGGCGCCCGATCAGCCAGCCCGCGACCCGGTGCCAGACGAGCATGAGCCATTCGGCGACGATATGGCTCTCGGCCGCCGCAAGGGCGTCCCCATGCGGGCCCAGCCCGCCGCGCAGGGCGAACACCGCCTCCCGGCCCCGGCCCGCGCCGCGCTCCAGGGCCAGATCGGGGCCGCCGGGGAAGAGCCGGTAGAAGCGGGCGCCGCGCTCCACCGCGGTGCCGAGGTCGGGGCAGCCCAGTGCGGCGTAGCACATCATCGCGAAGGTGCCGGGCCGGCTGCGGACGGTCCCCAGCCCCAGGAACTCGTCCCCCGTGGCCCGGTGCAGGGCGCGCACCAGCCGGGCGAACTGCTCCGGGGAGACGCGGGCGCGGTCGTCGGTGAGCAGCAGCGGGGGTATCCGGGCCCGCTGGAGCAGGGGGACGGTGTCGAGGCCGAGCCGCTGCGCACCGCGCAGCGCGGCCCGCACATGGTGCACCGTCACCGTCCGCCGCCCGTGCCCCATGGTCAAAACCGTAGCCCGAGCGGGGGCGCCGCGTCAGCGGTGCGTCGCGGGGCCCCTACACGGCGTGAGCACCGTAGGGATGGCGTGAGCACCGTAGGGATGGCGTGAGCACCGTAAGGGTGACATGAGCGCTATAAGGACGACATGAGCGCCATAGGGGCGGCGGTGAGCGGCCCTGAGGAGGTGCCGGGTCCTACGGGCTATCCTCGACGGGCCCGAACGGACGTGTGAGAGCGGGGAGCGACATGGCCACGACCCGACGGCCCGCGACGGCCGAATGGCTCGGACTCGAGCCCCATCCGGAGGGCGGCTGGTACCGGGAGACCTGGCGCAGCGATGTCACGGTGCGGCCGTCGGGGTACGAGGGCGAGCGCGCGACCGCCACGGCGATCTACTTCCTGCTGACTCCCGGTGAGGAGTCCCGCTGGCATGTGGTGCGCTCGGCCGAGCTGTGGCTGTGGCACAGCGGCGGCCCGCTGCGGCTGCGGCTGGCCGGTATGGGCGACGCCCCGGAGGCGGTCCCCACCGAGGTGCTCCTGGGCCCCGATGTCGCCTCCGGCCAGCGCCCCCAGGTCGTCATCCCGCCGGGCGTCTGGCAGGCGGCCCGTCCGGAGGCGGACGAGGAGGTCCTGGTGAGCTGTGTGGTCTCCCCGGGCTTCGACTTCGCCGACTTCCGGCTGCTGGAGGACTGAACACATCCGGGCACGGGGCCAGGAGTCACAGGCCCCCAAGCCACGGGCCCCCAAGCCACGGGCCCCAAGCCACGGGCCCCCAAGCCAGGGGCCCCAAGGCACGAGGCCGGGGGAGCCCGAGGCAGGAGGCCCAAAAGGCAGGAGCCCCGCCTCCCCGCTGGGCGGGGAGCAGGGCTCCTTGGGTGGTGCTGCTGTGATCAGACGGCGCTGACGTTCTCCGCCTGCGGGCCCTTCGGGCCCTGGGTGACGTCGAAGGTCACGGCCTGGTTCTCCTCGAGAGAACGGAAGCCGGTCGCGTTGATCGCGGAGTAGTGAACGAAGACATCGGGGCCGCCGCCGTCCTGGGCGATGAAGCCGAAGCCCTTCTCGGCGTTGAACCACTTGACGGTTCCGGTAGCCATAAGCCCTCCTTGGGCCAAAGGGTTGCCCTGCTCCAGAACCTGCAAGAAGTCTGAAAACTACAAAAGCCTGCGGTTACATGCTCCGCAGGCTCTGTACTGCAAGGAAACCAAACTGCAACTTGCGGCGAGCCTAGCACGCTCCGTGTGCGCGAGGAAAGAGCCGAAGATCACGAAAACGAGGGGTTTCCCGGGCCTCTGAGGTGGATAAGATCGCAGGTCGAGCGGGTACGTGCCAGTCAGCACAAGGCTACCGGACCACCCCGCCGCCATTACCCGGGGCGAGCGGGGCTAGCCTCCGAGACGTGGACAATTCACCGAGTTCCCCCTCGCGGAGTACACAGGACGCCTCGGAAAGCCTCAGACCGCCCGGCGGCCATCGGCTGAGTCGGCCAAAAGTGGGGCACATCCAGTACCTCAATTGCATGCCGTTGTACTGGGGCCTCGCCAGGACCGGATCCCTCCTGGATTTCGACCTCACCAAGGCGTCTCCCGACGCCCTGAACGACCTGCTGGTCCGTGGCGATCTCGACATCGGCCCGATCAGCCTGGTGGAGTATCTGCGCAATGCCGACGATCTCGTCGCGCTCCCGGACATCGCGGTGGGCTGTGACGGGCCGGTCATGTCCTGCGTGATCGTCTCGCAGCTGCCGCTGGAGCAGCTGAACGGGGCGCGCGTCGCACTCGGTTCCGCCTCGCGCACCTCCGTACGCCTGGCCCAACTGCTGCTCGCCGAGCGGTACGGACTCGCCCCCGACTACTACACCTGCCCGCCCGACCTCAGCCTGATGATGCAGGAGGCCGAGGCGGCGGTGCTGATCGGCGATGCCGCGCTGCGGGCCAACCTCCATGACGCGCCCCGGCTGGGCCTGCGGGTCCACGACCTGGGCCAGATGTGGAAGGAGTGGACCGGACTCCCCTTCGTCTTCGCGGTGTGGGCCGCCCGCCGCGAGTATCTGGAGCGGGAGCCGGAGATCGTCCGGCAGGTCCACGAGGCGTTCCTGTCCTCGCGGAACCTCTCCCTGGAGGAGGTCGGCAAGGTCGCCGAGCAGGCGGCGCGCTGGGAGCAGCTCGAGGCGTCGGTGCTGGAGCGCTACTTCACCACCCTCGACTTCAGCCTCGGCCAGGCGCAGTTGGAGGGCATCGCCGAGTTCGCCCGCCGTACGGGGCCGACGACCGGATACCCCGCGGACGTCCGGGTCGAGCTGCTGAGCTGACCTTCCCGGCCGCACGACCTGCGGTGGATGGCCGGAACACCCCCTAAGCTGGACCGGCGCACGGAGGGGGAGGCAACGCGATGGATCCGCTGGGAGCGGACGATCCGCAGGTCATCGGCGCCTATCGGCTGCTCGGTCGGCTCGGTTCGGGCGGTATGGGCCGGGTCTTCGTGGGCCGCAGCGCGGGCGGGCGCACGGTCGCGGTGAAGGTCGTGCACGCCCATTTCGCGCTGGACGAGGAGTTCCGCGCCCGTTTCCGGCGCGAGGTCGACGCCGCGCGCCGGGTGGGCGGTGCCTTCACCGCACCGGTCCTGGACGCCAACCCGGAAGCAGGCATTCCGTGGGTCGCCACCGGCTATGTGGCGGGCCCTCCGCTCAACCAGGCCGTGTCCGACGAGGGGCCGCTGCCCGCGTCGTCGGTGCGGGCGCTGGGCGCGGGGCTCGCCGAGGCACTGGCCGCGGTGCACGCCCTCGGCCTGGTCCACCGCGACGTCAAGCCGTCCAATGTGCTGCTCGCGCTCGACGGTCCGCGGCTGATCGACTTCGGCATCGCCCGGGCCACCGAGGGCACGGTGTCGCTGACCTCGACCGGCGCCTCCATCGGCTCGCCCGGTTATATGGCGCCCGAGCAGATCCTGGGCGGGAACGTCGAGGGCGCGGCCGATGTCTTCTCGCTCGGCGCGGTGCTGGCGTACGCGGCGACCGGTGAGCCGCCGTTCCCGGGCGACACCTCGGCCGCGCTGCTGTACAAGGTGGTGCACGACGAGCCCCGGTTCGGCCGCGAGCTGACCGGGGAGCTGCGTGATCTGGTCGCCGCGTGCCTCGCCAAGGACCCGGCCGACCGCCCGACCCCCGAGCAGATCGTGCGGCGCCTCGCTCCGGAGGACGGCGCCTCGGGGCTGGCGCGGCCGGGCTGGCTGCCGGGGGCGCTGGTCGAGCGGGTGAGCCGGCAGGTGGTGGAGCTGCTCGACCTGGAGGCGGAGGCCGTCGCCGCGCCGTCCGCGCCCGCGCCGTCCGCGCCCGCGCCGTCCGCGCCCGCGCCGTCCGCGCCCGAGCCGTCCGCGCCCCGGCCGTCCGACGCCCGCCCGTCCGACGCCCGCCCGTCCGACGCCGCCCCGTCCGCCACGGAGTCGTCCGCCGTCGAGCCGTCCGACGCCGCACCGTCCGCCGAGGACCGTCCGACCCCGCCGCCCACCCCGGCCGTGGGCCCGGCCCCGGCCGCGCCCATGCTCGGCGCCTTCGGCCCGCCCGACCCGTCGTACGCCGACGGGCTGCCCGGGAGGGACCGGCCCGCCGCCCACCCGCTCCCCGCCCCGCCGTCGTCGGAGCCGGTCGGCCGCCGCAGCGTCTCGCTCTCCGCCGCCGTCGGCGGTAAGAAGCGCCCCAAGGCGCTGAGCTGCACGCTGGTGCTTTCCGTCGCGGGCGCGCTGGCCGCCGCGACGACCGCCGCCGTGCTCTTCCAGGTGCTCCCCGGCGGCTCCGACGACAGTTCCGACCAGAACGCCGGGGGAGCCCGTCCGTCCGCCACGGAACAGCAGCCGGGAGCCGGGGACACCGGCTCAGAAAAGGGCGATGTGCCCAAGAAGTTCATCGGCACCTGGCAGGGCGATCTGACCTCCGACTCGGGCATCCCGGTGGGCACCCTGACCATCACCTTCCGGCAGGGGCACACCGGGCAGGACGTCGCCAGTGGCCGGGTCAAGCTGTCGGTGCTGCGCTGCGACAGCACCTGGAAGCTGGTCTCGGCGGCTCCGAAACAGCTCCACCTCGACGCGCGCCTCAAGGGGTCCGAGCCCCAGCAGGGGTGCAGCGACGCCTCGACGGACGAGCACTTCACGCTCACCTCCGACGGGACGATCAGCTACCAGGCGAAGGACGAACAGGCGGGCGATCCCACGGGCACCCTCCGCAAGCTCAAATGAGCGCGGAGCGACGGGCGCGGCGGGTTCAGGAGGGGCCACAGGTGTGCCTGGCACGTACTCGTACGGGCGTACAGGCCCTGGCGTAGTCTGGCTCGGTCCACCCATAAACCTCCGAAAGGTACGCCCCGGTGACCGCAAACGCAGAGGTGCAGGCTGTCCTCGACCGCGCCGCCGACGGGGGTCGGATCACCCCGCAAGAGGCGCTCGACCTTTACCGCTCGGCTCCGCTGCACGCGCTGGGGGCCGCGGCCGACGCGGTCCGGCGCCGTCGCTACGCGGGCACCGAACACATCGCGACGTACATCATCGAACGGAACATCAACTACACCAACGTCTGCGTGACGGCGTGCAAGTTCTGCGCCTTCTACGCCCCTCCGAAGGACACCGCGAAGGGCTGGACCCGCGACCTCGACGACATCCTGCGCCGCTGCGCTGAGACCGTCGAGCTGGGCGGCACGCAGATCATGTTCCAGGGCGGCCACCACCCGGACTACGGGGTGGAGTACTACGAGAAGCACTTCGCGGCGATCAAGCAGGCGTTCCCGCAGCTGGTGATCCACTCGCTGGGAGCCTCCGAGGTCGAGCACATGGCGCGGATCTCGGGCGTCTCGGCCGAGGAGGCCATCCGCCGCATCCACGCGGCCGGTCTCGACTCCTTCGCGGGCGCGGGCGCCGAGCTGCTGCCCGAGCGGCCGCGCAAGGCCATCGCGCCGCTGAAGGAGTCCGGTGAGCGCTGGCTGGAGATCATGGAGATCGCCCACAACCTCGGTGTGGAGTCCACCTCCACCATGCTGATGGGCACCGGCGAGACCAACGCCGAGCGGATCGAGCACATCCGCATGATCCGGGACGTACAGGACCGGACGGGCGGCTTCCGCGCCTTCATCCCGTACACCTACCAGCCCGAGAACAACCATCTGAAGGGCCAGACGCAGGCCACCGTCTTCGAGTACCTGCGGATGATCGCCATCGCGCGGCTCTTCCTCGACAACGTGGCCCATATCCAGGGTTCCTGGCTGACCGTCGGCAAGGAGGCCGGCCAGCTGGCCCTGCACTACGGGGCGGACGACCTCGGCTCGGTGATGCTGGAGGAGAACGTGGTCTCCTCGGCGGGCGCCCGCCACCGGTCCAACCGGATGGAGCTGCTCCACCTCATCCGCGCCGCCGGGCGGGTCCCCGCGCAGCGCGCCACGACGTACGAGCACCTGGTGGTGCACGACGACCCGGCGAACGACCCGGTCGACGACCACGTCGTCTCGCACCTGTCCTCGACGGCGATCGAGGGTGGCACGGCCCACCCCGAGCTGACGGTGATCCAGGCGTCCTGATGCTCACGCTCCACGCGGCGCCCGTCGTCCGGATCACCCCCGGCGACGCGGCGCCGCTGCACGACGCGGCCGTCGCGGTCGACGGCGACCGCATCGCGGCCATCGGCCCCCTGGCGGAGCTGCGCGAGAGCTATCCGCGGGCCCGGGTGCGGGAGTGGCCCGGGGAGCTCGGCCCGGCCCTGGTCCACGAGGGCCCGGTGCCGGACGCGCCCAGCCCGCGCGAGCGGATCCACGCCCTGCTGCGGCGCGGCGCGACCGCCGTCCTCGCCCTGCACCTCGCCGACGCCGAGCTGCGCCCGGCCGCCCACCGGGGCGGCATCGCCGTCCTGGACCGGCCGCGCCCGCCCGCCCTCGCCCCGGCGGGCCGCGCCGACCTGGCCGTCTTCGACGCGGACGGCGCCTGCCTGGCCACGGTGGTGGCCGGGCGGCTGGTGCACCGGCGCCGCTGAGGCACGCCGGGCCCCGGGCGGGGGCGCGGGGCCCGCGAGGTGAACAATGGGGGCGTGAGCCGAGCATCCCTGGACAAGCAGCCGCACGAAGTCGCCGCCATGTTCGACGACGTGGCGGCCAAATACGACCTCACCAACGATGTGCTGTCGCTCGGGCAGGCCCGGCTGTGGCGCAAGGCCGTGGCCCGGGCCGTGGACGCGCGCGCCGGTGAGCGGGTGCTGGACCTCGCCGCCGGTACGGGGACGTCCTCGCTGCCGTTCCGGGAGGCGGGCGCGTACGTGGTGCCGTGCGACTTCTCGCTCGGGATGCTCCGCGAGGGCAAGAAGCGCCATCCGGGGCTGCCGCTGACGGCGGGCGACGCGACCCGGCTGCCCTTCGCGGACGGGGTCTTCGACGCCGTCACCATCTCCTTCGGGCTGCGGAACGTCCAGGACACGCGGGGGGCGCTGGCCGAGATGCTGCGGGTGACCCGGCCCGGCGGACGGGTCGTCATCTGCGAGTTCAGCCATCCCACATGGCAGCCGTTCCGCACGGTCTACACCGAGTACCTGATGCGCGCGCTGCCGCCGATCGCGACGTCGGTCAGCAGCAACCCGGACGCGTATGTCTACCTCGCCGAGTCCATCCGCGCCTGGCCGGACCAGCCCGGTCTGGCCGCGCGGCTGCGGTCGGCGGGCTGGGAGCGCCCGGCCTGGCGCAATCTCACCGGCGGTGTGGTGGCCCTCCACCGGGCGTACAAGCCGTAAGACCGCCCCCATAGACTGCAAGCTGTCCAGTGCCCGGCGTGACCGGCACGCCGTTACCGAGGCTTGGGGAGACCCCGCGTGAGCGAGACCGCACCCACCGAGAGCGCGTCCTCCGGGATCTCGGAGCGCAGCGCCGATGTGATCGTCGTCGGCGCCGGACCGGCCGGCTCCACCACCGCGTACTACCTCGCCAAGGCGGGGCTGGATGTGCTGCTGCTGGAGAAGACGGCCTTTCCGCGCGAGAAGGTGTGCGGTGACGGCCTGACCCCGCGCGCCACCAAGCAGCTCGTCTCCATGGGCATCGACATCTCCGAGGAGGCGGGCTGGCTGCGCAACCGGGGCCTGCGGATCCTCGGCGGCGGGGTGCGGCTCCAGCTCGACTGGCCGGAGCTGGCCGCGTACCCCAACTACGGCCTGGTCCGTAAGCGCGACGACTTCGACGAGCAGCTGGCGCGGCAGGCCAGTAAGGCCGGGGCCCGGCTGTACGAGCGCTGCACCGTGGGCGCCCCGATCATCGACGGGCGCACCGGCCGGATCACCGGGGTCGAGGCCAAGCTGGGCGAGGAGAAGACGCCCGTCACCTTCCACGCGCCCCTGGTGGTCGCCGCCGACGGCAACTCCACCCGGCTCTCGCTCGCCATGGGACTGCACCGGCGCGAGGACCGTCCGATGGGCGTGGCCGTGCGGACGTACTTCACCTCGCCCCGCCATGACGACGACTACCTGGAGTCCTGGCTGGAGTTGTGGGACCGGCGCGGCGCGGAGGACCGGCTGCTGCCCGGCTACGGCTGGATCTTCGGCATGGGCGACGGCACGAGCAATGTGGGCCTGGGCGTCCTCAACACCTCGTCCTCCTTCAAGGAGCTCGACTGGCGCGAGGTCCTCAAGGCGTGGTGCGCCTCGATGCCGGAGGACTGGGGCTACACCCCGGAGAACATGACGGGTCCGATCCGCGGCGCCGCGCTCCCGATGGCCTTCAACCGTCAGCCGCACTACACCCGCGGGCTGCTGCTCGTCGGGGACGCGGGCGGCATGGTCAACCCGTTCAACGGTGAGGGCATCGCCTATGCGATGGAATCCGGACAGATCGCCGCGGATGTGATCGTCCAGGCCCATGCCCGCGCCACCGCCTCCCAGCGCGAACTGGCCCTCCAGCGGTACCCGAAGGTGCTCAAGGACACCTACGGCGGCTATTACACGCTGGGCCGGGCGTTCGTGAAGCTGATCGGCAACCCGAAGGTCATGAAGCTGGCGACACAGCGCGGGCTGACCCATCCGATGCTGATGCGGTTCACGCTCAAGCTGCTGGCGAATCTGACCGATCCGACGGGCGGTGACGCCATGGACCGCATCATCAACGGCCTCACCAAGGTCACCCCACGCGCCTGACACCAGCGCCCCGAAGGGGCGCGGGGCTGTATCGATATGCGGCTCCGCCGCGGGGCGCGCCCAGCCACAACGGCGCCCCGCAGGGGCGCGGGGAACTGCGCGCCTAGCCACAACGGCGCAGCAGCCGATCCACGACGTATCGCGGCACAGAGGTATCGCGACCGCCCAGCGAGCGCAGCGCTTACGCTCCGGGGCCGCCGCTCGCTATGACGCCGAACGGTGCCCGGCCCGCGTCCGCCAGCCAGGCCATCCGGCCGATCCCCTCGGCCGACATGGCCGGCATCAGCACCGAGCCGCCCAGGTCCTGCCCCCTGGCCACCACCGCGTCGCAGTCCGTCACCTCGAAGTACGGCAGCCACTGCGGCGGTGTCGAATGCCCCTCCTGGAGCTGGGCGACGCCGCCGAAGGAGCCCTCCCGGCCGGCGCCGGACGTCATCAGCACCGTGTACGACCCGCCGGGGAAGGACATCTCCTCGGTGTCCCAGCCGAAGATCTTGCGGTAGAAGGCGAGATCCTTGGCGGGATCGGGGGAGTGCAGCTCGGTCCAGCACAGGGTGCCCGGGTCGGTGACCGCGTCCAGCCCGGCCGTCCTGCCGGGCTGCCAGACGGCGAAGCGGGCCCCGCCGGGGTCGGTGAACTGGGCCATCCGCCCTTCCTCGAAGACGTCGAACGGAGCGAGCCGCACCGTGCCGCCCGCCTGCTCGACGGTCTTGGCGGTCGCCTCGGCGTCGGGGGTGTGGAAGTACGGCGTCCAGGCGGGGCGCGCGCCCTCCTCGGTGAGCGGCCCGACGGCCGCGACGGTCTTCCGGTCCAGGGTGAAGAAGCCGTACCCGCCCGCTTCGGGGCCTGCCGACTCGAAGCGCCAGCCCAGCAGGGAGCCGTAGAAGGCCACGGCCGCTTCGGTGTCGGGGGCGCCCAGATCGAGCCAGTTGGGGGCGCCGGGGACGTAATCGGTGGTGAGCATGGGGTGCTCCTTCGACGGTCGGGCGCGAAGGCGCAGGAGAGTTGCGCGGAAGTGTTCTGCCGGTGATTGCCTCGTTCTGTCCGGTACTGCCTCGTTACTCAGTCTGGCACCGGGCACCGACAGCCGCCGCCGGGCTCGACATGACGTCGCCGTGCGGCGGTGGTGACAATGAAGGCAGGGGGCGCCGTGTGCGCCAGCCGCGGCGACGCCGGACCGATGGGGCCCACGGGGCCGGATCCACCGCCGGTGGGCCTGGCAGGAGGTACACCATGACGAAGGCAGCGGACATCATGCACCCGGGCGCGCAGTGGATACCGGAGAACGAGACGGTGCTGCGTGCCGCCCAGCTGATGCGGGACCTGGAGGTGGGGGCCCTGCCGGTCAGCGACGCCAACGAGCGGCTGTGCGGCATCGTGACCGACCGCGACATCGTCATCGGATGCGTCGCGGAGAACGCCGACCCCTCGGGGACTCCCGTCGGCGCGCTCACCAAGGGCACCCCGCGCTGGATCCCCGCGGACGCCGATGTCAGGGACGTCCTGCGGGAGATGGAGGAGCACAAGATCCGCAGGCTCCCGGTGATCGACCAGAACAAGCAGCTGGTCGGAATGATCTCCGAGGCGGATCTGGCCCATCACCTCAGCGACGACCTGCTCGGCGAGTTCGTGGAGAAGGTCTACGCGCAGTAGGGAGGGAAGGACGTGAGGCCGCCGTCCACGACGGGAACGGCGGCCCCAGGGTCCAATAACCAACGGATGACCGGCGGGCGCCCTACAGGACGCGCACGGGCGTCTTACAGGACGCGCACGGCCCCGGTGGGCATGTCGTAGTCCAGCGGGCGCTCGACGATCCCGGTGCTCGAGTTCTGGGCGCCGATGAACTTGCCGCCGCCGACGTAGACGCCGACGTGGTACGCGCTGCCCGCGCTGCCCCAGTAGAGCAGGTCGCCCGGCTGGAGGGAGTCCAGCGAGACCGGGGTGCCGGCGGTGGACTGGTCCTGCGAGACCCGCGGCAGGCTCACGCCGACCTGCTTGAAGGCGGCCTGGGTCAGCCCGGAGCAGTCGTAGGAGGACGGACCGCTGGAGCCGAGCACGTACGCCTTGCCCAGCTGCGCCTTCAGGAAGCTGATCAGGGTCGCGGCATTGCCGGAAGCGTTGCTGACGCTGGTGGTGGAGAGCGTGGTGCGCTCGGCGGAGCGCGACGCCTTCGCCGCCTGGGCCTTGGCCTCGGCCGCGCGCTTGGCGGCCGCCTTACGGGCCGCCTCCCGGGCTTCCTTCGCCTTGCGGTCGGCCTCCGCCTTGGCCTTCTTGGCGGCGATCTTCGCGTGGGCGGCCGCCTGGTCCTTCTGGGCCTGGAGCTCGTAGTCGGACGCCGCCTGCTGGGTGGCGTCCGCGGTCTGGGCGGCCGTGCTCGCCAGCGTGGCGCTGACGGTCGGCATCTCCAGGGTGGACTCGGCCGGAGCGGCGTTGTTCTCCGTGGCGGAGGCGGGCACGGCGGCACCGGCCACCGCGAGGGTGAGGAAGCCACCGGTCACCCCTGCGCGGAGCGCACGCGTCGACGCGGCACGGCGGGGCTTCCGGTGGCTGGGTATGTGTGCGACTGGGGACATAGGTCACTGGCTACCAGGGCCCTAAGGCCCAGATCAACAAAAGTGGGGTGCGCCACATTTGACGTGCACACGCCCAAAAACCGGGCCAAATGATCTCCGCGGCCCACTCGGCCGCCTTGCCCGGATTTCGCGATCATGTGTCTACGCACGGCATTTGACGGCCATACCGGGACAGCGCGGGACCTACCACCGATGTGGTTCGCGCACAAAGGATTCCCATGAAATCTAGATCCACAACCCGTCTGGGCGTGGGATACCTCACTCGCTCCGAGCCGCTCGTGAACGCGTGCGCGGAGCGGTGATCGCGAACGCGCGTGAACCCGTGATCGATCGTCCCGGGACGAAGGTCACTCATGAGGATGGAAGGCGCGTATCAGCTGACGTTGTCCAGAGCAAATTTGCATGTATGTACCATGTCTTGGTAAGGGCGCAACGCGCTCACCTGTGATGACGTCTCCGAATGTCACTTCTCGTGGTCGTTCGGATGCTTCGTGTACAAGATCACCGCTCATCCGACTTCATGATCCTTCGTCAGGTGGTGGAGATCACAAAGACGTTGTCGTACCCCGTGTCGCAGATCACAGACCGACGGGCATAGGATGCAGGCGAAACGGGCTTGTGAACTGCCTCACATGTGCGCGATCTTCGTGGGGCGGCGGCATGTCCGTGCGGTCCGCCAAGCAGTCATCGTCGACTGAAGGGAGCGAGGACGGTGAACGCATACGCGCCCATCCTCGTACTGGGAGCCCTCGGGGCAGGTTTTGCGATCTTCTCGGTTTTCATGGCCGCGATCATCGGCCCCAAGCGCTACAACCGGGCCAAGCTCGAAGCCTATGAGTGCGGCATCGAGCCGACTCCGCATCCGGCCGGCGGTGGGCGCTTCCCCATCAAGTACTACCTGACGGCGATGCTCTTCATCGTCTTCGACATCGAGATCGTCTTCCTCTACCCCTGGGCCGTCACCTTCGACGCCCTCGGCCTGTTCGGGCTCGTGGAGATGCTCCTCTTCGTGCTCACGGTCTTCGTCGCCTACGCCTATGTGTGGCGCCGTGGCGGCCTGGAGTGGGACTAAAAGGGCTCTAGAGGAGATAGGGGAAACATCGCATGGGTATCGAAGAGAAGCTCCCGAGTGGGTTCCTGCTCACCACCGTGGAACAGGCCGCCGGGCTGGCCCGCAAGTCCTCCGTCTTCCCGGCCACCTTCGGCCTGGCCTGTTGCGCCATCGAAATGATGACCACCGGCGCGGGGCGCTACGACCTCGCGCGCTTCGGCATGGAGGTCTTCCGCGGCTCGCCCCGCCAGGCGGATCTGATGATCGTCGCCGGGCGCGTCAGCCAGAAGATGGCCCCGGTGCTGCGCCAGGTCTACGACCAGATGCCGAACCCGAAGTGGGTCATCTCCATGGGCGTCTGCGCCTCCTCCGGGGGGATGTTCAACAACTACGCGATCGTGCAGGGCGTTGATCACATCGTCCCGGTCGACATCTATCTGCCCGGCTGTCCGCCGCGGCCCGAGATGCTCATGGACTCGATCCTCAAGCTGCACGAGAAGATCCGCGAGGAGAAGCTCGGCGTCAATCGCGAGCGTGCGGCCCGTGAGGCGGAGGAAGCGGCGCTGAAGGCGCTGCCGACGATCGAGATGAAGGGGCTGCTGCGTTGACTGAGGCTAATGGGGTCAACCCCGGGGCCAACGGGGTCAACCCGGACAAGGACCTCAACGCCGAGAACCTCCCCGGCCGCCGCGGCGACCAGGGCGAGCCCATCCGCGTCCAGCGCGGGATGTTCGGCGCCAACAACGGCGGCGACACCACCGGCTACGGCGGGCTGGTGCGCCCCGTACGGCTGCCCGGCCAGGCCACCCGGCCGTACGGGGGCTGGTTCGACGAGGTCGCCGACGAGCTCGAGGGCGCGCTCGAGGAGCAGTCGCTGCTCCCGGAGAACGCGATCGAGAAGACCGTCGTGGACCGCGGTGAGCTCACCTTCCACATCGCCCGGGAGCACCTGCCGCGGGTCGCCCGCACCCTGCGCGACGACCCGGCGCTCCGCTTCGAGCTGTGCACCGGCGTCAGCGGGGTCCACTTCCCCGGCGACAAGGGACGTGAGCTGCACGCGGTCTACCACCTGCGGTCGATCACCCATGGCCGGGTGCTGCGGCTGGAGGTGAGCGCTCCGGATGACGACCCGCACATCCCGTCGATCGTCGATGTCTATCCGACCAACGACTGGCATGAGCGCGAGACCTACGACTTCTTCGGCCTGATCTTCGACGGTCATCCCGCGCTGACGCGGATCATGATGCCCGACGACTGGCAGGGCTTCCCGCAACGCAAGGACTACCCGCTCGGCGGCATCCCCGTCGAGTACAAGGGCGCCCAGATCCCGGCTCCGGACCAGCGGAGGTCGTACAGCTGATGACTGCCCCCCACGCCCACCCGTCACCCGGCCACCACCCCTCAACGGGGCCCTCCGGGCCGCAGCCGTCCTCCGCCTCGGCACGCGAGACCACGGAAGGCACCGTCTACACCGTCACCGGCGGCGACTGGGACGAGGTCGTGGCCGCCGCGGCGAAGGCCGACGACGAGCGGATCATCGTCAACATGGGTCCGCAGCACCCCTCCACCCATGGAGTGCTCCGGCTGATCCTGGAGATCGACGGTGAGACGGTCACCGAGGCCCGCTGCGGAATCGGTTATCTGCACACCGGAATCGAGAAGAACCTCGAATTCCGGAACTGGACGCAGGGCACCACCTTCGTGACGCGCATGGACTATCTGACGCCCTTCTACAACGAGGCGGCGTACTGCCTGGGCGTCGAGAAGCTGCTCGGCATCGAGGACCAGGTGCCGGACCGCGCCTCGGTGATCCGGGTGCTGCTGATGGAGCTCAACCGGCTCTCCTCGCACCTGGTGGCCATCGCCACCGGCGGTATGGAGCTCGGCGCGACCACGATCATGATCTACGGCTTCCGGGACCGCGAGCTGATCCTGGACATCTTCGAGCTGATCACCGGTCTGCGGATGAACCACGCGTACATCCGGCCCGGCGGGCTCGCCCAGGACCTGCCGCCGGGGGCGGTCGACCAGATCCGGGCCCTGCTGAAGACGATGCGGAAGAACCTGCCCGAGTACGACAAGCTCGCCACCGGGAACCCGATCTTCAAGGCCCGGCTCCAGGACGTGGGCTACCTCGACCTCGCCGGCTGCATGGCGCTCGGCGTGACCGGCCCGATACTGCGGGCCACCGGGCTGCCGCACGATCTGCGCAAAACCGATCCGTACTGCGGCTATGACACCTATGACTTCGAGGTGCCGACCGCCGAGACCTGCGACGCCTACGGCCGGTTCCTGATCCGGCTGGAGGAGATGCGCCAGTCGCTGCGGATCGTCGAGCAGTGCCTGGAGCGGCTGGAGCCGGGCCCGGTGATGGTCGCGGACAAGAAGATCGCCTGGCCCGCGCAGCTCGCGCTCGGCCCGGACGGTCTCGGCAACTCCCTGGACCACATCAAGAACATCATGGGCACCTCCATGGAGGCCCTGATCCACCACTTCAAGCTGGTGACCGAGGGATTCCGGGTCCCGCCCGGACAGGCGTACGCGGCGATCGAGTCGCCCAAGGGCGAACTGGGCGCCCATGTGGTCAGCGATGGCGGCACCCGCCCGTATCGCGTCCACTTCCGCGACCCGTCCTTCACCAATCTTCAGGCCGTGGCGGCGATGTGCGAGGGCGGCCAGGTCGCCGATGTGATCGTCGCTGTCGCGTCCATCGACCCCGTGATGGGAGGAGTGGACCGGTGACTGATGTCCAGCTGGGGATGCCGGAGCTGCCGGCCCCCGACTACCCGGCCGAGGTGCGCACCCGGCTCGAGGAGGACGCCCGGGAGGTGATCGCCCGCTACCCGGACAGCCGCAGCGCGCTGCTGCCGCTGCTGCACCTGGTGCAGTCCGAGGAGGGCCATGTCACCCGCACCGGCATGCGGTTCTGCGCCGAGATGCTGGGCCTGACCACCGCCGAGGTCACCGCGGTCGCCACCTTCTACACGATGTACCGGCGCAAGCCCTCCGGCGACTACCAGGTGGGGGTGTGCACCAACACCCTGTGCGCGGTGATGGGCGGCGACGCGATCTTCGAGGAGCTCCAGAGCCATCTGGGGGTGGGCAACGGGGAGACCACCGAGGACGGCAAGGTCACCCTGGAGCACATCGAGTGCAACGCGGCCTGCGACTACGCACCCGTGGTGATGGTCAACTGGGAGTTCTTCGACAACCAGACCGTCGAATCCGCCAAGGCGCTGGTCGACGAGTTGCGGGCGGGCCGGCCCGTCGAGCCGACCCGGGGCGCGCCGCTGTGCACGTACAAGGAGACCGCCCGCATCCTGGCCGGCTTCCCCGACGCCCGTCCGGGCGCCGTCGAGGCCGGTGGCTCCGCGGGGCCCGCCTCGCTGGTCGGGCTGCGGCTGGCCAAGGGGGAGGTGACCCCCGGCCGGGTCGTCTCGCCGAGGTCCGCGGACGCCCCGCAGGACGAGGCTCCGCCGACGCATCCCAGCTCGCATGACGCGCCGCAGCGGACCTCCGCCTCCGATCCGCACCACCCGGCAGGTCCGGTCGCCGAGGAGGGGGAGTGATGACCGTGACAACCGAGATCAATGGGCACAGCCCCGAGAAGCTGCTGGCACCCGTGCTCTCCGCTTTCTGGGACCAGCCGAACTCCTGGTCCCTGCGCACCTATCTGCGGCACGAGGGCTACGAGGGCATGCGCAAGGCCCTCGCGATGGACCCCGACGCGGTGATCGCGCTGGTGAAGGACGCGGGTCTGCGCGGCCGCGGCGGCGCGGGCTTCCCCACCGGAATGAAGTGGCAGTTCATTCCGCAGGGCGACGGCAAGCCGCACTATCTCGTCGTCAACGCGGACGAGTCGGAACCGGGCACCTGCAAGGACATCCCCCTTCTCTACGCCAATCCGCACTCCCTGATCGAGGGCATGATCATCGCCTGTCATGCCATCCGCTCCGAACACGCCTTCATCTATCTGCGGGGCGAGGTCGTCCCCGTGCTGCGTCGGCTGCACGAGGCCGTGCGCGAGGCGTACGAGGAGGGCTACCTCGGCACCGCGGAACAGCGGCGGCGGAAGCTCGGGGTGGACGGACTGCCCGGTCTCGACATCACCGTGCACGCGGGCGCCGGTGCGTACATCTGTGGTGAGGAGACCGCGCTGCTGGACTCGCTGGAGGGCCGCCGCGGCCAGCCCCGGCTGCGGCCTCCCTTCCCCGCGGTCGCCGGTCTGTACGCGTGCCCCACTGTTGTCAATAACGTCGAATCCATCGCCTCGGTTCCCGCGATCCTCAACAAGGGCAAGGAATGGTTCCGTTCGATGGGCAGCGAGAAGTCCCCGGGCTTCACGCTCTACTCGCTGTCCGGCCATGTGGCCAACCCCGGACAGTACGAGGGCCCGCTCGGGATCACCCTGCGCCAGCTGCTCGACATGAGCGGCGGGATGCGCCCGGGCCACCGGCTGAAGTTCTGGACCCCGGGCGGCTCGTCCACCCCGCTGCTCACCGATGAGCACCTCGATGTCCCGCTGGACTACGAGGGCGTGGGCGCGGCCGGGTCGATGCTGGGCACCAAGGCGCTCCAGTGCTTCGACGAGACCACCTGTGTGGTGCGGGCCGTGACCCGCTGGACCGAGTTCTACGCGCATGAGTCCTGCGGCAAGTGCACACCCTGCCGCGAGGGCACGTACTGGCTGGTCCAGCTGTTGCGCGACCTGGAGGCCGGCAAGGGGCGCATGGACGACCTCGACAAGCTGGCCGACATCGCCGACAACATCAACGGCAAGTCCTTCTGCGCCCTCGGCGACGGCGCGGCCAGCCCCATCTTCTCCTCGCTGAAGTACTTCCGCGAGGAGTACGAGCAGCACATCACCGGCGGGGGCTGTCCGTTCGACCCGGCCAAGTCGACCGTCTGGGCCGACGAGCCGCGCTCCACTCACCTGGGGGTGAACGCATGACCGTGACCACCAACGCACCCTCGTCGGGCGGGGAGGCGGCGGTGCCGCGAGAAGATCTGGTCTCCGTCACCATCGACGGGATCGAGATCTCCGTCCCCAAGGGGACGCTGGTCATCCGCGCCGCCGAACTGCTCGGCATCGAGATCCCGCGGTTCTGCGACCATCCGCTCCTCGACCCGGCCGGCGCCTGCCGCCAGTGCATCGTCGAGGTGGAGGGCCAGCGCAAGCCGATGGCCTCCTGCACCATCACCTGCACCGACGGGATGGTGGTCAAGACGCAGCTCACCTCGCCGGTGGCCGAGAAGGCCCAGCGCGGGGTGATGGAGTTGCTGCTGATCAACCACCCGTTGGACTGCCCGGTCTGCGACAAGGGCGGCGAATGCCCGCTCCAGAACCAGGCGATGAGCGCCGGACAGGCCGACAGCCGGTTCGAGGGCCAGAAGCGGACGTTCGCCAAGCCGGTCCCGATCTCCGCCCAGGTGCTGCTGGACCGCGAGCGCTGTGTGCTGTGCGCGCGCTGCACCCGCTTCTCCAACCAGATCGCGGGCGACCCGATGATCGAGCTGCTGGAGCGGGGCGCGCTCCAGCAGGTGGGCACCGGGGAAGGCGACCCGTTCGAGTCGTACTTCTCCGGGAACACCATCCAGATCTGCCCGGTGGGCGCCCTGACCTCGGCGGCGTACCGCTTCCGCTCCCGCCCCTTCGACCTGGTCTCCTCGCCGAGCGTGTGCGAGCACTGCGCGGGCGGCTGCGCCACCCGCACCGACCACCGGCGCGGCAAGGTCATGCGGCGGCTGGCGGCGGACGACCCCGAGGTCAACGAGGAGTGGATCTGCGACAAGGGGCGCTTCGGCTTCCGCTACGCCCAGCTGCCGGAGCGGCTCACCACCCCGCTGGTGCGCGACCGCGAGACGGGGAAGCTGGAGCCGGCGAGCTGGCCCGAGGCGCTGGACGCGGCGGCCGATGGGCTCAGCATGGCGCGCGGCCGCACCGGCGTGCTCACCGGCGGCCGGCTGACCGTCGAGGACGCCTACGCCTACGCGAAGTTCGCGCGGCTCGCCCTGGACACCAACGACATCGACTTCCGGGCCCGGCTCCACAGCGACGAGGAGGCCGACTTCCTGGCCACCCACATCGCGGGCCGGGGGCGTGACATGGACGGCGGCGGACTCACCTACTCCGCGCTGGAGAAGGCCCCGGCCGTGCTGCTGGTCGGGTTCGAGGCCGAGGAGGAGTCGCCCGGCGTCTTCCTGCGGCTGCGCAAGGCGCACCGCAAGCACGGACAGCGCACCTTCTCGCTCGCCACTCACGCCACCCGGGGCCTGGAGAAGGCGGGCGGCACCCTGCTGCCGGCCGCCCCGGGCACCGAGACCGAGTGGCTGGACGCCATCGCGGGCCGCACCGGTCTGGACGCGGACGGCGAGCGGGCCGCCGAGGCGCTGCGCCAGGAGGGTGCGGTGATCATCGTTGGCGAGCGGCTGGCGTCCGTGGCCGGCGGACTCACCGCCGCCGTACGGGCCGCCGCCGCCACCGGGGCCACGCTCGCCTGGATTCCGCGCCGGGCGGGGGAGCGGGGCGCGATCGAGGCGGGGGCGCTGCCCGGGCTGCTGCCCGGCGGCCGCCCGGCGCACGATCCGCGGGCCCGCGAGGAGGTCTCCTCCGTCTGGGGCACCGCCGACCTGCCGCACCAGGTGGGCCGGGACACCGGCCAGATCATCGAGGCCGCGGCGGTCGGCGGGCTGGGCGCGCTGCTGGTCGCGGGCGTCGAGGTCGCCGACCTGCCCGATCCGGCGCGGGCCCTGGAGGCCCTGGACGCGGTGGACTTCGTGGTCAGCCTGGAGCAGCGGCCCTCGGAGGTCACCGAGCGGGCCGATGTGGTGCTGCCGGTCGCGGCGGTCGTCGAGAAGTCCGGCACCTTCCTCAACTGGGAGGGCCGGGCCCGGCCGTTCGAGGCGGCGCTCAAGCCCGACCAGATGACCCGCCGCCACACCCTCCCGGACGCCCGGGTGCTGCACATGCTGGCCGACGCGCTGGACGCGCCCCTGGACCTGCCGGACGTCGAGGCGGTACGCGCCGAGATGACCCGGCTGGGCAGCTGGCAGGGCCCGCGTGCCACCGCCTCGCTGGAGACGGGCGGTCCGCTGCCCCGGCCGGCCGAGGGCGAGGCGGTGCTCGCCGGCCACCGGCTGCTGCTCGACCAGGGCCGGCTCCAGGACGGTGATCCGGCGCTGGCCGGGACCCGCCACGCGGCGGTGGCCCGGCTGTCGGCGGCCACGGCGGATGCGGCGGGGGTCGAGGACGGCCAGCTCGTCCGGGTCACCGGCCCGGCCGGCTCGGTCCAACTGCCGCTGAGCGTCACCGCGATGCCCGACCGGGTGGTCTGGCTGCCGCTGGCCTCCGTCGGCTCCGGTGTCCAGCGCGACCTGGGGGCCCGCCCCGGCGATGTCGTGACGATCACTGCCCCCGCGACGGAGGTGACCCAGTGAGGATTCTCGCCGCAGAGGACCTGTCGATGTTCGGCCGCGATCCGTGGTGGCTGATCGTGATCAAGGCCGTCTTCTGCTTCGCGTTCCTGATGGTGACCGTGCTCATCTCCATCGTCATGGAGCGCAAGGTGGTCGGCTGGATGCAGTTGCGCATCGGCCCCAACCGCCACGGCCCCTGGGGCATGCTCCAGTCCCTCGCGGACGGCGTGAAGCTGATGCTCAAGGAGGACGTGGTCGTCAAGGGCGCGGACAAGGTGGTCTACGTCCTGGCGCCGGTCGTCGCGGCCATCCCCGCCTTCATGGCGGTCGCGGTGATGCCGTTCGGCCCGGCCGGCGGCGAGGTCTCGGTCTTCGGGCACCGCACCGCGATGCAGCTGACCGATCTGCCGATCGCCGTCCTCTACATCCTCGCCACCGCCTCGGTCGGCATCTACGGCATCGTGCTGGCCGGCTGGTCCTCCGGATCGACGTATCCGCTCCTGGGGGGCTTGCGCTCCTGCGCCCAGATGATCAGCTACGAGATCGCGATGGGGCTCTCCTTCGCGGCGGTCTTCCTCTACTCCGGGTCGATGTCGACCTCGCAGATCGTGGAATCGCAGCAGGACCGCTGGTACGCGGTGCTGCTGCCGGTCTCGTTCCTCATCTACATCGTCTCGATGATCGGTGAGACCAACCGGGCGCCGTTCGACATGCCGGAGTCCGAGGGCGACCTGGTCGGCGGCTTCAACACCGAGTACTCCTCGATCAAGTTCGCGATGTTCATGCTCGCCGAGTACATCAACATGGTCACCGTCTCGATGGTCGCCGTCACCCTCTTCCTCGGTGGCTGGCGGGCGCCCTGGCCGATCAGCACCTTCTGGGAGGGCGCCAACCACGGCTGGTGGCCGCTGCTGTGGTTCGTCGGCAAGGTCGTGACCTCGCTGTTCGTCTTCATCTGGGTGCGCGGCACGCTGCCGCGGGTCCGCTACGACCAGTTCATGAAGCTGGGCTGGAAGGTGCTCATCCCGATCTCGATGGTCTGGCTGATGCTGGTCGCCACCGTCCGGGCGCTGCGCAACGAGAACTACGACTACCAGGACATCGTGCTCTACGTGGGCGGCGCGGTGATCGCGCTGCTGCTGCTGTCCTTCGTGGTCGACTTCTTCCGCGACCGGTCGGCGCAGGCCGAGGCCGGAGCGGAACAGGGACCGGAGCCCGCCTTCGATCCGATGGCGGGAGGTTTCCCGGTGCCGCCGCTGCCCGGCCAGACCTTGCCGCCCGTCCCCCGCCGACGTCCGCGCACCGAGCGTGAGTTGATTGTCAGTGGTGGCCCCGACACTGTAAGTGACGGAAAGGAGGCCGACGGTGTCTGACTTCCAGAATCCGGTGGCCGGCTTCGGCGTGACCTTCAAGGCCATGTTCAAGAAGCGGCTCACCGAACAGTACCCAGAGGTGAAGAAGCCCACCGCGCCCCGCTTCCACGGACGCCACCAGCTCAACCGGCACCCGGACGGGCTGGAGAAGTGCGTCGGCTGCGAGCTGTGCGCCTGGGCCTGCCCCGCCGACGCGATCTATGTGGAGGGCGCGGACAACACCGACGAGGAGCGCTACTCCCCGGGCGAGCGCTACGGCCGCGTCTACCAGATCAACTATCTGCGCTGCATCCTGTGCGGTCTGTGCGTCGAGGCGTGCCCCACCCGGGCGCTCACCATGACCAATGAGTACGAGCTCGCCGACCGCACCCGCGAATCGCTCATCTACACCAAGGAGGAGCTGCTCGCGGGCCTCGAGGACGGGATGGTCGACTCCCCGCACGCCATCTACCCCGGCACCGACGAGCAGGACTACTACCGGGGCCTGGTGACCGAGGCCGCGCCCGGCACCACCCAGCAGGTGGCGGTCAGCAAGGGCGAGACCCTGTCCGACCAGGCAGCGGGGAACGAGGAGTCGCAGGACCGGCAGCGGGGGGTGCAGGCATGAGCGGCGGCGCTCTGGCCGCGGCGGCCTCCACCACCTCCACCGGTGAGGCCCTCCAGTTCTGGGTGCTCGGCACGGTCGCCGTGATCGGCGCGCTGTGCACGATCCTGATGCGCAAGGCCGTGCACAGCGCCCTGTGCCTGGCGGGCACCATGATCGTCCTGGCGGTCTTCTACCTCGCCAACGGCGCGTACTTCCTGGGCGTCGTCCAGATCGTCGTCTACACCGGCGCGATCATGATGCTCTTCCTCTTCGTGGTGATGCTGGTCGGTGTCACCGCCGCCGACTCCCTCAAGGAGACCCTGAAGGGGCAGCGCTGGCTCGCCGCCCTCTGCGGGCTCGGCTTCGGCATCCTGCTGTGCGCCGGGATCGGCAATGCCTCGCTCAAGACGTGGAACGGCCTGGGCCAGGCCAACTCCGGCGGCAATGTGGAGGGCCTGGCGTCGCTGATCTTCACCAAGTACGTCTTCGCCTTCGAGATCACCGGCGCGCTGCTGATCACGGCGGCGGTCGGCGCGATGGTGCTGACCCACCGCGAGCGCACCGAGCGGGCCCGCACCCAGCGCGAGCAGTCCGAGGCGCGGGTGCGCACCGGTCGGAACGTGCCGCCGCTGCCGGCCCCCGGTGTGTACGCGCGGCACAACGCGGTGGACATCCCCGGTCTGCTGCCCGACGGCACCCCGTCCGACCTCACCGTCAACGCGACGCTGCGCGGCCGCGGTCAGATCCGGGACGTCTCCAGCGAGGCGCTGGCCGAGCTGGCGGCGCTGGAGCAGCGCTCGCAGCGCTGGCTGGGCCGGAAGCACGAGACCGGCAAGCCGTCCGGGAACGCCGGGAAGTCAGGGACTTCCAAGAACGGCGCGAACGGCGCGAACGGTGAGAACGGTGAGAACGCGGGCAGTGCGCCGAACCCGAGGGGAGTCGCCAAGTGAATCCGGTCAACTACCTCTACCTGGCCGCCCTGTTGTTCACCATTGGTGCGGCCGGCGTCGTCATCAGGCGGAACGCGATCGTCCTCTTCATGTGCGTCGAGCTGATGCTGAACGCGTGCAACCTGGCGTTCGTCACCTTCTCCCGGCTGCACGGCAATCTCGACGGCCAGATCATCGCCTTCTTCACGATGGTCGTGGCCGCGGCGGAGGTCGTGGTCGGTCTCGCGATCATCGTGACCATCTTCCGCTCCCGCCACTCGGCCTCGGTCGACGACGCCAGCCTGATGAAGCTCTAGAAGGGGTCGCGTTCAAGTGGAGAACCTCATCGGATTGCTCGTCGCGATCCCGCTGCTCGGCGCGGCCCTGCTGCTGTGCGGAGGGCGGCGGCTGGACGGCAAGGGCCACTACATCGGCACGGTGCTCGCCGGCGCCTCCTTCGTCATCGGCGCCGTGCTCTTCGCCGACATGCTCGGCCGCGGCGAGCACGACCGGGCCCTGCACAGCAAGGTCTTCAGCTGGATCCCGGTGGGCGGCTTCCGCGCGGACGTCGCCTTCCAGCTCGACCAGCTGTCCATGACCTTCGTCCTGCTGATCACCGGTGTGGGCACGCTGATCCACATCTACTCGATCGGCTATATGGAGCACGACGAGCGCCGCCGCCGCTTCTTCGGCTATCTCAATCTCTTCCTCGCGGCGATGCTGCTGCTCGTCCTCGCCGACAACTACCTGCTGCTGTACGTCGGCTGGGAGGGCGTCGGCCTCGCCTCGTACCTGCTCATCGGCTTCTGGCAGCACAAGCCCAGCGCGGCCACGGCGGCGAAGAAGGCGTTCATCGTCAACCGCGTCGGCGACGTCGGCCTGTCGATCGCGATCATGCTGATGTTCACGACGTTCGGGACCTTCACCTTCGCCCCGGTGCTGGCCAACGCGGGTGACGCGAGCGAGGGCAAGCTCACCGCGATCGGGCTGATGCTGCTCCTCGCGGCCTGCGGCAAGTCGGCCCAGGTGCCGCTCCAGTCCTGGCTCGGGGACGCGATGGAGGGCCCGACCCCGGTCTCGGCCCTGATCCACGCGGCGACCATGGTGACCGCGGGCGTGTATCTGATCACCCGCTCCGGCGCGATCTTCAACGCCGCCCCGGACGCCCAGGCCGCGGTGGTCGCGGTCGGCGCGGTCACGCTCCTCTTCGGTGCGATCGTCGGTTGTGCCAAGGACGACATCAAGAAGGCCCTGGCCGGGTCCACCATGTCGCAGATCGGCTACATGATCCTGGCCGCCGGGCTCGGCCCGATCGGCTATGTCTTCGCGATCATGCACCTGGTGACCCACGGCTTCTTCAAGGCGGGGCTCTTCCTCGGCGCCGGTTCGGTCATGCACGCCATGAACGACGAGGTCGACATGCGCAAGTACGGCGGTCTGCGGAAGTACATGCCGGTCACCTTCATCACCTTCGGGCTCGGCTATCTCGCGATCATCGGCTTCCCCGGGCTGTCCGGCTTCTGGTCCAAGGACAAGATCATCGAGGCGGCGTTCGCCAAGGGCGGCACCGAGGGCTGGATCCTCGGCGGCGCGGCCCTGCTGGGCGCGGCCATCACCGCGTACTACATGACGCGGGTGATGCTGCTGACCTTCTTCGGCGAGAAGCGCTGGGGCACCACGCCCTCGCCCGAGGAACCCAGCGCCGAGCCCGCCGCCGAGTCGGCCGGGGCGCACGCCGAGCCGCATCCGCACGAGTCGCCCTCGTCCATGACCATCCCCATGATCGTCCTGGCCGTGGGATCGGTCTTCGCGGGCGGGCTGTTCAGCGTCAACGACGCGTTCCTGAAGTGGCTGGAGCCGGTCACCGGCCACAGCCACGGCGACTCCCCGCTCAGCGCCGCGGCGGTCACCGCCGGGACGATGGTGGTGCTGGTGATCGGTGTCGCCCTCGCCTGGGCGCAGTACGGACGCCGGCCGGTGCCGCGCACCGCACCCCGCGGATCGCTGCTCACCCGGGCCGCCCGGCGCGATCTGCTCCAGGACGACTTCAACCATGTCGCGCTCGTCAAACCAGGCCAGTACCTGACCCGCGGTCTGGTCTATGTCGACCACAAGCTGGTCGACGGGGTGGTCAACGGCACCGCGGCCTCGGTCGGCGGGCTCTCCGGCCGGCTGCGAAGGCTACAGAACGGCTATGCCCGTACGTACGCGGTCTCGATGTTCGGCGGTACGGCGGTGCTCATCGCCGCGACCCTGCTGATGAGGGCGGTCTGAGTCATGTCATTTCCCCTGCTGACGGCCACGGCCGTGGTGCCCGCGCTCGGCGCGGTGGCCACCGCCGCCGTGCCCGCCGCCCAGCGCGCCGCCGCCAAGTGGGTGGCGCTGGGCTTCTCCCTGGTCACCCTCGCCCTCGCGGCGGTCGTGCTGGTCCGCTTCGACCCCGGCGGCGCCCGCTTCCAGCTCACCGAATCCCACGCCTGGATCAAGGACTTCGGCGTCCGCTACGAACTGGGCGTGGACGGGATCGCGGTCGCGCTGATCGCGCTCACCGCCGTGCTCATCCCCTTCATCATCCTGGCGGGCTGGCATGACGCCGATCCACTGGAGGGCGCCCGCCCCAACCGCCGCTGGCGGCCCACCCAGGGCTTCTTCGCGCTGATCCTGATGGTCGAGGCGATGGTGGTGATCTCCTTCGAGGCCACCGACGTCTTCCTCTTCTACATCTTCTTCGAGGCCATGCTGATCCCGATGTACTTCCTCATCGGGGGCTTCGGGGACCGGGCCGGGGGCCGCTCCGAGGAGGAGACGGCCACTCAGCGCTCCTACGCCGCGGTGAAGTTCCTGCTCTACAACCTGGCGGGCGGGCTGATCATGCTGGCCGCGGTGGTCGGTCTGTACGCGGTCACCGCCGATCAGCTCGGCACCGGCACCTTCTCGCTCCAGGAGATCGTCCAGGCGCGGGCGGGCGGCCATCTGGACATGGCGACCAGCACCGAACGGCTGCTCTTCCTCGGCTTCTTCTTCGCCTTCGCGGTGAAGGCGCCGCTGTGGCCGCTGCACACCTGGCTGCCCAACGCGATGGGGGAGTCCACCGCCCCGGTCGCCGTGCTGATCACCGCGGTGGTCGACAAGGTCGGCACCTTCGCGATGCTCCGCTTCTGCCTCCAGCTCTTCCCGGAGGCCAGCAAGTGGGCCACCCCGGCGATCATGATCCTGGCGCTCATCAGCATCATCTACGGGGCGCTGCTGGCGATCGGCCAGCGGGACATCAAGCGGCTGATCGCTTACGCCTCGATCTCCCACTTCGGCTTCATCATCCTGGGCATCTTCGCGATGACCACCCAGGGCCAGGGCGGCGCCACCCTCTACATGGTCAACCACGGCATCTCCACCGCCGCGCTGATGCTGGTGGCCGGATTCCTGATCACCCGGCGCGGTTCGCGGCTCATCGCCGACTACGGCGGGGTGCAGAAGGTGGCCCCGGTGCTCGCCGGCACCTTCCTGATCGGCGGGCTCGCCACCCTCTCGCTGCCCGGGCTCGCGCCGTTCATCAGCGAATTCCTGGTCCTGGTCGGCACGTTCAGCCGCTATCCGGCGCTCGGCGTGATCGCGACCGTCGGAATAGTGCTGGCGGCGCTCTACGTCCTGATCCTCTACCAACGCACCATGACCGGTCCGGTGAAGGCCGAGGTGCGGGCCATGCCCGATCTGCGGGTGCGTGAGCTGATCGTCGTGACCCCGCTCATCGCGCTCCTGATCTTCCTCGGGGTCTATCCGAAGCCGCTCGCCGACATCGTCAACCCGGCGGTCGACCACACGATGTCCGTGGTGGACAAGAAGGATCCCAAGCCCGATCACCCCGTGACCGATGCGGGCTGGTTCAGCTACAGCCCGATGCCCGAGGGCGCCCATCACGGCGGTGCCCACCACGACGGTGCTTCCGGAGGTGCCAAGTGACCCACGCGGCCACTGTCCACAGCCTGTGGACAACAGCGGCGGCGGCGCCCGACAAGATCCCGTCGCCCGATATCGAGTACGGCCAGCTGTCGCCCACGCTGATCGTGCTCGGCGCCGCGATCGTCGGCGTCCTGGTCGAGGCGTTCCTTCCGCGCCGCCAGCGGTACGTGGCGCAGCTCTTCGTCTCCGTGGTCGCCCTGGCCGCGGCCTTCGCCGCCGTGATCGGCCTCGCCGCCGGTGACTACGGCACCAGCAAGGCCCGTATCGCGGCCATGGGTGCGATCGCGGTCGACGGACCGGCGCTCTTCCTTCAGGGGACCATTCTCCTGGTCGCGCTGGTGGCGGTGTTCACCTTCGCCGAGCGGCGGCTGGATCCGGTGGTGCACGGCAACCGCGTCGACTCCTTCGCGGCCCAGGCCGCCGCCGTGCCCGGCGGCGACGCCGAAAAGGCCGCCGTCAAGGCGGGGTTCACCACCACCGAGGTCTTTCCGCTGGTCCTCTTCGCGGTCGGCGGCATGCTGGTCTTCCCGTCCGCCAACGATCTGCTGACCCTCTTCGTGGCGCTGGAGGTCTTCTCGCTGCCGCTGTACATCCTGTGCGCGCTGGCCCGCCGCCAGCGCGCGCTGTCGCAGGAGGCCGCGGTCAAGTACTTCCTGCTGGGCGCCTTCTCCTCGGCGTTCCTGCTCTTCGGCATCGCCCTGCTGTACGGCTACGCGGGCACGGTCTCCTACTCCGGGATCGCGGACGTCGTCGACGGCCAGGTCAGGAACGTCACCCCGGCGCTCGCCGGAACCATGGGCAATGACGCGCTGCTGCTGATCGGCGGGGCGATGGTGCTGATGGGGCTGCTGTTCAAGATCGGCGCCGTGCCGTTCCACATGTGGACGCCCGACGTCTACCAGGGCGCCCCGACCCCGGTGACCGGCTTCATGGCGGCGGCCACCAAGGTCGCGGCCTTCGGCGCGCTGCTGCGGCTGCTGTACGTCGTCCTGCCCGGGCTGCGCTGGGACTGGCGGCCGGTGATGTGGGGCGTCGCCATCGTCACCATGCTGGGCGGCGCGATCGTGGCCGTCACCCAGACCGATGTGAAGCGGCTGCTGGCGTACTCCTCGATCGCCCACGCCGGGTTCATCCTGGCCGGTGTCATCGCCACCACGCCCGACGGCATCTCCTCCGTCCTCTTCTACCTGGCCGCGTACTCCTTCGTGACCCTCGGCGCCTTCGCGGTGGTCACCCTGGTCCGGGACGCGGGCGGCGAGGCCACTCACCTGTCCAAGTGGGCCGGCCTCGGCCGCCGTTCGCCCCTGGTGGCCGCCGTCTTCGCGGTCTTCCTGCTGGCCTTCGCCGGTATCCCGCTGACCAGCGGCTTCGCCGGGAAGTTCGCGGTCTTCAAGGCGGCGGCCGACGGTGGGGCGGGTGCGCTGGTGGTGATCGGTGTGATCTCCTCGGCGGTCGCCGCGTTCTTCTACATCCGGGTGATCGTGCTGATGTTCTTCAGCGAGCCGCGCACGGACGGCCCGTCCGTGGCCGTGCCGAGCCCGCTGACCTCGTCGGCCATCGCGATCGGCGTAGCGGTCACCCTCGTCCTGGGCATCGCCCCGCAGTACTTCCTGGACCTCGCGAGCCAGGCGGGAGTCTTCGTCCGCTGACCACGCGACCCCAGGGGGTTGAGCCCCCTGCCCCCGGCCGGGCCCGGACACCAACACGGTGCCCGCGCCCGGCCGGAGCCGTTCCCCACCCGTCCCTTCCCGGACCGGGGACTTGCGCCCCCGGACCCCGCCCCGGCGGGCGCGACGCTGTCCGGGGCGGGCCGGGGGCGGAGGAGTCCTCTGTGCCGCCCTATCCGGGGTCAGGGGTTCTGCCCTTGGGCTCCCGGCGGGGCAGGGACACCATGACGGTGTCCTCACCGGGCGGAGTCTCCCCCACCCCGCCCCTTCCCGAACGGGGGCTGCGCCCCGGTAGGGAGATCGCGACGGCGTCCGGGGGCGGGAGCTGCCCCCGCCGCCCTTCCCGGATCCATGGCCTCCGGCCCTTGGTCCGGGCCGGGGGACGTCTTCCAGCCCCTCCGGCGATTGAGGAGCGGGGTCCGGGGCGGAGCCCCGGCGGGGGGGAGGGGGGCGGAGGCCCCGGTTTCGGGAAGGGGCGGGGAGGGGCGAGCCCGCCGCAGGCGCGGCGCGTCGACCGCTAGGCCGTCGCCTTGGCCGCGTACGCACGGACATCCGCGTCCGGGTCGGCGCGGACCGAGGACAGGGCCTCCCGAGCGGCCGGTTCCCGCTCCGCCAAGGGCAACAGCGCCAAGACCGCCGCCTTACGGACATCCGCGTGCGGGTCGGCCAGGGCACGGCCCAGCGCCGGTATCCCGAGCCCCGGCGACGCCGCGGCCAGCGCCGTCGCCGCCCCCTTGCGCACCTGCCAGGCGGCATCATCCAGCGCCGCCACCGCCTCGGCGTCCAGCGGCGCCGGGCACCCCGCCGAGGCCAGGGCCTCCAAAGCGGCGGCCCGGACAAGGACGTCCGGGTCCCGCAGCAGCGGCGCGAGCAGCCGCCGGGCATCCGCCGCCCGCCCGCCAGCAGCATCCGCTGCCCGCCCGCCAGCAGCATCCGCTGCCCGCCCGCCAGCAGCATCCGCTGCCCACACGCCAGCAGCATCCGCTGCCCGTCCGCCAGCAGCATCAGCCGCACGCCCGCCAGAAGCCAGAGTCCCCAGCGCCCCCGCCGTCGCCACTCTCACCTCACGCGACGCGTCCACCGCTCCCGGCTCGAGCGCGGTGAGCGCGTCCTCCGACACCAGCCCCCGTATGGCCTGGATACGGACCCCGACCGCCGCGTCGTCCGTCAGCGCCCCCGCGAACAGTTCCGCGTCGCCGAGGCCCAGCGCGCGCAGGACGTTCAGCGCCGCGGCCCGCACCACCGGATCGGCCACAGCCAGCCCGTGCACCAGGGGTTCGCGCAGAGCGGGCTCCGGGGGCAGCACCTCGACCAGCTCGCGCAGCGAGGCCGCGGCATCGGCGCGTACCCCGGCGTCCGTGTCGGCCAGGGCCGCCGCCAGGGCCGGGCCGGTGCCCGGCGGCGCGGTCTCGGTCAGCGCGGCGACGGCGGCCCGGCGCACCGCCGGGTCGGGGTCGGCCAGATAGGGCCGGAGCGCGGCGAGTTCGGGCTGCTCCTCGGCGAGGGCGAGCAGTTCGAGGATGCGCGGCGAGGCGGCGGTGAGGGCCGTACGGACGGCCGAGACGTCCGTGACCTCCTCACCGACCTCCTCACCGACCTCCTTACCGTCCTCATCCACCCGTCCCGCCCCCGCCCCCGCCCCCGCCCGCGGCGCACTCTCGCGCGGCCCCGCCGTGGCCACCTGCTCCGGCCGCACCTCCCCGAGCGGGCGGGACGGCCCGCCCGTGGGCGCGTACTCCGCCACCGGGACGAGATACGGGGCGACGGGACGCGCGGTGAACTCCATCGCCCCGGACGCCGACTTGCGCAAGTCCAGATGGCGCAGCCAGCCCTCGTCATCGCGCAGCGGATGGTCGGTCCGCTCGTGGTAGAGCCCCCACCGGCTCTCCGTCCTGGCCAGCGAGGACCGCGCGGCCATCTCCGCGCAGTCGCGGATGAAGCTCACCTCGGCGCAGCGCATCAGCTCATGCGGCGTATGGGCACCCATAGCCGCGATGTCCCCGCGCATCCGCTCGAACGCCTCGACGGCGAGCGACAGCCGGGCGCCGCTCTTGGGCGGCGCCACGTAGTCGTTGACCAGGCGCCGGAGCTTGTACTCGACCTGCGGCTGCGGTGGCCCCCCGGGGTTCCGCAGCGGGGCGTAGATCAGCTCATGCGCCTCGGCGAGCTGCTCCGGGGGCAGTTCGCCCCGGTACGCCGTCTGACGGGAGGCGTCCTCGCCCGCCAGATCGCCGAAGACAAAGGCGCCGATCATGTAGTTGTGCGGTACGCAGGCCAGGTCACCGGCCGCGTACAGCCCGGGGACCGTGGTCCGGGCGTGGGCGTCGACCCGTACCCCCGAGGCCGAGTGGCCGCCGCACAGCCCGATCTCGGAGATGTGCATCTCCACGTCATGGGTGCGGTAGTCATGGCCGCGCCCCGCGTGGAAGGTGGCGCGGGTGGGGCGTTCGGTGGAGTGCAGGATGGACTCCAGCGCGGCCACCGACTCCTCCGGCAGATGGCTGAGCTTGAGGTAGACCGGGCCGCGCTCGCTCGCCACCTCCGCCGCGAACTCCGACATCATCTGCCCCGACCAGTAGTCGGAGTCGACGAACCGCTCACCGCGCCGGTTGACCTGGTAGCCGCCGAAGGGATTGGCGACATAGGCGCAGGCCGGGCCGTTGTAGTCCTTGATCAGCGGATTGATCTGGAAGCATTCGATCCCGGTCAGCTCGGCGCCCGCGTGATACGCCATGGCGTAGCCGTCGCCCGCGTTGGTGGGGTTCTCGTAGGTGCCGTAGAGATAGCCGCTCGCGGGCAGGCCGAGCCGCCCGCAGGCGCCGGTGGCCAGGATCACCGCACCGGCGCGCACGGTGACGAAGTGGCCGGTGCGGGTGTGGAATCCGGCGGCGCCGACGGCACGGCCGCCCGCGGTCAGCACCCGGACCGGCATCACCCGGTTCTCGATGCGGATCCGCTCGCGCATCTCACGCCGCCGCAACTGCCGGTACAGGACCTTCTTGACGTCCTTGCCCTCGGGCATCGGCAGTACGTACGAACCGGAGCGGTGCACCTGGCGGACCGCGTACTCGCCGTGCTCGTCCTTCTCGAACTTCACGCCGTACCGCTCCAGCCGCTTGACCATGGCGAAGCCGCGGGTGGCGGTCTGGCGCACGGTGGACTGGTCGACGATGCCGTCGTTGGCGCGGGTGATCTCGGCGACGTAGTCATCGGGTTCGGCCCGGCCGGGGATGACGGCGTTGTTGACGCCGTCCATGCCCATGGCGAGCGCGCCCGAGTGGCGGACGTGCGCCTTTTCGAGGAGGAGGACGGAGGAGCCGTGCTCGGCGGCGGTGAGCGCCGCCATGGTGCCGGCCGTGCCGCCGCCGATGACGAGGACGTCGCAGGTCAGCTCCTCGGCCGCGGAGAGGGCTGGGATCTCCACGGTCGCGGCGTCCGCCGCGTGCTCCCTGTCCGCCGCGTGCTCCCCGTCCGCCACGTGCTTCCCGTCCGCCACGTGCTCCCCGTCCGCCACGTGCTCCCCGTTCTCCGGGTGCTCCCCGGGCTCCGGACGCTTCCTGTGCTCCCTGTTGTTCACGCCAGTTGGGCCTTTCACATGCCGAGGGATTCGAGGACCTGACGGCGCAGCGCGATGGTCGCCGCGGCGTCATGGGCGGCGCGCTCGCGCGGATGCGGGATGTCCAGCACCCGGCCGCCGCCCTCCGTGCCGCCCAGCAGCGCCACCCGGTCGCCGAGGAACAGCGCCTCGTCCACGTCGTGGGTGACGAAGACGACGGTGGCACGGGTGCCCTGGAGCACCTCGACCAGCAGCCGCTGCATCCCGGCCCGGGTCTGTGCGTCGAGCGCGCCGAACGGCTCGTCCATGAGGACGGCGCGCGGCTCGCCGACGAGCGCCCGCGCGAGCTGCGCGCGCTGCCGTTGGCCGCCCGAGACCCGGTGCGGCAGCCGCCCGCTGTGCTCGGCCAGCCCGACGCGCTCCAGCCACGTCCCGGCCCGGCCGCGGCGCTCGGTGCGCGGTACGCCCCGTATGGCGAGCGGGAGTTCGACGTTGGCGCGGAGGGTGCGCCAGGGCAGCAGCGCGTCCTCCTGGAAGATCAGCGCCCGGTCGGCGTGCGGCCGGGTGATGGCGGTGCCGTCCTGGGTGACCCGCCCGCCGAGGACCGGCAGCAGCCCGGCGAGGGTGCGCAGGAGGGTGGACTTGCCGCATCCGGACGGGCCGACGACCGTAAGGATGTCACCGGGCGCGACGTCCAGGTCGAGACCGTGGAGGACGGGTGCGCCGGGGCGGCCGAGTGCGGCGTCCTCCAGGCGCAGCCGTACGCCCGGCGGGGCGGCTTCGGCGGCCGGCGCGGCCGGGGTGGTGGTGACGTCGGATGTGCTCACGGGGTGGCTGCCTCCTTGCGCGCGGGCGCCGGCCGGCCCGTGGTCTCCGTACGGGGCAGCCATCGGGTCAGCCGCCGTCCGGCCAGCTCGACCGCCGTGGAGGTGAGCCAGCCGAGCATGCCGATCGTGGTCATGCCGACGAAGACGCCCGGGTAGTCGACGATCGTGTAGTCCTGCCAGGTGCGGTAGCCGACCCCGTAGGCCCCGGAGATCATCTCGGCGGAGATCACACAGATCCATGAGACGCCGATGCCGACGGAGAGCCCGCCGAGGATCCCGGGCAGCGCCCCGGGCAGGACGACGGACACCAGGATGCGTCCGCGCCCGCCGCCCATGGTCAGCACCGCCTCCTCCCAGACGGGGGCCAGCGCGCGGACCGCGTGCCGGGTGCTCACCATGACCGGGAAGAAGGCGGCGGTGAAGGTGATGAAGATGATCCCCTGCTCATTGCTGGGGAACATGAGGATCGCCACCGGCACCAGCGCGATGGCCGGGATCGGGCGGCACACCTCGAGGACGGGGCCGAGCAGATCGGAGACGAGCGGGGAGCGGGCGATGGCGGTGCCGACCGCCACACCCAGGACGGCGGCCAGCGCGAAACCGGTGAGGACGCGGCTGAGCGAGTCGGTCAGATCCTGCCAGTAGGCGCCGGTGCCGAGGCGATCGGCGAACTCCCGGACCACATCGGTGGCGGAGGGGAACTGCGCGAAACGCAGCCACAGGTTGACGTCGAGGGCGGTGAGCAGCTGCCACAGTCCGAGCGCGGCCAGCAGCGAACCGGCGCGCAGGGTGTAGCGGACCCAGGGGCGCCGCCGAAGCGGCCGGGGCGCGGCGGCACCCCGGGCTCCGGGGCCCTCCGGGGCCGGACGGGGCCGTACGGACGAGGCGGGCGCGCTCATCGGGCCGCCGCCAGGGCCGCCGGGTAGCTGAGGGTACGGGCGCCGGGGTGGTCGGCCATCCACGTGCGGGCGTTGTCCGGGGTGACGAAGGCCCGCAGGTCGTGGCCGTCGCGGACCCAGATCGCCCGGTCCGCGAACCACCGGGTGCCGGTGGCCGCGTCGGGCACGTAGGCGGCCCGGACGCGGCCGCGGTGGCTTCCGGCGAAGCGCAGCAGCTCGGTGGGGGTGGCGAAGGTGCGAAGCCGGTCCTCGCCCTTGAGCCAGAGCTGGTTCGGGGAGGCGGGCGGAGTGGCGCGCAGCGCCTTGGCGTAGGCGTCCGCGCTTCCGTACGCCCGTTTGAGATAGCGGTCGTCGACAAAGGACGACACATCGACCGGGCCGACCAGTTTCGCGTCCCGCAGCACCGGGACGTCCTTCTTGAGCGCGGCGGTCAGCCGTGGCTTGAGGGTCGGGTCGAAGGTCGCGATGCCGCCGGTGCCGTTGTAGAGATAGACCACTTCGGGCGGCAGCCCGGTCGCGGTGGCGACCTTACGGGCGGCGTCGAACGGATGGGCGCGCAGATAGCGGGTGGCGTCGATCTGGGCGGCGAGGAA
Source organism: Streptomyces javensis (assembly GCF_039525925.1). NCBI lineage: Bacteria > Bacillati > Actinomycetota > Actinomycetes > Kitasatosporales > Streptomycetaceae > Streptomyces > Streptomyces javensis. Next base: position 25,451 of record NZ_BAAAIF010000028.1, on the reverse strand, counting down.
CGCCTGGACGACGGCCGGGCGTTCGTCGGCGAACGCCTTGCGCGTGGTGACCCCGTGGAAGGTGGGGAGGTTCAGCCGGGCGCCGTCGTACAGCGCCTTGGCCTTGCCCTGGAAGGCGAGCAGCCCCGGCCAGGCCACGAACTGCGAGAGGGCGTCCGCGCTGCCCGCCTCCAGGGCCGAGGCGCCCACGGCGGGCTGCTGGTTGAGCTTGTGGATGCCGCCCTCGGGGTCGATGCCCGCCTGCCGCAGGGCGCGCACGAGCGTGCCGTCCGCGGCGGAGCCGACGCTGGTGGAGACGTTCTTGCCGCGCAGCCCGGACAGGGCGCGCAGCTTGGAGCCGGGCGCGGTGAGGACCGTATTGAGGCCGCCGCGCAGGTTGTAGCCGGTGACGGAGACGAGGCGGGTCGGCGCGTTCAGCTGGGTGCCACGACCGGAGTTGATCAGGAGCGGGAAGTCGCCCATCGATCCGATGTCGACCTTACCGGCGACCATCTGCGCGGTGATGGGCGCTCCGGTGGCGTAGTCCTCCCACTTCACCTTGTACGTATGGCCGTCGCGGCGGCCCAGGGCGCGCAGTTCGCGTTCGAAGGCCCCGAGCGAGCGCAGCAGGGTGCCCGCGGTCACGGTGTTGATGGTCTTGGACTGGTAGCCGACGGTGACGGTCACGGTCTTGCCGTCCGCGTCCGCGTTGCCGCCGCAGCCGGTGAGGGACAGCAGCAGGGCGCCGGCCGCGAGGGCCGACGGAAGGGTCGTGCGCTGCATCGAGGGGCCTTTCACCTCAGGAGATAGGGCATGTTGACCGTGACCGCGCCGGTGGGACAGCGGGCGGCGCACGGGCCGCAGTACCAGCACTCGTCGACGTGCATGTACGCCTTACCGCTGTCGGGGTGGATCGCGAGGGAGTCGAGGGGGCACATGTCCACGCACAGGGTGCAGCCGTCGATGCACTTGGACTCGTCGATCGTCACCGGAACATCGGCACGCTGGGGCGCCAGAGGCATGGCTGTCTCCAGGGAAGGGCGTGAAGGGGCGGAGGGTGTGGTGGGTGGGTCTCAGGCGGTGCGGCGCGACTGGCCGCTCATGGTGATCCGGTCGCCGCGGAACCGGATGAATTCCAGGTCCACCGGGCGTCCGTCGCACAGATGGGTGAGCCGCTCCAGCATCAGGACCGCCGCACCGCGCGGGGCCTGTAGGACGGCGGCCGAGTGGGCGTCGGCGTTGACGGCCTCGAGGGTGATCTCGGCGGTGCCCAGGGGCTGTCCGGTGATCTTCTCGATCAGCCGGAACACATCGGTGTTCTCCAGGTCGGCGCCGATGAGGTCGGCGCCGATGTCCATCGGGAGGTAGGTGAGGTCGAGGGAGAGCGGGAGTCCGCCGAGCCGCCGCAGCCGCTCGACGTAGAGGACATCGGTACGGGCGGGGACGCCCAGCCGGTCCGCGACGCAGGCGGGCGCGGGGACGGGGCCGACGGTGCGCACCTCATTGGTGACCCGGCCGTGCTCGTGGAGGGTCTCGGCCAGGCCCATCAGCCGGTCCAGGCCGTGCGGGTACTTCTCCGCGACCACGACCGTGCCCACCCCGGGCTGCCGCTCCACGAGCCGCTCGGAGCGCAGCAGGTCGAGCGCCTGGCGCACGGTGTTGCGGGAGGCGCCGTAGTCCTGGCCGAGCGCGTCCTCCAGGGGGAGCACACCGCCTGGGAAGCCACCGGTGAGGACCTGGTGGCGGAGCAGGTCGGCGAGTTGCCGTGCCCGGTCGGCACGGAGCCGCCGGCGGCGCGCGGCGGCGACCGGCGGGGCGTGCTCGCGGGGGCGTTCGGCTGGCATCGGCCGGCTCCGGGGGTTCGCTGGTCGGCGGGGTCGTATCGGGACCATACCGACGGGCCCGGGCCAATGGTGTTGCCGAAGTATTGCGCCACCTGACGGCGGCTTTCCTACCGCTTCTGCCTGCGGTTTCGCGTCCGCGGCGGCAAGATCTGCCACTGTGCGCGGCGGGCCCCCGGCGCGCCTGCGCGCCAGGGGCCCGGGGTGCCGGAGGGGGTCCGGCGCCGTGGTTCAGCCGGTCGGGAGGTCGGTCGGCACATCGGTCGGCACACCGCTCGGGAGGCCGGAGGGCAGCGACGTCGGCATGCCCGAGGGGAGGTCGCCGGGCGTCGCCTTGATGAAGGTGTCATTCTTGGCGAGCGCGTCCCAGTCGACCGTGAGGGTCTTGCCGTCCGCGCTCGCGGTGACCTTGCCCGCGCTGCGGTCGGTGTTCCCATCGGCGCACTTGAGCATGAGCATCTTCCCGCCCATGTCGGCGTACTCGCCGTTGCAGATGTGCTTGTCGGCCATCAGGACGGCCTTCTTGCCGCTGATGGACAGGATGGCGGCCCCGTCACCGGCCTTCGCCACATAGGTGCCGGAGACCTTCGTGTCCGCGCCCCCCTCCGCCGGGGCGCTCGACGCGGAGGAGGGGTCCTTGGAGGTGTCCTTCTTGTCGTCGCCACCGTCACTGCCGCATGCGGTCAGCAGCAGGGCGGCCGCCGCCACCGTGCCGGCGATGCTCACTGCCTTCTTCACGTGCTTCTCCTCGGTCGTCCGGGATCGTCAGGGCAGGAGCACGACAAATTAGCAGCCGCGTCAGGGCGTGGCGGGGACGACCTGGCCGGTCACCTCGCCCAGGCCGATACGGGTCCCCTGCGGGCCCGGCGCCCAGGCCGTGACGGTCACCTCGTCGCCGTCCTCCAGGAAGGTGCGGGTGCCGTCGGGGAGCCGCAGGGGCTGGCGGCCGCCCCAGGTGAGTTCGAGGAGACAGCCGAGCTCGTCCGGTCGCGGGCCGCTGACCGTGCCGGAGGCGAAGAGGTCGCCGGTGCGCAGCGAGGCGCCGTTCACCGTCAGGTGGGCGAGCTGCTGGGCCGGGGTCCAGTACATGGCGGAGAAGGGCGGGCGGGAGATCGTGTGGCCGTTGAGGGCGACCTCCAGGCGCAGATCGAGCCCGCCGGGCTCGGTGGCGCCGTCGTCCAGGTAGGGGAGGGGCGGGACATCGCGGGCGGGAGGGCTGGTACGGGCCGCGGTGAGCGCGTCCAGCGGGGTGACCCAGGCGGCTAGGGAGGTGGCGAAGGACTTGCCGAGGAAGGGGCCGAGCGGGCGGTACTCCCACGCCTGGATGTCGCGCGCGGACCAGTCGTTGAGCAGACATACGCCGAAGACGTGGTCGTGGAACCCGGAGAGCGGCACCGGTGTATTCACAGTGGAAGGGGCGCCGACGACGAAGGCCACCTCCGCTTCGAAGTCGAGGCGGAGCGAGGGGCCGAAGACCGGAGTGGGGGAGGAAGCGTGTGGTGCGGAGGTATCGGCCGGGGGCAGATGCTGGCCCTGCGGGCGGACGATGGGCGTGCCCGAGACGAGGATGGTGCCGGCCCGGCCGTGGTAGCCGATCGGCATGTGCTTCCAGTTGGGGGTGAGCGCCTCGCCGTCGGGGCGGAAGATCCTGCCCGTGTTGGTGGCGTGGTGCTCGCTCGCATAGAAGTCGGCGTAGTCGGCCACCTCGAAGGGGAGGTGGAGCGCCACGGTGGGGAGGGGGTGCAGCAGGGGCTCGATGGTCGAGCGGTGTGCCGGGTCGGTGAGCCAGTCGAGCACCTCGGCGCGCACGGCCTGCCAGACCGGACGGCCCGCGGCCATCAGCGGGTTGAGGGTGTCGGCGCCCAGCGGCTCGGCGTGCGGGGAGGCGGTGGCGGCCGCGGCGGCGCCCACGTCCAGCACGTGGTTTCCGTAGCGCACCCCGATTTTCCGCAGATGAGGAGCGTGCGGCGCGGTGAAGACGCCATAGGGGAGGTTGTGCGGGCCGAAGGGGTCGCCTTCGGGCAGGTCCAGCGGGGATCGCTGCGGCATCGGGGCTGCCTCGCCTTCTCCTCGTCACTGTGGGACGCAGCACACCCTAAGGCGCGGAGGGCGCGGGCAAGGCCCAGGGCATTGCCGGTGGCCAGGGCGGCGCCGGAGGCCGGGCCCGGACGACGCGGGAGGCCAGGGGCAAGGAAGATGACACAGTGCCCGCTACTCCCTAAAGAGATGGCAATGCCCGGAAAATCCTTGCTGGAGGCGGCGATTCCGAAGTAGCGTCCTTCATCAGGGTCACGCACAGTGGGGGGCCACTGCACTGCGGTGACCAAGGGGGACTCGTGGCGAGCAGTGCCGTGCCGTTCGCGGTGGACCGTTCCGTGCCCGCTCTGATCGTGAAGATCGGCCACTATCCGCTGCATCACGGCGGCGTCGGCGCCATCCGGTCCCTGGGGCGTCTCGGTGTCCCCATGTACGCGGTCACCGAGGACCGTTGGACCCCGGCGGCGCTCTCGCGCTATCTGCGGAGGGCCTTCGTCTGGCCGACCACCGGCGAGGAGCGGCCGGAGCGGCTGGTGGAGGGGCTGCTGCGGATGGGGCGGGCGATCGGCCGGCCGACGGTGCTGCTGCCCACCGACGAGGAGGCGGCCGTGCTGATCGCCGAGCACGCGGACCGGCTCGCCGGGGAGGGCCGCTTTCTCTTCCCGCGCGCCGAGCCCGAGTTGCCCAGACGGCTGGCGAGCAAGCGAGGGCTGCACGAGCTGTGCGTCAAGCACGGGGTGCCCACGCCCGAGGGCGTCTTCCCGGACACCTATGCCGATGTCAAGGCGTTCGCGGCCAGTGCCCGGTTTCCGGTGGTCGCCAAGAACCGGGAGGCGTTCGAGCGGCGGAAGAAGCCCGCGGTGTGCGGCACCACCCGGATCGAGGGGCCGCGGGAGCTGATGGAGCTGGCGCGGCGGTGGGGGCCGCGGCCGGGGGTGGTCCTACAGGAGTATCTGCCGGGAGAGGAGGCCGAGGACTGGATCGTGCACGCGTACTTCGACGCCCGGAGCACACCGCTGGCGATGTTCACCGGGGTCAAGGTGCGGTCCTGGCCACCGCACGCGGGGGTGACGGCGTGCGCCTATGCGGTGGAGAACGGGGAACTGGCGCGGATGACGGCCCGGTTCGTCCAGCGGATCGGCTTCAGCGGGATCGCCGATCTGGACTGGCGCTTCGACCGGCGTGACGGACGGTACAAGCTGCTGGGCTTCAATCCGCGGATGGGCGCCCAGTTCCGGCTCTTCGAGAACGCGGCGCGGATCGATGTCGTACGGGCCCAGCATCTCGATCTGACCGGACGCGCGGTTCCCGGGGCCGGGCAGCGGCCGGCCCGGCGGTTCCTGGTCGAGAACATCGACCTGCCCGCGCTGGTCGCCTACCGCCGCAGTGGTTACACCACCCCGCACGCCCCCGCGCGGGCGAGCGGGACCGAGCTGGCCTGGGCCGCGCGGGACGACATGCGGCCGTTCTTCACCATGCTGGCCCGCTCGCTGCGGCCCGGCGCGGCACAGCTGTACCGGCTGTGGCGCGCCCAGTGAACGCGCCACCTCGGGGGGGTTCATGAACGACCCGGTAGCGGTCATCGGCGCCGGTCCTGTGGCGCCGGGAGCGGCTGGTGCCGGAGCTGGAGCGCCCCCGGGAGCTGGCCGCCGCCGTACCGGACGGACCCGCTCCGGACGGACCCGCTCCGGGAGCTGGCCGCCGCCGTACCGGATGGACCCGCTCCGGTAGCTGGCCGCCGCCGTACCGGACGGACCCGCTCCGGACGGACCCGCTCCGGGAGCTGGCCGCCGCCGTACCGGATGGACCCGCTCCGGACGGACCCGCTCCGGACGGACCCGCTCCGGGCGGACCCGCTCCGGGCGGCCCCGTCCCCCACGGTTCGCGACACCGCGACCTCGGCCGCTGCTGGGCCGTGAGGTGGTGGTGGTCGGGCCGGGCAGTCGGCGTTGGAGAGCGCGGTGCTGCTGGCCGGGGCGGGCGCCGCCGCGGTGCGGGTGGTGGCCCGCGGACCGCGCGGTCGCCTTCGGCACCCCGCCGGACGGACAGCCCAGGCTGCGGCCCGAGTCGCCGTTCGGCCGCGCCTGGTCGCTGTACGCGCTGTCGTACCACGCCGTGGGCTTCCGCGGCCGCCCGCACCGGCTCGGGAGTATCTGGTGCGCGGGGTGCTGGGGCCCAAGGGCGCCTGGTGGCTGCGGGACCGGTTCGCCGGGCGGGTCCGGGTCGCCCAGGGGCGGCGGATCAGCCGGGTCACGGTGGGGAGCGACGGCCGGCCGGTGCTCACCCCGCGCGGCGGCGGCCGGGTCGGTGAGCCGGCCGCCGACCGTGTGATGGCCGCGACCGGCTATCGGATGAGCGTCGCGGCCCTGGACTTCCCCGGGCCCGGCCTCCGCTCTGGGGCGGTCACCGGGGCCGGGGGCCCCTGGCTCGACGCCGGTTACGGCTCCTCGGTCCCGGGGCCGTACTTCACCGGGCTGCCCGCGGCGGCGAGTTTCGGCCCGGTGACGCGGTTCGTCTGCGGTACGGAGTACGCGTCGCCACGGCTGGCGAAGGCGGTGGCCGCCATGCACGGATGAGCGGGCCTCGCCCGCGGCCATCGGCCGGCCGATCGGGGTCTGATCGGGGTCCGGTCGGGCGGCCGGAGCATGAATGATCTGCTGCGATCGCGGTACTGCGATGTGAAGCGGTCGGGTTCGGGAGAGAACGGTGAGAGGCGCACAAGGCGGGAAGGCGCCCACAGTGATCGATACCCGACCGGATACGCTGCCTGTTGGTGGAGGCAGCGACACATCGACATTCGCGTCATTCGTAGGCAGACAGGAGTACCCCGTGAGCTTCGTCGGGCCCTTGGGGCTGAGCGTGCGGGACCGGACTCTGGAAGCCGACACCCAAGCCGGGCTGACGGCGGTCGAAGAGGGCCTGCTGGAGGCCACCAAAAGCGATGTGCCCTTCATCACGGAGGCCGCCCAGCATCTGGTACGGGCCGGGGGGAAGCGGTTCCGGCCCCTGCTGGTGCTGCTGGCCGCCCAGTTCGGTGACCCCCACGCGCCCGGAGTGGTGCCCTCGGCCGTGGTCGTCGAGCTCACCCATCTGGCGACGCTCTACCACGACGATGTGATGGACGAGGCGGAGGTGCGGCGCGGCGTCTCCAGCGCCAACGCCCGCTGGGGCAACTCGGTGGCCGTCCTCACCGGCGACTTCCTCTTCGCCCGGGCCTCGCACATCCTGGCCGACCTGGGCCCCGAGGCGGTGCGGATCCAGGCGGAGGCGTTCGAGCGGCTGGTCACCGGCCAGATCCTGGAGACGGCGGGTCCCCGCGACGGCCGCGACCCGGTCGAGCACTACCTGGACGTACTGGCCGGCAAGACGGGCTCGCTGATCGCCGTCTCGGGCCGGTTCGGCGCGATGATGGCGGGTGCCGACGAGAGCATCGTCAGCATCCTCACCCAGTACGGCGAGCGGCTCGGCATGGCCTTCCAGCTCGCCGACGACGTGCTGGACATCGCCAGCGACAGCCATGAGTCCGGTAAGACCCCCGGCACCGATCTGCGCGAGGGCGTGGCCACCCTGCCCGTGCTCTATGTGCGGGAGCAGGCCGAGGCGACCGGTTCGACCGAGGACCGCGAGCTGTGCGAGCTGCTCGCGGGCGATCTCACCGATGACGCGCGCCATGCCGAGGTGCTGCGGCGGCTGCGCGCCCATCCGGCGCTGGAGCGGGCCCGCCGGGTCACGGTCCGCTATGCGGCGGAGGCCCGTTCGATGCTGGCGCCGCTGCCCGAGGGCCCGGCGAAGGCGGCCCTGGAGGGGCTGTGCGACGCGGTGGTCCACCGCGCCGGATGACCCCGCCGGGCGCCCCATCCACCCCGACCGGCCCCTGACTCCCGGTGGAGCGGCGTCATACCCGAGCATTACGCCGAGGTGATCCTGCGGGCTGACGCGCCACGTCGAACGATTTGGTGGGATGAAAAGACCACCACATGGCGGGATCGGGTGACAATGGCCCGAGAGGTGGACGAGTGCAAGCTGACGAACCGCCGCCGACGACGGAGGTAGAGCACATATGGCACGGATCCGACCGACACAGGTCGCCGACGACGGCTTCTGGGATGAAGAGCGGCCATCACGGGGGAAGAAGGCCGCCCGGTACGCCGCCCCGGTCGCCGTCGCGGGCATCGCGGCGGCGACCATAGGACTGGTCCCGGCGCTCGCCAGCACCGGCGACCCCAATCTGCCGAAGATCTCGGCGCAAGAGCTCATCAGCAAGATGGCGGCATCGGACGCCCAGCAGATGTCCGGCTCGGTGAAGATCACCACCGATCTGGGCATCCCCTCGCTCCCCGGCGGCGGCTCCATCGCCGACCTCGGCGGGGCGCGGGGCGGCGACGCGTCCGCCGCTCCCGAGTCCAAGCTGATGGAGCTGGTCTCCGGCTCCCACACCCTGCGGGTGGCCTCCGACGGCCCCGACAGGCAGCGGGTGTCGATCGTCGAGAACGCCGCCGAGTACAGCATGATCCACAACGGCGACGAGATCTGGGCGTACGACAGCGGGAGCAACTCCGCCTTCCACGCCACCGCCCCGAAGGACGCGAAGGCCAAGGGCGACCACCGGCAGGAGGTGCCGAAGGACCTGCGGGACGCCACGCCCCAGGAGATGGCCAAGACGCTGCTCTCCTCCGTGGACGACACCACCGATGTGACCGTCGACGGCACCTCCCGGGTCGCCGGGCGGGACGCGTACGACCTGCTGATCAAGCCCAAGCAGAACAGCGACTCCACGATCGGGTCCGTCCGTATCGCGGTGGACGCGGACAACGGTGTCCCGCTGAAGTTCACGCTCTCCCCGAAGAGCGGTGGCAAGGCGATCGTCGACGTGGGCTTCACCGACGTGGACTTCGGCAAGCCCAAGGCGAGCACCTTCGACTTCCACCCGCCCAAGGGCGCCAAGGTCACCGAGGAGCCCAAGGCCGACCACAGGTCCGCCTCGAAGGACTTCGGCGGCAAGGACTTCAAGGACGCCCAGAGCGCCCTGTCCGGGCTGAAGGTCGTCGGCGAGGGCTGGGACTCGGTCGCCAGGCTCGACACCCCCGGCGGCGGCGCGGCGTCCACGACGCCCGGCGGCGACGGCGGCCCGGGCGCGGCCTCCGGCCTCCTCGGCGGCTTCGGCAAGGAGGTCAAGGGGAAGTTCGGCTCCGGCACCGTGATCAGCACCCGGCTGGTGAACGCGCTGCTCACCGACGACGGCAAGGTGTTCGTCGGCGCGGTCGACAAGGACGCCCTGGTCAAGGCCGCCAACGCGGCCAAGTGAGCCCCCTGGGCTCGTAAGGCGCGGTGACGGACGACGTAGCCGCGGATACGACGCAGCACACGTAGGGCGCGGATACGACGCGGAACGAAGGGGAGCCCGTGGAGCAGCGGTCCACCGAGGGGGACGACGCCGCGGTGGAGACCCGCGGGCTCACCAAGCGCTACCGGGGCGGGCAGCTCGCGGTCGACGCACTCGACCTGTCCGTGCCGCGCGGCAGCGTCTTCGGCTTCCTCGGGCCCAATGGCTCGGGGAAGACGACGACCATCCGCATGCTCATGGGCCTGATCGAGCCCACCTCGGGCAGAGCCAGGCTGCTCGGCGAGCCGATGCCGCGCGCCGCCCGGAGCGTGCTGCCCAGGGTGGGCGCCCTCATCGAGGGCCCCGCCCTGTACCCCTTTCTGACCGGCCGCGACAATCTGCTGCGCTACGACGCGGCCGACCCCACCGCCGACCCCCGCACCCGCGCCCCCCGCGTGGCGGCCGCCCTGGACCGGGTCGGGCTGGCCGCCGCCGCGGGGAAGAAGGCCCGCGCGTACTCGCTCGGCATGAAGCAGCGCCTGGGCCTGGCCGCCGCGCTGCTCCAGCCGCGTGAGCTGCTGGTGCTGGACGAGCCGACCAACGGCCTCGATCCGCAGGGCATGCGCGAGATCCGTGCCCTGGTGCGCGAGCTGGCCGAGGAGGGCACCACCGTCTTCCTCTCCTCCCATCTCCTCGATGAGATCGAACAGGTGTGCACGCACGCCGCCGTGATGGCCCAGGGCCGTCTGATCGCCCAGGGCACGGTGGCCGAGCTGGCGGCGGGCAGCCGCGGCCGGCTGGCCGTCACCACCCCGGACCCGGTGGACGCGGTCCGGGTGCTCAAGGAGCACGGGGTGACGGATCTGGTGGTCCTGGACGAGCGCGTCTCCGGTGAGCTGCCGGTGCCCGGCCCCGGCCTGGACGACGCGCCGCTGGAGCTGGCCGATCTCAACGCCGCCCTCGTACGCGCCGGGGTGCGGGTCCGGGCCTTCGGGGCCGAACGTGCCTCGCTCGAGGACGCCTTCGTCGCGCTGACCGGGGAGGGCTTCGATGTCGCGGGCTGAGGAACAGAGGGTGGCCGACACCGGCGTACCCAAGACGGCCCACACCGGCGCACCGGCCGGGCGGGCCGCGAACCCACCCCGCCCGAATCCCCTGTGGGCCCTGGCGCTCTTCCGCTCCGAGCTGACCATCACCCTCCGCCGCTGGCGGACCCTGGTCCTGCTCGGAGTGCTCGCGCTGATCCCGATCCTCATCGGCATCGCGGTGAAGATCGAGACCAGCGACGGCGGCAGCTTCGGCGGCGGCCGCGGGGGAGAGGGGGAGGGCCCCGCCTTCTTCCCGCAGATCACCAACAACGGGATCTTCCTGGTCTTCGCGTCACTGGCGGCGACGCTGCCGGTCTTCCTGCCGATGGTGATCGGCGTGATCGCCGGTGACGCCATCGCCGGTGAGGCGGGCTCCGGAACGCTCCGCTATCTGCTGGTCGCCCCCGCCGGGCGGACCCGACTGCTGCTGGCCAAGTTCACCACCACCATGGCCTTCTGCCTGATCGCGACCCTGGTGGTGGCCCTCTCGAGCCTGGTGACGGGGGCGCTGCTGTTCCCGCTCGGCGATGTCACGCTGATCTCGGGCATCACCGTCTCGTTCGAGGAGGCGCTGCTCAGAGCGCTCGGCGTGGCCGCCCTGGTGGCCCTGTCGCTGGTGGGGATCGCCACGGTGGGGCTGTTCATCTCCACCCTCACCAACAGCGGGATCGCGGCCATGGCCACGACGGTGGGGCTGGTGGTCACCACGCAGATCCTGGACACCATCCCGCAGCTGCACGCGATCCACCCGTATCTCTTCCCGCACTACTGGCTCAGCTTCGCCGATCTCCTCCGCGAGCCGGTCTACTGGGACGAGCTGGTCAAGAACCTGGGGCTACAGGGGCTGTACGTGGCCGTGTTCGGCTCGGCGGCCTGGGCCCGGTTCACCGCGAAGGACATAACGGCCTGAGTGGCCGGAGCGGTCCGGGCGGCCGGGGCCGGTGGAGCCGGTGGAGCCGAACACGGCAGCACATCATCCGGGATCAGGCGCCGCCGAGCGTCCAGACCGCGTAGGCGATGGCGTCGCTGTTGCGGTCCAGGGCGGTGTCGTCGATGTTGCTCGAGGTGTCGCAGGAGCGGTGGTAGCAGCGGTCGAACGCCTGACCGGAGGTGCCGCCCCACTTCTGGGCCTGGGCGGCGGTCTTGACGTAGTCGGCGCCGCTGAAGAGGCCGCCCACCGGGATGCCCTTGTTCTTGAACGGCGCGTGGTCGGAGCGGCCGTCGCCCTCGGTCTCGATCTCGGTGGGCACGCCCTTGGCGGAGAAGAACGCCTTGAAGACCGACTCGATCCCGGGGTCGTCGTCATAGACGAAGTAGCCGGGGTTGGGCGAGCCGATCATGTCGAAGTTGAGATAGCCGTCGATCTTCGCCCGTTCGGATGACGGCAGGTTGTTGATGTAGTAGGTGGAGCCGACCATTCCGCGCTCCTCGGCGCCCCACCAGGCGAACCGCAGATGCTTGGTGGGCTTCGCGCCCTGGCGGGCCACGGTGAGCGCGGTCTCCAGGATTCCGGCGGAGCCCGAGCCGTTGTCGTTGATCCCGGGGCCGGCGGTGACGGAGTCGAGGTGGGCGCCGGAGAACACCACGTTGTTGGTGTCGCCGCCGGGCCAGTCGGCGATGAGGTTGTAGCCGGTGGCACCGCCGGAGGTGAACTGCTGCACGGTGGTGGTGTATCCGGCGGCGTCCAGCTTGCCCTTGATGTAGTCGAGCGACGCCTTGTAGCCGGGGCGGCCGTGGGCGCGGTTGCCGCCGTTGGCGGTGGCGATGGACTGCAACTGGGTCAGATGGGCCTTCACATTGGCCACGGAGACGTCCGGTGCCGCGAGGGCGGTACGGGCGTTGTCCGCCGTGTGCCGTGCCGATGCGGCGGCGGAGGTGGCGGGGGCGGCCGAGACCAGGGCGGCGACCGCCGTACCGGCGGCGGCCATGGCGGCCGTACGCCGTATCAGGGATCTTCGGGGGCGGGCTGGCGCGCATGAGGACATGGGGGGCTCCGGTTCCGAACGAGGACAGGACGGAATGACGTGACGCTGTGTGGTGCACGTGCCCGTGGGGCGGTGGAGCGGTGAACGTGCTGATGCTCCGGGCGTGGCTGACTCCGCGTCAAGGGCGGAAACCGGACATCACCCGCCGGATATCGGTCCCGGCCGAGCATCGGGCACGGCGGCATCCGAGACGACGTCCGATGCGGCGACCTCCGGCATGACGACCTCCGGCACGACGACCTCGGGGACGACAGCCTCGGGCACGACGGTCTCCGGTACAACGGCCTCCGGTACGACATCAGCCCCCGGAACCACATCGGCATCCACTGTCGCCGACAGCGCCCCCGCCCGCGCGGCGGCGTCGGCCAGCGCCCGCCGCGCCCGCCGGGCGGTGCGCAGCGCGTCCCAGGTCAGCAGCGCGAGCGCGAGCCAGACAAGGGCGAAGCCCGCCCACCGTTCGGGTGGCATCGACTCGTGGAAGACGACGAGCCCGAGGACGAACTGGAAGGTCGGCGCGACGTACTGGAGCATCCCGATCGTCGACAGCGGCAGCCGCACCGCCGAGGCCCCGAAGCAGATCAGCGGCAGCGCGGTGACGAAGCCGCAGCTCGCCAGCAGCACCGCGTGCCCGGCGCCCTCGCTCGCGAACGTGCTGCCGCCGTGCGCGCCGAGCCAGATCAGGAAGCCGAGCGCGGGCAGGAACTGCACGGCGGTCTCGGCGGCCAGCGACTCCAGCCCGTCGAGCCCGACCCGCTTCTTGGCCAGGCCGTACGTCGCGAAGCTGAAGGCGAGGGTGAGCGCGATCCACGGCGGCTTGCCGTAGCCCACCGTCAGCACGGCCACGGCCACCACCCCGACGCCGACCGCCGCCCACTGCGCGGGCCGCAGCCGCTCACGCAGCAGCAGCACCCCGAAGGCGATGCTGACCAGCGGGTTGATGAAGTATCCGAGCGCGGTCTCCACCACATGCCCGCTGTTGACGCCCCAGATGTACAGGCCCCAGTTGACCGAGATCACGGTCGCGGCGAGCGCGATCATGCCCAGCCGCCGGGGCTGCCGCAGCAGCGGCCGTATCCAGCCCCAGCGGCGCAGCACCAGCAGCACCAGACCGACGGCCGCCAGCGACCACACCATCCGGTGGGCCAGGATCTCCATCGCCGCGGCGGGCTCGAGCAGCGGCCAGAAGAGCGGCACCAGCCCCCAGATGCCGTACGCCGCGAAGCCGTAGAGAAGACCCGCGCGATCGACGCGGTCCTGCTGGTCCTGCGGCGTCACGGCACCCTCCCCGACGGCATGACGAGCCCCCGGCGGGCCCGTTCCGAGGGTCCGAAGGTAGCGCTGGTGAGGCCCGCCTGTCATTCCCGTATCGGAATACGGTGATGACAGGCGGGCCGTGGCGCGTACGGGGCGGGTCAGCCCTTCAGCGTGGCCGCCACCGAGTCCGCGATGGGCGTGGTCGGACGGCCGATGAGCCGGGACAGATCGCCCGGGGTGGCGTCCAGCCGGCCGCGCTCGATGGCCGCCTCGACATCGGAGAGGATCACGGCGAACGGCTCGGGGACGCCCGCGCCGGTGAGGATGGACTGGTACTCGGCGGGGGAGACGGCGCCGTAGACGATCTCCTTGCCGGACTGCCGGGCGACCACCTCGGCGTACTCGGCGAAGCCCCAGGCGGTGTCGCCGGACAGCTCGTACGCCTTGCCCTCGTGGCCCTCACCGGTCAGGACGGCGACGGCGGCCGCCGCGTAGTCGGCGCGTGCGGCGGAGGACACCCGGCCCTCGCCCGCCGCGCCCACGACGGCGCCGTGCTCCAGGACGGTGGAGAGGTTCTCGGTGTAGTTCTCGTTGTACCAGCCGTTGCGCAGCAGTACGTACGGCAGACCGGAGTCCGTGATCGCCTGCTCGGTGACCTTGTGCTCATCGGCCAGCGAGAAGTCGGCGGCGGGGCCGCCCAGGATGCTGGTGTAGGCGAGCAGCGCGACACCGGCCTCCTTGGCGGCGTCGATCACGGCCTGGTGCTGCGGCACCCGCTGCCCGATCTCGCTGCCGGAGATCAGCAGCACCTTGTCGCCGGCGGCGAAGGCGCCGGGGAGCGTCTCGGGCCGGTTGTAGTCGGCCACATGCAGCCGCACCCCGCGGTCGGCGAGGTCGGCGGCCTTCGCGGTGTCGCGCACGACCGCGGTGATCTGGTCGGCGGGAACCTTCTCCAGCAGCCCCTCGACGACGAGGCGGCCGAGGTGGCCGGTGGCTCCGGTGACGACGATGCTCATATGTGTGACTCTCCTGGTTCGGGATCGGCACACCCACCATAAGGGAAGCGCTAACCAAGAGAAAGGTACTTCCGGTTAAGTAAGTGTGTTCATTCGGGGCCGGGTCGTTCCCGGGGCTCGCGCTCCCCGGACTCCTCCTCCCGCGGCCCCCGCTCCCGTGCCGCGAGGCTGACGGCGAACGGCAGGATCGTCACCGCGACGCCCGGCAGCCGCTCCAGCGCCTTGGCCAGCGACTCCGCCGTGCCCCTGTGCAGCAGCTTGCCCAGTGGGGAGGTGTAGGTGCGGCGCGGCACCAGCAGGGTCAGCGCGGTCTGCCCGTCCTCGGTGGTACGGGCCGCCAGCTCCATCACCGCGTGGCGCAGCCGCCGGTCCGGGCACTCCACGACCTCCAGCGCCGCCGTCACCCCGGCCGTGGCCTCCCACCGCGCCATCAGCCGCCGGGCATGGGCCTCGTCCACCATGAAGTGCACCGCGCGGACCTCGTCGGGACGCAGCTCGTGCGCGTACCGCAGCGCCTTGACCGTCGCGAGGTCGATGCTGTCCGCCAGGACGAAGACCACATGGCGCCGCCAGCGCGGGACGTCGTCCCCGGGGCGTGGCACCGCCTCCAGGGCGGCCGCCTCCGCGCGGTACTCGCGGTTGATCCGGATCAGTGCCCAGACCCCGAGCGGGAAGACCACCACGACCAGCCAGGCGCCCTCGGTGAACTTGGTGATCCCGAAGATCAGCACCACGGCCGCGGAGACCACCGCGGTGATGAGGTTCACCGCGACCTTCCACGTCCGCCCCGGCTCCCGGCGCCGCAGGTGATAGGCCGTCATCCCGGACCCGGCCATGGTGAAGGCGGTGAACACCCCGATCGCGTACAGCGCCACCAGCCGGTCCACATTGGCCTCGGTGACCACCAGCAGCGCCAGCGCCACCACGGCCAGCGACACGATCCCGTTGGAGAAGGCCAGCCGGTGGCCGCGCCGGGTCAGCTGCCGGGGCAGAAAGCGGTCCTCGGCCACGAAGCTGGCCAGGAACGGAAAGCCGGTGAAGGGCGTGTTGGCGCCCGTGTAGAGGATGAGCGCGGTCGCCAGCTGGACGAACGCCAGCCCCAGGGCGCCCAGCACCCCGCCGCCGAAGACCAGATGGGCCTCCTGCGCGAGAACGGTCGGGGTGCCGTCCCGGTACGGGATGGCGTGGGTGAAGTGGGCCAGGGCGGACACCCCGAGGACCAGCGTGCCCAGGACGCAGCTCATCGTGACCAGCGTGCGGCGGGCGTTGTGGCCCTTGGGATCGCGGAAGACCGAGACGCTGTTGGAGATCGCCTCCAGACCGGTCAGTGAGGAGCCGCCGTTGGCGAACGAGCGCAGCACGATGAAGAGCGAGGCGCCGTAGAGCCAGCCGCTGCCCGCGGTGCCGAGGGGCACGGCGCCCGCCGCGTGCACATCGGCGTGCGGCAGCGTCCCGGTGAGCCCGCGGACCACGCCGACCACCAGCATCAGGCCGACGGCGAGGATGAACAGGTAGGCGGGCACCATGAAGACCCGCCCGGCCTCCCGCAGTCCGCGCAGGTTCCCGTAGGCCAGGATCAGGATCACCAGGGCGCTGAGCGGCAGTTGGAGATGGTCGATACCGGTCCAGGTGCCGCCGACGAGATGGGCGAACGAGATGATCGCGTTGGTGCCCGCCGAGACCTGGACCGCGACGGTGACGATGTAGTCCACCAGCAGCGCCACGGACGCGATCTGGGCGATGTCCGGACCGAAGTTCTCCCGCGCCACCACATATGAGCCGCCCGCCCGGGTGTAGATCATCACCACATCGCTGTAGCAGAGCGTGACCAGCAGCAGCACCAGCAGGATCGCCCCGGTCACCGGGAGGATCATGGTGAACGCCGCGACCCCGATGACCGGCACCAGCACCCGCAGCATCTCCTCGCTGCCGTACGCCGTCGAGGAGATGCAGTCGGAGGCCAGCACGCCCAGCGCGGCCGGATTGCTCAGCTTCTCGCGCCGGATCCGCTCGGTGACCAGGGGTGGGCCGAGCAGCAGCCGCTTGAGGCGGTAGCCGGGGCGGTCGGGCGGCTGGGGCGGGGCGGCGGTGTCGGCCATGCGGACAGCAGAGCGGGTGCCCGGCCGGAGCGCGGTCAGACGCTCCGGCCGGGCATCCGCCAGTGCCCGTATGTACGAACGCGCCCGCTGAGCGCGCTGAGGGGGTCAGCCCACGACGGTCCAGGTGTCGCCGCCCGCGAGCAGCGTGCCGAGGTCGCCCTTGCCCTTGAGCTCCACGGCGTTGTCGAGCTGGTCGGACATCTGGGTGTCGTAGACCGGGCGCTCCACATCGCGCAGCACCCCGATGGGGGTGTGGTGGAGGGTGTCGGCGTCGGCGAGCCTGGTCAGCGCGAACGCCGTGGTGGGCGAGGCCGCGTGGGCGTCGTGCACCAGCACGTGGTGCTCGTTCTCGGCGGTGACGGTGACCACTTCGAGGTCGCCGGTGCGCTGGTCGCGGATGACGCCCTTGGACTGGTCGGTGCCGAAGCGGATCGGCTGCCCGTGCTCCAGCCGGATCACGGCCTCCTGGGCCTGGTCCTTGTCCTTCAGGGCCTCGAAGGCGCCGTCGTTGAAGATGTTGCAGTTCTGGTAGATCTCCACCAGCGCGGTGCCCGGGTGGGCCGCCGCCTGCCGCAGCACCTCGGTCAGATGCTTGCGGTCGGAGTCCACGGTGCGGGCCACGAAGCCCGCCTCGGCGCCGAGCGCGAGCGACAGCGGGTTGAACGGCGCGTCCAGGGAGCCCATCGGGGTCGACTTGGTGATCTTGCCGACCTCGGAGGTGGGGCTGTACTGCCCCTTGGTCAGGCCGTAGATGCGGTTGTTGAAGAGCAGGATCTTCAGGTTCACATTGCGGCGCAGCGCGTGGATCAGGTGGTTGCCACCGATCGACAGCGCGTCGCCGTCACCGGTGACGACCCACACCGACAGATCGCGGCGGGAGGCGGCGAGACCGGTGGCGATGGCCGGGGCGCGGCCGTGGATGGAGTGCATCCCGTAGGTGTTCATGTAGTACGGGAAGCGCGAGGAGCACCCGATGCCGGAGACGAAGACGATGTTCTCCTTCGCCAGGCCCAGTTCGGGCATGAAGCCCTGGACGGCGGCGAGGATCGCGTAGTCACCGCAGCCGGGGCACCAGCGGACCTCCTGGTCGGACTTGAAGTCCTTCATGGTCTGCTTGGTGTCGCTCTTGGGCACCAGGGAGAGCGCGTGCCGAGCCGATGCCGCGCCCTCGGCGATGGTGTCAGTCATCGATGGCCTCCTTGAGGGCGGTGGCGAGCTGTTCGGCCTTGAAGGGCAGCCCGCGGACCTGGGTGAAGGAGCGGGTGTCGACCAGATAGCGGGCGCGCAGCAGCGTCGCCAGCTGACCCAGGTTCATCTCCGGCACCACGACCTTCTCGTAACCCTCCAGCACCTTGCCGAGGTTGGCCGGGAAGGGGTTGAGATGGCGCAGATGGGCCTGGGCGATCCGGTCGCCCGCGGTGCGGACGCGCCGCACCGCGGCGGTGATCGGGCCGTAGGTGGACCCCCACCCCAGGACCAGGGTGCGGGCGTCGCCGGTCGGGTCGTCCACCTCGATGTCCGGCACCGCGATGCCGTCCACCTTGGCCTGGCGGATGCGGACCATGTGGTCGTGGTTGGCCGGGTCGTAGGAGATGTTCCCCGTGCCGTCCTGCTTCTCGATGCCGCCGATCCGGTGCTCCAGACCGGGCGTTCCGGGCACGGCCCAGGGGCGGGCCAGGGTCTCCGGATCGCGCTTGTACGGCCAGAAGACCTCGGTGCCGTCGGCAGTGACGTGGTTGGGGCCAGCTGCGAACTGGACGCGCAGATCGGGCAGCTCGTCGACGTCCGGCACCCGCCAGGGCTCCGAGCCGTTGGCCAGGTAGCCGTCCGACAGCAGGAACACCGGGGTGCGGTAGGTCAGGGCGATCCGGGCGGCGTCGAGCGCGGCGTCGAAGCAGTCGGCCGGGGTCTTCGGGGCCACGATCGGCACCGGGGCCTCGCCGTTGCGCCCGTACATGGCCTGGAGCAGATCCGCCTGCTCGGTCTTGGTGGGCAGTCCGGTGGAGGGGCCGCCGCGCTGGATGTCGATCACCAGCAGCGGCAGCTCGAGCGAGACCGCGAGCCCGATGGTCTCCGACTTCAGCGCGACACCGGGGCCGGAGGTGGTGGTCACGGCGAGGGAGCCGCCGAAGGCCGCGCCCAGCGCGGCGCCGATCCCGGCGATCTCGTCCTCGGCCTGGAAGCTGCGCACACCGAAGTTCTTGTGCTTGGACAGCTCGTGCAGGATGTCCGAGGCCGGGGTGATCGGGTACGACCCCAGGAACAGCGGCAGATCGGCCTGGCGGGAGGCCGCGATCAGCCCGTAGGACAGCGCCAGGTTTCCGGAGATGTTCCGGTAGGTGCCGGTGGGGAACGCGGTGGTGGCCGGGGCGACCTCGTAGGAGACGGCGAAGTCCTCGGTGGTCTCGCCGAAGTTCCAGCCCGCCCGGAAGGCGGCCACGTTCGCCTCGGCGATCTGCGGCTTCTTGGCGAACTTCTGGCGCAGGAACTTCTCGGTGTTCTCGGTCGGCCGGTGGTACATCCACGACAACAGCCCGAGCGCGAACATGTTCTTGCTGCGCTCGGCCTCCTTGCGGGACAGCCCGAATTCCTTCAGCGCCTCGATGGTCAGCGTGGTGAGCGGCACCGGGTGGACGCGGTAGCCGTCCAGCGAGCCGTCCTCCAGGGGGCTTTGGTCATAGCCGACCTTGGCCATGGGGCGCTTGGTGAACTCGTCGGTGTTGACGATGATTTCCGCCCCGCGCGGCACATCGGGGAGGTTGGCCTTCAGCGCGGCCGGGTTCATCGCCACCAGCACGTTCGGCGCGTCACCCGGTGTGAGGATGTCGTGATCGGCGAAGTGGAGCTGGAAGCTCGACACTCCGGGCAGGGTGCCGGCGGGGGCGCGGATCTCCGCCGGGAAGTTCGGCAGGGTCGACAGGTCGTTTCCGAACGACGCCGTCTCCGAGGTGAAGCGGTCACCCGTGAGCTGCATACCGTCACCGGAGTCCCCCGCGAACCGGATGATCACCCGGTCCAGACGGCGGACCTCCTTGCCGCCGTCTGCTGATCGCTGTCCCCCGGCGGGCGTCTGCCCGCCCTGCTGATCGGCTGGTTCGGCCTGCTCGGCCGGGCTGCTGACCTGGCTGGTCACTGCTTCGGACCTCCCTTGAGGCGGCGCTCCTGGACAGTCGGTGCCGACCGGTTGTTGTCCCATGACCATCGTACGTCGGTAAGGGTGGCCTTCCTTGGCCGGATCACATGGTGGACGCCGAAAGAAGAACCATATATGTCCTGGTTTGGCATGACGTGTCCCTCCCCCCGTGCTGTCATTTCCGCTGATCCCCCGTTCAGCCTTTGGCCCCGCTTTGGTGTGCGGGAGTCTGCTTTCAGGAATTGAGAGTCTCAGGAATTGAGATAAGTGAGGACGGCGAGCACCCGACGGTGATCCCCGTCACTCGGCGACAGGCCGAGCTTCAGGAAGATATTGCTCACATGCTTCTCGACCGCGCCGTCGCTCACCACGAGCTGCCGGGCGATGGCCGAATTGGTACGGCCCTCGGCCATCAGCCCCAGGACTTCCCGCTCCCTCGGGGTGAGTCCGGCCAGCACATCCTGCTTGCGGCTGCGGCCCAGCAGCTGGGCGACCACCTCCGGGTCGAGCGCCGTGCCGCCCTGGGCGACCCGCACCACCGCGTCCACGAACTCGCGCACCTCGGCCACCCGGTCCTTGAGCAGATAGCCCACCCCCCGGCTGTTCCCGGCCAGCAGCTCGGTGGCGTACTGCTCCTCCACGTACTGCGACAGGACCAGCACCGACAGCCCGGGGTGGTCGCGGCGCAGCCGGACGGCCGCCCGGACCCCCTCGTCGGTGTGCGTGGGCGGCATCCGGACGTCGGCCACCACCACATCCGGTAGCGCGCCCTCGTCGGCCAGCTCCCGCACCGACTTGATCAGCGCTTCCGCGTCCCCGACGCCCGCGACCACGTCATGGCCCCGGTCGGTCAGCAGCCGGGTCAGCCCCTCCCGCAGCAGCACCGAATCCTCGGCGATGACCACCCGTACTCTGTCCGCCACGATGCTCGGCCCCCGTTTCACTCGGTTCGTCGGGACCAGCATCCCAGGGTTCGGCCGCTCGCGTCGCACAGAACCGGCCGCGTACGGGCCGCGTACACGTGGAGGGGTGTGCGCCGTCAGCGCCAGGCTCGTGCGCCGTCAGCGCCAGGGGAGCTCGGCGGTCACCGTGGTCGGGCCGCCCGCCGGGGAGTGGACGACGAGGACGCCGTCCACCGCGTCGATCCGCTCGGCAAGACCGGCGAGACCCGAACCGGCGGAGGTGTCGGCCCCGCCCCGTCCGTCGTCGGTGATCTGGAGCAGCAGCCGGTCCTCGGCGCGCCAGACGTCGACCTCGGCGGTGCGGGCGCCGCTGTGCTTGCTGATGTTCTGGAGCAGCTCGGAGACGGTGAAGTAGACGATGCCCTCGATCGCGGGCGCGGGCCGCCGCGGAAGGTCCACGGTCGCCCTCACCGGGACGGTGCAGCGGGCGGCGAGGGCGGAGAGGGCGGGGCCGAGGCCGCGGTCGGTGAGGATGGCGGGGTGGATGCCGCGGGCGAGGTCGCGGAGCTCCTGGAGGGCGAGCTTCACCTCGCCGTGCGCCTCGTCCACCATTTTCGCGGCGGCTTCCGGGTCCTCCTCCAGCTTCTCCTTCGCCAGGCCCAGATCCATGGCGAGGGCGACCAGGCGGGCCTGGGCGCCGTCGTGGAGGTCGCGTTCGATCCGGCGCAGGTCGGCGGCGGCGGTGTCCACCACCGTGCCCCGGTCCGACTCCAGCTCCCAGACCCGGCTGGCCAGCCGGGACGGGCCGAGCAGCCCGGTCACCATGATCCGGTCGACCGAGGTCAGCGCCCGCAGGATCCACGGGGTCAGCAGCAGGACCAGCACCCCGGCGAGGCAGGTCACGGTGATCTCGAACGGGGTGTCCAGATAGAAGTTGCGCCCGTGGTCGTCCCCGAAGACCTGTAGACCCGGCTCGTCCAGATACCGGGGGAAGACCCAGCGCCACAGCGGATAGGTCGCGAAGCCCCAGCCGTAGAAGGTGAACGCCACCGCGAAGCCGAAGGAGAACACCGCCCACGGCAGATGGATCAGCGCGTAGATCACATGACGCCAGGAGGTGCCGCTCCTGAGCAGCGCGCCCACCCAGGCGACCGGTCCGCGCCTGCCCCCGCGGCCGCCCCTCCGGCCGAGCACCGGCTCGGGCTCGGCCACCTCGAGCCCCAGCAGCGCCCGGGCGCGGGCCCGCTCGACGACGCCGAGCGCCCGGCAGCCCGCGAGGGCGGCGCCGAGCACCGGGACGCCGAGGAAGGTGATCAGCAGCCCGGCGCCGAGCGCGATCATCGTGACCGTGTAGACGAAGGTGAGGATGGCCATCGGCAGGCTGATCAGGACGTAGAGGAACTCACGCCATACGCGGCCCTGGAACGGCGCCTTCAGCGCTGCGGGCACCAGCTGGCCACGGGGCTCGGTCCCCGGCTCGTAGGGGCGGTATGCGGTGGCCATCGTCTCGTCCGTCCTCCGGGGGGCCTGATCGGTCGCGCTTCTGCGTATCCCCAAGAGTCCCGGAGCGTGACCGGCCCGGCCATCGGGCGGGTCGGCCTCTTCACCGGGGGGTTAGCCCTACCTCGGGCGGGGGTGCTCGGGCGGGGTGAGGTCCTCGGGCGGGGTGAGGTCAGGGCCGTGCGGGGTGCGGCTTCTTCGCCGGTACGGTGCTCAGCCTCTTCGCCGGGACCGTGCCACCGCCGCGCCCGCCGCCGACCCGGTCCGGTGGTGCCAGGGCAGCTCGGCGGTCACGGCGGTCGGCCCACCGGACGGCGAATCCACCACGAACAGCCCGTCCACCGAACCCAGCCGCTCCGCCAGGCCCGCGAGCCCCGTGCCCCCGTCGGTGGACGCCCCGCCGCGCCCGTCGTCCCGCACCTGGATCAGCAGCCGGTCCTCGGTGCGCCACAGCTCGACCTCGGCGGTGCGGGCGCCGCTGTGCTTGCTGATGTTCTGGAGCAGCTCGGAGACGGTGAAGTAGGCGATGCCCTCGATGGCCGGTGCCGGGCGTTCGGGCAGCTCGACCGCCACCTTCACGGGCACGGTGCAGCGGGCCGAGAGCGCGGAGAGGGCGGGGCCGAGGCCGCGGTCGGTGAGGATGGCCGGATGGATGCCGCGGGCGAGGTCGCGGAGCTCCTGGAGGGCGAGCTTCACCTCGCCGTGCGCCTCGTCCACCATCTTGGCGGCCGCTTCCGGGTCCTCCTCCAGCTTCTCCTTCGCCAGACCGAGCCCCATGGCGAGGGCGACCAGGCGGGCCTGGGCGCCGTCGTGGAGGTCGCGTTCGATCCGGCGCAGGTCGGCGGCGGCGGTGTCCACCACCGTGCCCCGGTCCGACTCCAGCTCGGCGATCCGCCGCTCCAGCTCGTCGGAGGGGAACAGCAGCCCGCGCACCATCGCCCGGTCCACATGCGTCAGCCCCCGGGCGATCCACGGCAGCACTGGCCAGGCCGCGAACAGCGAGGTCAGGGTGATCGCGAAGGTGACCACCGACCACGGCAGCCGGATCAGGGCGTAGAGCGTGGCCCGCCAGCCGACCGGATCCCGCAGACTCGTCCACAGCCTGCCCAGGAAGCCGCTGTCCGGCTGGTACGGCAGGGGGCTGGGCTCGTCGATGCGCACCGAGAGCAGCGCCCGGGCGCGGTTCCGCTCGAACCGGCCGAGGAGCCGGCTGAACCGCAGCCCCAGGGCCAGCAGGGGGAGGCCCACCACCGTGACGGCCAGTCCCAGGCCCACGGCCAGCCAGACCAGGGTGAAGACGAAGCACACGATGCCCACCAGCAGATTGGCCAGGAGATACGCGATCTCCTTCCAGGTCTGCGTGGGAAAGGCGAACGCGGGCGGGCGCGGCAGCCGCTCGTCGGCGTGGCCACGGCCGCCGTCGGGGCCGCCGCCGACGGGGCCGTCGACGGGCCCGTCGACGGGGGAACTGGAGGTCATGACAGCAAGACTGCCCGGCCCCGCGGGGACTCCGCCATGGGGCTACCCCCACCGCATGGCGGACGGGCCGCCCGGCCGGGTCGCGGCAGGGCCTAGACTTCCCGTCCGTACGGATCGTCGAACACGCGAGGTCGACGAGGAGCGGACAAGGACCACGAGACCAGGGAGCGAGGGGCGGACGTGCCGGAGGCGACGACCGTACGCACCACCAGCGTCACCAGCGTCCAGCTCGCGGCCGACTACTTCCACGGCTATGCGGTGGTCGGACTGCTGGCGGCGATCGGCGTGATCTTCGTCGCCGTGGCCTTCGGGGCCGGGCGACTGCTGCGGCCTGTCGTGCCCACGCCGGAGAAGCTGCTGACCTACGAGTGCGGAGTGGACCCCGTGGGCGAGGGCTGGGCCCACACCCAGGTCCGCTACTACGTCTACGCTTTTCTGTATGTGATTTTCGCCGTTGACTCGATCTTCTTGTTCCCGTGGGCGACGGTCTTCGCGGCGCCCGGCTTCGGGGCCGCCACGCTGGTGGAGATGTTCATCTTCCTCGGGTTCCTCGCCGTAGGTCTGCTGTACGCATGGAAGAAGGGCGTCCTGGAGTGGACGTGACACCGAACCCGACGCCAACGCCAACGCCGACGCCAACACCGACGCCGGTCTCCGGGCCGCCGGTCTCCGGGCCGCCGGTCCCCGCGCCCGGCGGCCCGGTGGACCTGCCGGAGCCGCGCCGTCTCGGCCCGCTGGCCCGGCTGGCCCCCGAGCCGATGAAGGTGGTCCTGAACTGGGGCCGCCGCTACAGCCTGTGGGTCTTCAACTTCGGGCTCGCCTGCTGCGCGATCGAATTCATCGCGGCGTCGATGGCCCGCCACGACTTCATCCGGCTCGGCGTGATCCCCTTCGCGCCGGGCCCGCGCCAGGCCGACCTGATGGTCGTCTCCGGCACGGTCACGGACAAGATGGCACCCGCGGTGAAGCGGCTGTACGAGCAGATGCCGGAGCCGAAGTACGTGATCTCCTTCGGTGCCTGCTCGAACTGCGGCGGCCCCTACTGGGACTCGTACGCGGTGACCAAGGGCGTCGACCAGATCATCCCCGTCGACGTCTACGTCCCCGGCTGCCCGCCCCGGCCCGAGGCGCTGCTCCAGGGCATCCTCAAGCTCCAGGAGAAGATCGCCCGCGAGTCGCTGGGCGAGCGCTACGGAAACTCCGTACCCGGCGCCGCCTCCACGGCCGCGGGCCGACCGTCGGCGGGCGCGCTGCGCAGCGGGCTGGTCACGCCTCCGGAGCGGGAAGACACGCGATGACCGAGCGGCATGAGGCCAACGAGCCGAACGAGACGGCGAACGAGCCGAGCGGGACGGCGGGGCCGAGCGGGACGGCGGGGCCGGACGGGACGGCGGGGCCGAACGGCATGGCGGAGCCGAGCGGGCCGGAGCCAAGCGGGGCCGTGGGCCCGAGCGGGACTGAGCCGAGCGGGCCGGAGCCGACTGGGGCCGAGTCGACTGGGGCGAGGGCTGCGGGGTCTGCGAAGCCAAGCGGGGCCGTGGGCCCGAGCGGGACTGAGCCGAGCGGGCCGGAGCCGACTGGGGCCGAGTCGACTGGGGCGAGGGCTGCGGGGTCTGCGAAGCCGACCAGGACCGTGGGGCCGAGCGGGACCGAGCCGACCGCGGCCGAGCGGACCGGGGCCGAGCGGACCGGGGCGGCGAGGGCTGCGGGGTCTGCGAAGCCAAGCGGGGCCGTGGGCCCGAGCGGGACTGAGCCGAGCGGGCCGGAGCCGACTGGGGCCGAGTCGACTGGGGCGAGGGCTGCGGGGTCTGCGAA
>NZ_BAAAIF010000027.1:43540-120391 GCF_039525925.1 Streptomyces javensis | reverse complement strand
CGGTCGGCGGGGCGAGGTCCGCGGCGCGCTCCTGGAGGCGCGCCGCGGGCTGCTGGCCCGGGGCAGCTGGCCGGGGCTGGTGATCTCCTCGGTGGTGGTGCTGGCCGGCCATCTGACGACGTTCGTCCTGGCCGCGCGGGTGGCGGGGTCAGACGCCCCGCTGACCGAGCTGGTGCCCCTGATGGTGCTCGCCCTGATCGCCATGGCCCTGCCGCTGAACGTCGGCGGCTGGGGCCCCCGCGAGGGCGTGACCGCCTGGGCCTTCGGCGCCGCGGGCCTCGGCGCGAGCCAGGGGCTGACCGTGGCCGTGGTCTACGGGGTGCTCACCTTCGCCGCGAGCCTCCCCGGTGCCGTGGTGCTGGCCGTCCAGGGTTACGGCCGGCTGCGGGGCCGACAGGTCGAGTTCGAAGAGGGTGTCCTCGCCGAGGGTGTCGCGGCGGACCGGCGGGCGGAGCGCGTTCCGCATGACGGTCGTCCCGTCGAAGCGCAGCCCGGGTATGCCGTCGCCGAGCAGGACCGGGGCCACGGTGACGTAGAGCCGGTGCAGCGCCCCCGCGTGCAGGAAGCGCGACACGGTGACCCCGCCGCCCTCGACGAGTACCCGGCCGAGCCCGCGCCGCCGAAGCGCCCGCACCAGGTGGTGGGGGGCGAAGGCGTCCGGGTCGTCGAGCGTCAGCACGTCCACGCCGTCCGGCGGCGCCGGCCGGCGCTCACCGGTGGTGCCCACCACCCACAGGGTCGGAGCTGAGCCATCGGTGAACACCCGTCGGTCGAGCGGCACCCGTCCGCGCGGATCGAGCACGACCCGCACCGGATGGGCGCCCGCGCAGGCGCGCACGGTCAGCTGGGGGTCGTCCGCGACGGCGGTACCGGCCCCGACGACCACCGCGTCGGCGAGGGCGCGCAGCCGGTGGAGATGGCGGCGGTCCTCCTCGCCGGTGACGTAGTCGGCGTCGCCGGTGCGGGTGGCGATGAAGCCGTCCAGGCTCTGGCCGAGCTGAGCGATGGTCAGCCGCGGCCCGGCCAGGCACAGCGGGAGGTAGCGGTCGACCAGGAGCCGGGCCTCCGGCGAGGCGGCCTCGCTCCACCGCCACCTGCCGTCCGGGCCCCGGACCAGACCGGTGGCCTCCGCGTCCGCCTCGGTCCGGACCGGGCGCAGCCGCTCCCACGCCTCTTCCGTCTCCAGGAAGGTCATCCCGCCTCCTTCTCGGCACCGACCAGGGAAAGATACTCGGCGAAGCAGTCGACGAGCCCGGCCAGGAGTTCCTTTCCCTTATCCGCGGACGCCCTGGACGGACGGCCGACGACCCCGGATTCGGTATAGGCGGACATACCGAGGGTGAGCAGATGTTTCCGATCGTCGGATATCCAGTCGGAGGTTTCATGGCCGGGCCGTACGAGTTCCGGATGGGCATGCAGGAGGATCGATGTCTCCAGTTCGCCCGCATGCATATCGCTGTTGGCCGGGGTGCGCACTCCGGCGCGGCTCCTGGCAACCTCCCAGTCGGCCGATCCGGGGAATAGCGCCATGCGGAAGTCAGTGCCCGCGGATTCCTGAACGACGTTGCGCAGTACGTAATTTCCGCCGTGTCCGTTCACCAGAATCAGACCGCGTATACCCGAGCGCCTGAGCGAGTCCGCGATATCGCGCACCACGGCGTGGAGGGTGGCCGCGGAAATCGACACCGTCCCTGGCCAGGCGGCGTGTTCATGGGAGCAGGAGACCGTCACCGGGGGCAGCTGGAGCACCGGGTACGCGGCCGCGATCTCGGCTGCGACCGTGCAGGCGATGACCGTGTCGGTCACCAGTGGGAGAAATGCGCCGTGTTGTTCGAAGCTGCCCACGGGAAGAACGGCGACCTCGGCCCGGTCGGCCCGCACTTCCTCCGTCGTCCGTGTCGGCAACACCATGCCGGTCTGCGGGCGCGTTCCCGAACCGCTCATATCTCGTGGACCTTTCATACGTCGTCCGGACAGCTTGTTGCTGCGGCTTTCTCATTCTCCTGTACAAGGGCGGTGGTTTTCCAGATAAGATCGGGACATGACAGAAAGTGATGGCGTGTTCGATGTCGACACCCGCACCTCGGGTGTCGAACGAGTGGTGAATGTCCGGCTGGCCACGAAGCATGGCGACTTTCTCGCGATCGGCTATCGGGACCTTGTGCGCGGTGATGAACAAATAGCGCTCGTATACGGCGATGTCGACGGGGAGGAAGCGCTTACCCGGCTGCATTCCGAGTGCCTCACCGGAGACGCGTTCGGCTCCCGTCACTGCGAGTGCGGCGACCAGCTCTCCGCCGCACTGAAGGCGATCGCGGCCGAAGGCCGGGGCGTCCTGGTGTATCTGAGAGGCCATGAGGGGCGCGGGATCGGACTGCTCGCCAAGCTCCAGGCGATGAAGCTCCAGTCCGAGGGGCTGGACACCGTCGAGGCCAACCTCGCCCTCGGCCTGCCGGCCGACGCCCGCGACTACAAGGTGGCGGCGGATGTGCTGCACGACCTCGAGGTGCGCTCCGTGCGGCTGCTGTCCAACAACCCGCAGAAGCGGGACGCGCTGGTGCGGCACGGCGTCCGGGTCAGCGAGCAGGTGCCGCTGCTGATGACTCCGCACAAGGAGAACCTCCCGTATCTGCTCACCAAGCGGGACCGCATGGACCACTATCTGCCCCATCTGGAAGCCGTGATCCAGCACACCTGAAGGAGGCCCTGGCCCCGGGCCGCGGCCTGGTCCACCGGTGTCGGCCGGCGAGGGGCCGCGGCCCGTATCGGTACGGAGTTCCGGCGGGACCATACCGCCGAACGGGCGATCAGTATGCATATGTCCGAGAATGGGGGTGCCGCGTGACGTTCCGAAGGACGACGATCAAGGGTAGGGACCATGGACCTGGAGATCGAGCTCCGGGTGGACGGGACCGAGCACCGCCTCACCGTCGACACCCGTACGACGCTGCTTGACGCCCTCCGCGAACAACTGGGGAACACCAGCCCCAAGAAGGGCTGCGACCACGGACAGTGCGGCGCCTGCACCCTGCTGCTCGACGGCCGCCGGATCCTCGGCTGCCTCGCACTGGCCGTCGCCCACCAGGGGGCGGACATCGTCACGGCGGCCGGGCTCACCGACGGTGAGCTGCATCCGCTCCAGCGGTCGTTCATCGCCCATGACGCCTTCCAGTGCGGCTACTGCACACCCGGTCAGATCGTCTCGGCGGCCGGGATGCTCCAGGAGGCCGGGGCGGGCTGGCCCAGCGCCGTGAGCAAGGACCCGGGCGCCACCGACGTGGTGCTCGACGACGAGGAGATCGCCGAGCGGATGAGCGGCAATCTGTGCCGCTGCGCCGCGTACGCGAACATCGTCCCGGCGATCGCGGAGGTGGCGCACCGATGAAGCCCTTTCGCTACGAACGCGCCGATGAGGTGCCGACGGCCGTCGCCACCCTGGTGAAGGAGGCCGACGCGGCCTATCTGGCCGGGGGCACCAATCTGGTCGATCTGATGCGCCTCGAGGTGACGACCCCGGAGGTGCTGATCGACGTCCGGCAGCTGACCTCGGACCGGATCGAGGAGCTGCCCGACGGGGGGCTGCGGATCGGCGCGGCGGTGCCCAACAGCGATCTGGCCGCCGACCCGCGGGTCCGGCGGCGCTATCCGGTGCTCTCCCAGGCGCTGCTCTCGGGCGCCTCGGGCCAGCTGCGCAACCTCGCCACCACCGGCGGCAATCTGCTCCAGCGCACCCGCTGCCCGTACTTCCAGAACGTCACCACCCCCTGCAACAAGCGCATACCGGGCTCGGGCTGCTCGGCGGTGCGGGGCTACCAGCGCGATATGGCGATCCTGGGCGCCTCCCCCGCCTGTGTGGCCACCCACCCCTCCGACATGGCCGTCGCGCTGGCCGCGCTGGACGCGGTGGTGACGGTGACCGGTCCGGCCGCCGAGCGGCGGATCCCGCTGACCCGGCTGCACCGGCTGCCGGAGGACACCCCCGAGCGCGACACCGTCCTGGAGCGCGGTGAGCTGATCACCGGCGTGGAGCTGCCGCCCCCGCACGCCGCGGCCCGCTCCCGCTACCGCAAGGTGCGCGACCGCGCCTCGTACGCCTTCGCGCTGGTCTCGGTCGCCGCCGTGCTGGAGGTCACCGACGGGGCGGTACGGGACGTGGCGATCGCGCTGGGCGGGGTGGCGCACAAGCCCTGGCGGGCCACCACGGCCGAGGCGGTGCTGCGCGGCGCGCCCGCCACTCGGGAGAGCTTCGTGGACGCGGCCGCCGCCGAGCTGGCCGCGGCGCGGCCGCTGGCGGGCAACGCCTTCAAGGTCCCGCTCGCCCGCAACACGATGGTCAGCACCCTGCTGGAGCTGCTGGAGGAGGCGCGATGAGCGACGTCACGGCACGCCCCCGCGCCATCGGCACCCCGATGGACCGTATCGACGGTGTGCAGAAGGTCACCGGCACCGCCACCTACGCCTATGAATGGCCCCTCGACCAGCCCGTCTATCTGTATCCGCTGCAATCCACGATCGCCGCCGGGCGGGTCACCGGGGTGGACGGCGCGCTCGCGGAGGCGGAGCCGGGGGTGCTGGCGGTGCTCAGCCACCTCAACGCCCCCACGCTGACCCGCCCGGACGACCCGGAGCTCGCGGTGCTCCAGACCGACGAGGTCGCCTGGCGCGGCCAGTTCATCGGGGCGGTGGTCGCCGAGAGCCTGGAGACCGCGCGCCGCGCGGCGGGGCTCGTCCGCGTGGACTACGAGGGCCGGACCCCCGATGTGGTGCTGCGCGCCGACCGCGGCGACCTCTACTCCCCGGTGGACGCCGCCACCTTCGGCTCGGGCGGCGGAGAGCTCCAGGACGGCTCGCCCGCCGACAGTGTGCTGGGGGACGTGGACACGGCGCTGGCGGCGTCGCCGACCATGGTGGACGCCACGTACTCCACGCCGATGTACCACAACAACCCGATGGAGCCGCACACCGCCGTGGTCACCTGGCAGGACGGTGAGCTGATCGTGCGCTGCTCCACCCAGGGCGCCTCCATGAGCCAGGCCCTGATCTCCGGGGTGCTGGGTCTTGAGCCGGGGCGGGTGCGGGTGATCTCCCCGCATGTCGGGGGCGCGTTCGGCTCGAAGGTCTACCCCCACTCGTACGCCGTGCTCGCCGCGATGGCGGCCCGGATGGTCCGGCGGCCGGTCAAGTTCTCGCTGACCCGGCAGCAGATGTTCGCCCTGGTCGGCTACCGCCCGGCGTCGATCCAGCGGATCCGGCTGGGCGCCGGCCGGGACGGCAGGCTCACCGCGCTCTCCCACGAGGTGATCGAGCAGACCGCCAGGGCCAAGGGGTACGCGGAGCAGGTGGCCGTCTGCTCCCGGATGATGTACGCGGCGCCGCACCGGCGCACCACCCACCGGCTGGCCCCGCTGGATGTCCCGGTGCCCACGATCATGCGGGCGCCGGGCGAGGCGCAGGGGATGTTCGCGCTGGAGTCGGCGCTGGACGAGATGGCGATCGCCTGCGGTCTCGACCCGGTGGAGTTCCGGATCCGCAATGAGCCGGCGGCGCATCCGGAGTCCGGGCTGCCGTTCTCCAGCCGCCACCTGACGGACTGTCTGCGCGAGGGCGCCCGCCGGGCCGGCTGGGACCGGCGCGACCCGGCCCCCCGTTCCCACCGCGAGGGGCGCTGGCTGGTGGGCACCGGCGTGGCCGCCTCGACGTACCCCTCCCCCCGCTTCCCCGGCAACGCGGCCACGATCCGGCTCGCCCCGGACGGCCACTACACGGTCCGGATCGCCGCCGCCGACCTGGGCACCGGCACCTGGACGGCGCTCACCCAGATCGCCGCGGACGCGCTGAGCGTACCCGTGGGACAGGTGGAGATGCGGATCGGGGACACGGCGCTGCCGGCCGCGTCGGTCGCCGGGTTCTCGGCGGGCATCAACAGCTGGGGCACCGCGATCTGGGAGGCGGCGGACCGGCTGCGGGCCCG
Source organism: Streptomyces javensis (assembly GCF_039525925.1). NCBI lineage: Bacteria > Bacillati > Actinomycetota > Actinomycetes > Kitasatosporales > Streptomycetaceae > Streptomyces > Streptomyces javensis. Next base: position 114,420 of record NZ_BAAAIF010000027.1, on the reverse strand, counting down.
GCTCCAGACCGAGCACGGCGGTATCGCGCCGTCGGACGGTCTTGAGGTCACCGCGGAGCTGCCCGGCGGCAATCCGGAGGCCGAGCGCCATGCGATGCACAGCTTCGGCGCCCAGTTCGCCGAGGTACGGGTGGACGAGGACACCGGCGAGGTGCGGGTGGCGCGGCTGCTGGGGATGTTCGACGTGGGCCGGGTCATCAACCCCAAGACGGCCCGCTCCCAGCTGATCGGCGGAATGACCCAGGGGATCTCGATGGCGCTGTACGAACACAGCGTGCTGGACCCGCGGTTCGGCCATGTGGTCAACCAGGACTTCGCCCAGTACCACATCGCCTCCGCCGCCGATGTCCACTCGATCGAGGCCCACTGGGTGGACGAGTCCGATCCGTACACCAACCCCATGGGGGCCAAGGGCCTCGGTGAGGTGGGCATCACGGGCACCGCCGCGGCCATCGCCAACGCCGTGCACCACGCCACCGGTGTCCGGATCCGCGAACTGCCCATCACCCTCGACAAGCTGGTGTCCTAGCCATGCCCGACGCACCGATCCTGGTGACCGGCGCCGCGGGCAGCATCGGGGCCGTCGGCCGCACCGTGGTGGAGGAGCTGCGCCGCCGCGGACTGCCCGTGCGCGCCATGGTCCACCGCGAGGACGAGCGGGCCGGGGCGCTGCGTGCCACGGGCGCGGAGGTGGTGGCGGGCGATCTCACCCGCGCCCCGGACGTGGCCCGGGTGCTGGACGGCTGCGGGCGGATGTACTTCGGCATGAGCGTCTCGCCGAAGTACCTGGAGGCCACAATGACGACGGCGGCGGTCGCCCGCGACTACGCGCGGCTGGACGCGCTGGTCAACATGTCGCAGATGACGGTCTCCCAGATGGACCTCACCAGCACCTCGGAGTCGACACAGCAGCGGGAGCACTGGCTGGCGGAGCAGGCGCTCAACTGGTCCGGGCTGCCCGTCACCCATCTGAGGCCCACCGTCTTCCTGGAGAATCCGCTCTTCACCACCTTCGTCTACCGCTCCATCGCGGAGGAGGGCACGATCCGGCTGCCGTTCGGCACCGGACGCACCTCCCCGGTCGCGGCGCGGGACGTCGCCGCGGTGGTGGCGGCGATCCTGGTGGCCCCCTCCTCGCACATCGGCAGGACCTACCATCCGACCGGCCCGGCCTCGGTCGACATGACCACCATGGCCGAGGAGTTCGCCGACGCGCTCGGCCGGCCGGTCGCCTATGTGGACGTCTCCTACGAGGCCTGGGTCAACCACGACCTGAAGGCTCTGGGCCTGCCCGACCACCTCTTCGACCACCTCGCCACGATGGCGCGGCTGCACGCGGAGAACCGCTACGACCGCTGGACCGACGACATCGAGACGATCACGGGAAGGCCCGCGACCGGGGTGCGGGAGTACGTCCGTGAGCACCCCGAGATGTTCACGAGATGACCTGGGCGCGATGGCCCATTCCCTGGAATACACCTCCAAGGGAGTAAATTTTCCCCATGGGCATGGATGAGGCCATCACCGCCCGGATACGCATGATCATCGAAGCGGGTGACGGGCTGAGCGGCCCGGATCTGCTCGGATTCGCGCTCGACCACGCCGTGACGGAGACCGGCGGTCTCGGCGGCATGGTGCATCTGCGCGGCCCCGGCGCCCGGCCGCCGCAGCTCACGGCGGTGCACGGGCTGATCCGTCCGGTCGCCCGGGACTGGGCGGAGGTCGAGCCGGCCGGCGCCAGCGCCCCGGCCCGCGCGATGGCCCGGGGCACACCGGTATGGGCGCCGGCCCTCGGCACCGCGGACGGCACGGGCCCGGCGCTGCCCGCCGGAAGCGGGCTGCTGGCGGTTCCGCTGATCACTACGGAGGGGGTCACCGGCGCACTGTCGGTGCTGATGGCCCCGGCCGAGCGGCCCGCACCGGAGCGGTGGGCGGCCGTCGAGGCGCTGGCCGCGTGGGCCGCCGCGCGGCTGCGGGAGGGCCCTCCCGACCGGGGCCGGGACCGGGACCGGGACGGCACCGGCGCTTCGCTGGCGGACGACCAGGTGAGCCAGGCGCTCTGGCATATGAGCGACGCGTTCTTCGCGGTCGACGGCGACTGGCGCATCACCTTCGTCAACGGCGAGGCGGAGCGGCTGCTCGGCACCGCTCGGACGACGCTCGGCAGGACGCTGTGGGACGCCTTCACCCGGCTGAGCGTCGACGAGGCCGAGCCGGGCCTGCGGGGCCGCTACCGGCGGGCCGCCGAGAGCGGCACCCCGGTCGGGTTCGAGGTGCGCTGGCCCACCAATCAGCGCTGGTACTCCATGCGGCTGGTCCCGGTGCCGAACGGGCTCACGGTCTACGCCGCCGACATCACCGCGAGCCGGGCGCGGGAGGCGGAGCGGGCCGCGGCCGAGCACGCGGCGGCCGAGCGCACCGCGCGGATCGGCGAGCTGACCAGCGCCCTCGCGCAGGCGCTGACGATGCGCGACGTGGTGAACGCCATCGCCGACCGGGTGCTGCCGCCGTTCGGCGCCTCGGGGATGGTGGTGCAGCTCATCGAGGGCGACGTGATCCGGATCGCCGGGGCCGTCGGCTATCCGCAGCCCTTCCTGGAGTCGATCGACGGGGCCTCGATCCATGAAGTGTCGCCGGTCTCCGAGGTGTACCAGAGCGGGGCGCCCGCCTTCGTCGAGTCGGCCGAGGAGTACACCGCGCGCTATCCCGGCATGGCCGGGCGGCCCGCCGCGGCGCAGAAGCAGGCATGGGCCTTTCTGCCGTTGATCGTCTCCGGCCGGAACATCGGCTGCTCGGTGGTCGCCTTCGCCGAGCCGCGCCGGCTCGACGCGGAGGAGCGGGCCCTGCTCACCGCGCTCAGCGGACTGATGGGGCAGGCCATCGAGCGCGCCCGGCTGTACGACATGGAGCACACCCGGGCCAAGGAGCTCCAGCGGGGGCTGCTGCCGCGTGCTCTGCCGTCGCTGTCCTCGGTCACCGCCGCCGCACGCTATCTGCCCGCCAGCGAGGGCATCGACGTGGGCGGCGACTGGTACGACGTGATCCCGCTGTCCGGCGCCCGGGTGGCCCTGGTCATCGGGGATGTGATGGGTCACGGGCTGTCCGAGGCGGCCACCATGGGCCGGCTGCGCACCGCCGTGAACACCCTGGCCGAACTGGAATTTCCGCCCGCCGAGTTGCTCACCCGGCTCAACGACGTGGTGAGCGAGCTGGGGGACAACCTCTACGCGACCTGTCTGTACGCCGTCTACGACCCGGTCGGCGCCACCTGCGTCTTCTCCAGCGCCGGACATCCGCCCCCGGCCGTCGTACGTCCGGGCCACCCGGTCCGCTTCGCCGGCGGCGCCCCCGATCCACCGCTGGGCGCGGCCCAGCCGCCGTTCGAGACCACCGAGGTGAGTCTGGAGGAGGGCAGTCTGCTGGTGCTGTACACCGACGGTCTCGTGGAGTCCGCCGCCCGGGACATCGATCGCGGGATGCGGCACCTGGCGAGCGCGCTGTCCAGCGCGGCCCGCGTACCCGGCCCGGAGGACGCCCGGGACGACGGGGGCCGGGGCGACGGGGCCCGGGGCGACGGGGGCCGGGGCGAGAGCGCCTCGCTGGAGCGGCTGTGCGACGAGGTGCTGGCCGAGTTGCTGCCGGAGAAGCAGCTCACCGCCGATGACGCGGCACTGCTCATCGCCCGCACCCATGTGCTCGCCCCGGACCACATCGCCACCTGGCCGCTGTCCGAGGGGCCGATCGCCGCGGGCGAGGCGCGCGACCACGTCCGGGACCAGCTGACCCGCTGGGAGCTGGCTCCGCTCACCCCCACCGCGGAGCTGCTGGTCAGCGAGTTGGTCGCGAACGCGATCCGGCACGGCAGGGGCCCGGTCGAGCTGCGGCTGCTGCGCGGCGAGGGGCTGATCTGCGAGGTGACCGACGGCTCCTTGACCACCCCCCGGATCCGCCACGCCTCGGAGACCGACGAGGGCGGGCGCGGGCTCCAGCTGGTCTCGGCCCTCTCCCACCGCTGGGGCACCCGCTACACCTCCAACGGCAAGTGCATCTGGACCGAACAGCCACTCCCCTGACGCCCCGCGGAAGGCGGCCGGGTCCGTCGCGCCTCAGCCCGCCCAGGCCCCGCTCCGCGCGGCCCGCCGCGCGTAGTCGGCGAAGTCCCCGGGCGCGCGCCCCAGGACGCGCCGGACATCGTCCGTGAGACGCGCGTTGCGCCCGTCCAGCAGGGTGGCGAAGAGCTCGGTCAGAAACGCCCCCAGTTCGTCCGGCAGCCCGTGGTCGCGCACCAGCGCGGCCCCGTAACCCTCGGCGGAGACCGGCACATAGCGCACCGCGCGGCCCGTCGCCCCGGCGATCTCCGCGGCCGCCTCGGCGAAGGTCAGCAGCCTCGGCCCGGTGATCTCGTACGTCCGGTCTCCGGGTACGTCCCCGGTCAGCGCCGCGACCGCGACCTCGGCGATGTCGTCGGCGTCCACGAAGGGCTCCTCGACGTCCCCGGCCGGGAAGACGATCTCGCCGTCGAGCACCCCGTCGCGCAGGATGCCCTCGTCGAAGTTCTGGAAGAACCAGCTCGCCCGCAGCACGGTCGCCGCCACCCCGGGCACCCGCACCGCCTCCTCGGCGGGCAGCGCCGCCGCCACGCCCCGGGCGGAGAGCAGCACCAGCCGCCGGGTGCCGCGCTCGGCCGCGCGTTCGGCGAAGGCGCGGAGGGTGGCGGCGGCGCCCGGGTCGCAGACGTCGGGGTAGTAGGCGATGTACGCGGCGGCGGCCCCGTCCAGCGCGGGCTCCCAGGTGCGCGGGTCCTCCCAGTCGAACGGCGTATCTCCGGACCGGGAGCCGATCCGCACCGGGTGTCCGGCCCGGTTCAGCCGGTCCGCGACCCGGCGCCCGGTCTTGCCGGTGCCGCCGAGCACCAGGACGGTCGGGTGTTCCGTGTTCTGTGTCGTCATGCGGCCAGTCAACTCGCGGACGGTGAGACGGTCCATGGCCGAGAAACTCCGCGGCATGCGCGAGCGTCTACGCTGTGCGCCATGGACGCGTTGGCGAGTCTGCTGGACGGCCCGCGGGCCCGGGGGGCCTTTCTGCTGCGGGTCGTGATGGAGCCGCCGTGGGCGGTGCGGATCGAGGACCGGGCCCCGCTGTGTGTGATGACCATGGCGCGCGGCGAGGCGTGGGTGGTGCCGGACGCGGGCGAGGCGGTGCGGCTGCGCCCGGGGGACGTGGCGATCGCGCGCGGCCCGGATCCGTACACGGTCGCCGACGACCCCGCGACCGCGCCGCGGGCGTGGATCCTCCCCGGTGAGGTGTGCCGCACGGCGGACGGCCACGACCTGGCCGAGGCGATGGCGCTGGGGGTGCGCACCTGGGGCAACAGCCCGGACGGCTCGGCCACGATGCTCATCGGCAGCTATCTGCTGGACGGCGAGATCAGCGGGCGGCTGCTGGACGCGCTGCCCCCGCTGCTGGCGCTGGACGGCGGGGTGTGGGACTGCCCGCTGATGCCCTGGCTCGGCGAGGAGATCGTCAAGGACGAGCCCGGGCAGGAGGCGGTCTTGGACCGGCTGCTGGATCTGCTGCTGATCTCCGTACTGCGGGCCTGGTTCTCCCGGCCGGAGGCCCGGGCGCCCGGCTGGTACCGGGCGCTGGGCGACCCGGTGGTGGGCCGCGCCCTGCGGCTGCTCCAGAACAACCCGGCCCATCCGTGGACGGTGGCCGGGCTCGCCGCCGAGACGGGTGTCTCGCGCGCTGCGCTGGCCCGCCGCTTCACCGCGCTGGTGGGCGAGTCGCCCATGGCGTATCTGACCGGCTGGCGGCTGGCGCTCGCGGCGGATCTGCTCCGGGATCCGGAGCACACCCTGGCGGCGGTGGCCCGGCGGGTCGGCTACGGCAGCGCGTTCGCCCTCAGCGCCGCCTTCAAGCGCGAGCGCGGCCTGAGCCCGCGGGCGCACCGCGCGTCGGCATTGAGCGTGGCTGACGCTTCGGGCAGCGAAAGCTGACTTCCGCCGCGCCACGCGGCTGATGCCCCGCCGCATGGGCGCGGCTGCCCCCGCCGCACGGGCCGTCTCAACCCGCGGGCGCGCCGCGCCGCGGCATCCGGCTGACGGGCGGCACCCGCAGACAGCCGTCCGGGCCGCAGGTGGTGGTGCGGTCGTAGAGGTCCATCAGACGGCGGGCGCCGCGCGCGATGTCGTAGCGGTCGACGGCGTCCGGGACCGGGAAGCGCAGCGGGCCCTGGGCGGCCTGTGCACGCAGGGCGGCGGCGAGGGCGGCCGGGCCGGAGGCGATGCGGCGGGCGCCGGGCGCGGCCCCGTCGGGCAACTCGTCGAGGGCGGGGCAGACCGTGTGCAGCACCGGCAGCCCGGCCGCCAGCCCCTCCAGCGCCGCGAGGCCGAACGCCTCCTCGGCGGACGGCGAGACCAGGACGTCCATGGCGGCCAGCAGCGCGGGCAGCCCCGCGGGGCGGTCGTCGGCCGGGGCCACCGCGCCGTCGCGCTCCCCCAGCAGCCGGACCCGGTCGGCCACGCCGAGCCGGGCGGCCAGGTCCTCCAGGGCGGGGCGCTCGGGGCCCTCGCCGACCAGCAGCAGCCGGGCGTCCGGCACTTCGGCGACGGCCCGCACCGCCGTGTCGAACCGCTTGTCCGCGACCAGGCGTCCCACCCCGCCGACCACGAAGGCCCGGTCGAGGATGGAGAGTCGGGCGCGGGCGGCCGCCCGGGCGGTCGGCTCGAAGCGGAAGTGACGGGCGTCGATCCCGTTGGGCACCAGATGGATCCGGCGGTTGGGCACGCCCCAGTCGCGCAGCCGGTCGGCCACGGCGGCCGAGACGGCGACCGTCGCCGAGCCCAGCCGTTCGGCGGCGAGATAGCGGGCGCGGAGGGCGGCGTTGAGCGGACGGCCGTCGATCCGCCGTTCGCCCAGGCTGTGTTCGGTGGCGATGACCGCGCGCACCCCGGCCAGCCGGGCGGCGATCCGGCCGAGCACACACGCCCGGTACAGATGGGTGTGCACCAGGTCGTAGCCGCCGGACCGGATGATCCGTACCAGCCTGGGCACGGTGGTGAGCTGCCGCTCGCGCCCGCCGCCCAGGGGCAGATGGGTGACCGGGATGCCGTCCGCGCGGATGCCGTGCGCGGTGGCGCCGGGGCCCGAGAGGGCGATGACGTCACAGCGGACCGGCATACGGCGCAGCAGCAGCCGCAGTTGCTGTTCGGCTCCTCCGGCCCCGAGGCGGGAGATGATGTGCAGGACTCTCATCGGGCGACTGCGCCCCATCCTCCGTATTCCGATGGGCTTCGATCGGTGCCGACCCTGCCAGACGGCGGGATGTAAATCACGTAAGACGCGCGCCGCTGGGCCGTCGGAGTGGGCGCCTTACGGACCGTCAGCAAAGGCGCGCCGAATATCCGATGTACACGCTGATGCCCCATGGGATTGTTACCTTCTCATCTCGCGCGATGACCTGAAGAATTATGGCCCGTATGGGTCATCGTGGCGCGACATTCGGTTCGAGCCAGCCCCGCGGGAGTGCCCAGATGTCTGCACCGACCCCCGTCAGAGATTCCCCCCGGAAAAGCCCCGCCCGCGCCGTAGCCGGGCCACCGCCCGCGCGTACCGCGTCGGATTCCCGCGTCCCGCACCACCGTCCCGCCCCGGTATACGAGTACAAGCGGTACAGCGAACTGGCGGGCCCGCTGACCAAGGCCCCCACGGACCGCCCCTACCGGGTGCGCTGCCGCAGCCTGCTGGCGCAGGAGCCGCACCGGATCCGCGCCGCGCTGCTGCTGTGCGCGGCGCCGGTGTGCTCGGCGGTGCTGCTGCTGTGGCTGCTCCACCCCGACCACTGGGTGGAGCGGGACTACGCGCCGGGGTGGCAGCGGGCGGCGGATCTGGCGATGCTGGTCTCGATCGCGCTGATCGAGGGGTTCCGCCTGTTCACGGTCGTCTCCAACGCCCATGCCACGCTGGTGGCGCGGGATCCGGTGCCGGTGGTGGCCGAGCCGGGGACCCGGGTGGCGTTCCTGACCAGCTTCGTGCCCGGCAAGGAGCCGATCGCGATGGTCCGGGCCACGCTGGAGGGGGCGGTGCGGATCCGGCACACCGGGCCGCTGGACGTCTGGCTGCTCGACGAGGGGGACGACGACGAGGTCAAGGCGCTGTGCGCGCGGCTGGGCGTACGGCACTTCTCCCGCAAGGGCATCGAGAAGTGGAACCAGCCGAAGGGCGCTTTCCGGGCGCGGACCAAGCACGGGAATTACAACGCCTGGCTGGACGCGCACGGCGACGGCTATGAATTCATGGCGTGTGTGGACACCGACCATGTGCCGCTGCCCAACTTCCTGGAGCGCATGCTGGGTTACTTCCGGGATCCGGATATCGCCTTCGTGGTCGGCCCGCAGGTCTACGGGAATTACGACACCCCGGTCACCAAGGCCGCCGAAAGCCAGCAGTTCCTTTTCCACGCGCTGATCCAGCGGGCCGGAAACGCCTATGGCGGCCCTATGTTCGTGGGCACCAACAACGTGGTGCGGATCAGCGCGCTGCGCTCGATCGGCGGGCTGTACGACTCGATCACCGAGGACATGGCCACCGGCTTCGAGCTGCACCGCCACCGCAACCCGGCGACCCGGCGGAAGTGGCGCTCGGTCTACACCCCCGATGTACTCGCGGTCGGCGAGGGGCCGAGCACCTGGACGGACTTCTTCACCCAGCAGATGCGGTGGAGCCGCGGCACCTACGAGACCGTGCTCAAGCAGTTCTGGAAGGGGACGTTCACCCTGTCGCCGGGCAAGCTGCTGAACTACTCGCTGATGATCGCGTACTACCCGATGACCGCGGTCAACTGGCTCCTCTCCGCGCTGTCGTGCGCGCTGTTCCTGGTGCTTGGCGCCGCCGGGATCCATATCCCGGCCGAGATGTGGATGATGCTCTACAGCGACGCGGCGATGCTCCAGATCGGGCTGTACGTCTGGAACCGGCGGCACAACGTCTCCCCGCACGAGCCGGAGGGCTCCGGCGGGCTGGCCGGGATGCTGCTCTCGGCGCTGTCCGCGCCGATCTACGCCAAGTCGCTGTGCGACGCGGTGCTGCGGCGCACCAGCCGGTTCGTGGTCACACCCAAGGGCGACTCGTCCAGCCCCGACCGGCTCGCCACGTTCCGTATCCATCTGCTGTGGGCGGGGGTGTTCGGCTCCTCGCTGGTCGGCTCGTTCTTCCTGGGGCACACCCATGCGGTGATGCGGATCTGGGCGGTGCTCGCCCTGGCCCTGTGTCTGGCTCCGGTGGCGATCTGGTCGGTGTGGCTGCTGCGCCGCGGCCGGAAGCGTCCGGCGCGTGGCACGGTGCCGACGGCGCGCGACGCGGCCAGCCCCTGCGCGACGCCGAAGGACAAGCGCCCCGAAGGGGCGCGGGGCCGTGTCGACGCGGGCTCCGCCGCGGCCGTGTCGATGTGCGGCTCCGCCGCGTGGGCGACCGGCCACAACGGCGCCGCGGCCGATTGACGACACGTCAGGGCACCTCCGGCGGAGCGCTCAGCGGTGGTGGGAGGCGTTACGGGCCAGGTCGAGGGCGTACTTGGTCCACCAGCGGCCCGCCGGGGGCCCGCCGTTGCAGGTGCCGTCGGACTCCCCCGGCCGTTTGATCCACAGATAGGCGTCCACGAGGGGGTCCCCGGTGTGGGTGCTGGGCGGCTCGCCCAGCGCCCGCCCCGGCGGGTTGCACCAGGAGTCCCGCGCTCGGATGCCGTGCCGGGCCGCGCCGTGGGCCCGCAGCGGGCCGTTGCCGTTGCGGCTGGTGTCGATGATGAAGTGGGCCTTGTCGAGGGCGGTGGAGAGCCGGTGGCCGTACGCCTTGGTGCGGCGGGTCGGCTGGAAGTTGGAGACGTTCAGCGCGAAGCCGTCCGCCTGCTCGATACCGGCCTCGCGCAGCGGCCTTACCAGCCGGGCGGGATTCTTGATCCAGTTCGGGTTCCCCGCGTCCAGGTACACCTTGACGTGGGGCAGCGCGGCGAACAGGGCGACCGCGTCGCGGAGCATCTCCAGCCGGGCCTTGCGCAGTCTGCGCGGCACACAGCGGTCGACCAGCTGGGCCACCGCGTCGGGCTCCAGGACGACGATCGCCCGGCGATCGCCGATGCCCAGCGTGAACTGCTCGATCCACCACCGGTAGGCCGCGCGGTTCCGCGCGCCGCCCGCCGAGTAGCGCCCGCAGTCGCGGTACGGGATGTGATAGGCCACCAGAACCGGGATGGAGCCGGTCCGCGCCGCCGATTCGGTGATGGAGCGGGCCCGTTCCCGGGGCGGCGCGGGTCCGAACCATTCCGCGACCGGCTGCTGGGCGATCCGCCGGATGAGCGCGGCGTCGCCGTTCTTTCCCTCGTGTTCCCGTTCATGAGCCTGCCGGGCGGCGGGGCTGTCCGGGTTCACCCAGAGCCCGCCGCGCCGCATCGGGGACTCGTACATGCGGCATCCGCTCAGCGGAAGCATCGCCGCGAGACATACGGCGGCGTGCAGCCAAAGCCGCATAACGGTTGTTCTTGCGCCTTTCTCTCGCATGCGATGCATCATGGCACCGCGTGTCACGGGTTCAGCGGACGCGGCGTGCGTGGCCACCGGTTTGGGGCCCTCAGTCCTCCCGGCGCTCCCGCGCGTCCTCGTCCGTACGCCACAGGGGGTGCTCCCGGGCCGCCCACGCCCGCTCCACCCGGCCCGTGCGCATCCCGCGCCGGGCCTCCGGATCGGCGAGCGCCTTGCCGATGTGGCCGAGCAGGACGATGCCGACGGCCAGCGCCAGCCAGTCGTGGACGAAGGTGGCGCTGGTGCGCCACACCAGCGGGGCCAGACCGGTGAACCACATCAGCAGCCCGGTGCCCGCCATCACCAGCACCGCGCCCGCGATGTACCCCGCGTACAGCTTCTGCCCGGCGTTGAACTTCCCCGCCGGGCGTTCCTGGGGCCGGTGGTCGCGCCGCAGCGCCGCGCGCAGCCAGCGGCGGTCGTGCGGGCCGAAGCGGTTGAGGCGGGTGAGATCGGCGCGGAAGGCGCGGGAGACGAGGCCGAGCAGGACCGGGAGGGGGGTCAGGATGCCGGTCCACTCATGGACGGTGACGACGAGCGCGCGGCGGCCGACGAGTTCGGCGAGCGCGGGCAGATAGAGACAGGCCGCGCTGACCACACACGCGCCCAGCAGGAGGGCCGTGGTGCGGTGGATCCAGCGCTCGGCGGGGCTGAATCGGAGCACCCGGGAGCCGCCGTCCCGGTCGCCGGACCGCCGAGCCGGAGCCATCGCCTCCTCAGGCGGTGGGGTCATCGTCCCGTCCGTTCGACTTGCCGACCCAGGCGTCGACGTCATAGCCCCGCTCCTCCCAATAGCCGGGCCGCACGTCGTCGGTGACGGTGATACCGGAGAGCCATTTCGCCGACTTGTAGAAGTACATCGGCGCCACATACAGCCGCACCGGCCCGCCGTGGGAGTGGCCGAGCGGCTTGTCCCGCAGCTTCAGCGTGACCAGCACGTCCGGCCGCCGCGCCTGGTCGAGGGTCAGGCTCTCGCTGTACGCGCCGTCGAAGCAGGTGAAGCGGACCGCCTTGGCGTCCCGGCGCACCCCGGCGGCGTCGAGCAGCGCCGACAGCCGCACGCCCTCGAACGGGGTCTCGGGCACCCGCCAGCCGGTGACGCACTGGACGTCGCGCACCAGGCGGGTCTGCGGCAGCGCGCGCAGATCGGCGAGGCGGTACGCGCCGGGCCTGTCGACGAGTCCGTCGACGGTGAGCCGGTAGCTGTCGGCGTCCTTGTGGGGCACGGAGGAGGTGACGGAGTAGTAGCGGAAGCCGCCGCCGTTGGGGAGGAGTCCGGTCACCCCCGTCGGGTCCTTGTCGGCCACCGCGCCCAGCGCGGTCTCCAGCCTGCCCTGGAGCCAGGGGGCAGCGGCCATCGCGCCCGCGCCGAGGCCCAGCATGCCGAGGACGAGGCGCCGGCCGACGGGCGTGCCGTCGCCATCCGATCCGGCACCGGTGTTGGGGTCCATGGACTGATGAGAGCACCGGGCGGGGGCGGTGCGCCATCTCCTGCCGGGATTCGTCAGACTTCGGTAAGACTCCGGGGGCCGGCGGCGTACCGGGGGGCACGCCACTACGGTCTACCCCACCGTCTGCCCCACCCCTACCCCACCGCCTTGGCCGCCGCCCGGCCCGCCGTACGGCCCGAGAAGAGGCAGCCGCCCAGGAAGGTGCCCTCCAGGGAGCGGTAGCCGTGCACTCCGCCGCCGCCGAAGCCCGCCGCCTCCCCGGCCGCGTAGACGCCGGGCAGCGGTTCGCCGCCCTCGGTCAGGACGCGGGAGGAGAGGTCGGTCTCGAGGCCGCCGAGCGTCTTACGGGTCAGGATGTGCAGCCGCACGGCGATCAGCGGGCCCGCCTTGGGGTCGAGGACGCGGTGCGGGGCGGCGGTGCGGATGAGGCGGTCGGCGATGTACTTGCGGGTCCCGCGCAGGGCGGTGACCTGGAGGTCCTTGGTGTAGGGGTTGGCGATCTCGCGGTCCCGGGCCTCGATCTCCCGGCGCAGTTCGGCCTCGTCGATGAGCGGCTCCTTGGTGAGCTCGTTCATCCGCCGGACCAGCGCGGGCAGCGACCGCTCGACGATGAAGTCGGCGCCGTGGTCCATGAACGCCTGGACCGGGCCCGGCGCCCCGGCCCGCCCGCGGCCGATCACATCGCGGACGCTCTTGCCGGTGAGGTCCGGGTTCTGCTCGGAGCCGGAGAGCGCGAACTCCTTCTCGATGATCTTCCGGGTGAGCACGAACCAGGTGTAGTCGTGGCCGGTCCGCATGATGTGCTCGAGCGTGCCGAGGGTGTCGAAGCCGGGGAACAGCGGCACCGGCAACCGCTTGCCGCGCGCGTCGAACCACAGGGAGGACGGGCCGGGCAGGATGCGGATGCCGTGCCGGGGCCAGATGGGGTTCCAGTTCTGGATGCCCTCGGTGTAGTGCCACATCCGGTCGCGGTTGATGATGCGTCCGCCGGCCTCCTCGGCGATGCCGAGCATCCGGCCGTCCACATGGGCCGGGACCCCGGAGATCATGTGCTCGGGCGGGGAGCCGAGCCGCTCGGGCCAGTTGGCGCGGACGAGGTCGTGGTTGCCGCCGATGCCGCCGGAGGTGATGATCACGGCCTGGGCGCGCAGTTCGAAGGCCCCGGTGACCTCGCGGCCGCTGGGCGAGCCGCGCTCGGCCCGGCTGGGCTCCAGGATGTCGCCGGTGACGGTGTCGACCGTGCCCGCGCTGCGGGCCAGCCCCGTCACCCGGTGCCGGAAGCGCAGCTCGACCAGGCCGCGGGCGACGGCCGCCCGCACCCGCCGCTCGAAGGGGGCCACGATGCCGGGCCCGGTGCCCCAGGTGATGTGGAAGCGGGGCACGGAGTTGCCGTGGCCGGTCGCGTCGTAGCCGCCGCGCTCGGCCCAGCCGACCAGCGGGAACAGCCGCAGCCCCTGGGCGTGCAGCCAGGACCGCTTCTCGCCGGCCGCGAAGTCCACGTACGCCTCGGCCCAGCGGCGCGGCCAGTGGTCCTCCTCGCGGTCGAACCCGGCCGTGCCCAGCCAGTCCTGCCAGGCGAGTTCATGGCTGTCGCGGATGCGCAGGCGGCGCTGCTCGGGCGAGTCGACGAGGAAGAGACCGCCGAAGGACCAGTGGGCCTGGCCGCCGAGTGACTGCTCGGGCTCCTGGTCGAGCAGGATCACCTTACGGCCGGCGTCGGCCAGTTCGGCGGTGGCCGCGAGGCCCGCGAGCCCCGCGCCGACCACGATCACATCCGCGTCGTACGCCATGGTGTGGTGTCCCGTTCTCGTGAGCCCGCCGACGGCCGCCGGCGGTGTGGCGACGGTGTACCGCCGGAGCCATGACCGCCGATCCTGCCTACCGGCCAGTACGGCGTCAACCCGGGTGTGGGAGCGGTTTCCGGCCGCCGTCGGCCCGGTGCCGAACGGTCAACTCCCTCCGCGCAACCTGGGCGTGGAACAAAAGGTCACATTCGTTCACTGACATTGGACAGGGTTCGGCCAAACGGGCATCATCATCGACCATGGCTGACCGCTCCGTTGAGCACTCAGGGCCGAGGCCCGATGTCGAACGTCGTGTGGTGAACCCGACGCTCATCACGCCCGGCCCACAGCCCCTCTTAGCCGCGCCGGACGCGGACGAGGCACCACAGGTGCTCCGCGGCGAGGTGGTCGGCCCCCGGCACGCCCGCCGCCGCCCGGCGGACAACCGGCGCAAGGCGGCCGCCGGGGCGATTCTGCTGTCGGCCACCGGCGCGGCCACCGCGCTCTTCATGCTGATGGGCAAGGACGCCGGGCAGGCGACGGCCGCCTCCGGCCACGATAGCTCGTCGGCCGCGCCCGACGAGCCCGAGAGCCATGCCGTCCCGTACGCCGAGGCGGCGAAGGGCAAGACCCCGCTGCGCGGCGCCCGCGCCGAGAAGCCCAAGCCGCGGCCGCCGGCCGCGGCCCAGCCGACCGCCCAGGCCCCGGCGGGCGACTCCACGCCGGACAAGCCCGCGGCGCCGTCGTCCGGCAAGGGCCGCTCCACCCCGTCCTGGCCGGGCTGGTCGTCCCGGGGACCGGGGCAGTACGACGACTGGCAGGACGCGGTGGACGCGTTCGACAGCTGGGCCGAGCAGCAGGCGAGGCAGCACGGCCAGGGCGGCCAGGACGGCGGCTCGGGGCCGTACGGGCCGGGGCAGGGCCAGGGGCAGGGCGGCGGTTACGGGGGCGGCTACGGCGGCGGGAACGGGAGCGGCGGCGGAAACGGCTACGGCGGGGGCTATGGCGACGGGAACGGCCATGGCGGGGGCAACGGCCACAGCGGCGGGAAAGGCTATGGCGGGGGCTATGGGGGCGAGTACGGGGGCGGCTACGGCGGTGGCCACCGGCGCTGACCGCGCCCCAGATCTGCTTGTATGGCGGTATGCCTGATCAGGAACCGCTTTCCGCCGACGAACTGCTGGACATCGTGGACGAGCGGGATCGCGTGGTGGGCCAGGCCCGGCGCGGTGACGCCATGGCCCACCGGCTCCGCCACCGCTGCGTCTTCATCCAGGCGCGGGACGCCGAGGGCCGGATCTTCGTCCACCGCCGCACCGCCGAGAAGCTGGTCTTCCCCTCGCTGTACGACATGTTCGTCGGCGGGGTCGTCGGCGCGGGCGAGGGCTACGACGAGGCGGCGCTGCGCGAGGCGGAGGAGGAGCTGGGGGTGCGCGGGCTGCCCGCGCCCGTACCGCTGTTCTCGTTCCTCTACGAGACGCCCGAGCACACCTGGTGGAGCCGGGTCTACGAGGTGCGCTGCGAGCTGCCGGTCGAGCCGCAGACCGAGGAGGTCGCCTGGCACGCCTTTCTCACCGAGGAGGAGCTGACGCGGCGGCTGCCGGAGTGGGAGTGGGTGCCGGACGGGTGGGAGGCGTACCGGCGGCTGGTGGAGTGGCGCCGTGAGAAGGTCGAAAGGTGACGGATTCTTCCGGGCCCGGGCCCTCGGGCCCCGGGCCCTCGGAGCCTTCCCGCCACACCGGGCCGCGTGGCGGCGGGCGCACGTCGGTGGTCTCGGACATCCGGCTGTGGTTCGCGCCGGAGCGGCTGCGGGAGGAGGGCGACACCCCCGACTACCGCTTCTCGCTCGCCAACGAACGGACCTTCCTGGCGTGGTTGCGCACCGCGATGGCGCTGGTGGGCGGCGGGTTCGCGGTCGACCAGTTCCTTCCGGAGACCGGCCGCCCGCTGCGGCTCGCGCTGGCGCTCATGCTGCTGGCGGCCGGCGCGCTGTGCGCCCTGCGGGCCATCAGCCACTGGGTCCGCTGCGAGCGGGCCATGCGGCGCGGCGAGGACCTGCCGACGTCCCGCTTCCCGATCGCGCTGGGGCTCGCGGTCGGGGTGGTCGCACTGCTGATGGTGATCGTGGCCGCCTTCGGGTGGGGTGGGTGAGCCGGGAGGTGTGAGGCGATGCCGGAAGGGAATGGGACCGACGGATCCCGCACGCGGGACCGGGACCCCGGCCTCCAGCCGGAGCGGACGCGGCTGGCGTGGCGCCGTACGACGCTGGCGTGCGCGGTGGCCGCCTCGCTCGCGGGCCGGCAGACGCTGCACGGCGGTATCGACCCGGTCTCGCTCGTGGTCCTGGCCCTGGTGGTGCTGGCGTGGCTGGCCTTCCTGACCCTGGCCCACCACCGCATCCGGGCCATGCACGCGCCCCGGCCGCCCGCCCTGTCCCCGCGGGCGGCCGCGGCCGCGGTCGCCTGCACGGTCGCACTGGCGGTGCTGGGGGTGGCGACGCTGCGATAGGGGTGGGCGGGGCGGGGTACGGAGCTCATCGGCTGGCCGGTGCCGGGGCCCGGGGCTCCGGGGTTCCGGGGCTCCGGGGCCCCGGGGGTGCAGGTTCCGGGGCTCCGGGGCTCCGGGGGGCCTGAGGCGAAGCCCAAGCGGGGACCCGCAGGCGACCCACCCGCACCCGCGATCCGGGGCGGAGCTCCGGTGGGGGCAAGGGGCGGAGCCCCTTGTTTCGGGGTGGGGGAATGGCCCGCCGCAGGCGGCTCGGGTCAGTCCACCGTGAGGGCGATCTTGCCCCTGACGTGGCCCTCCATGCTCAGCCGCTGCGCGTCCGCCGTCTTCTGGAGGGGGAAGACCGCGGAGACCTCGACGCCGAGGGCGCCGCGTTCGGCGAGGTCGGTGAGGTCCTGGAGGTCGTCGGGGTCGGGGCGGACGAAGACGTAGCGGCCGCCCAGGCCGAGCACGGCCGGGTCGGCGATGGAGGCCAGGCGGCCCTCGGGGGCGAGGAGTTCGGAGGAGACGGCGAGCGCGTCGCCGCCGACGAGGTCGAGCACGGCGTCCACCCCGTTCGGGGCGAGGGCGCGGACCCGGTCCGCGAGCCCGTCCCCGTACACCGTCGGCTCGGCCCCGAGCGCGCGCAGATACTCGTGGTTGCGCTCCCCCGCCGTGCCGATCACCCGCGCCCCCATGTGCCGCGCCAGCTGCACCGCCATCGAGCCGACCCCGCCCGCCCCCGCGTGCACCAGCACCGTGTCGCCCTCGCCGACCCTCAGCGCCCGCACCAGGCACTGGTACGCCGTCAGGCCCGCCAGCGGGATGCCCGCGGCCTGGGTGAAGGAGAGGTTCCGCGGTTTGCGGGCGAGGGTGCGGACGGGCGCGGCCACGTACTCGGCGCAGGTGCCCCGGGAGAGGAAGTCCTCCCGTACGTACCCGATCACCTCGTCACCGGGCTGGAACTCCGTCACCGCCGGGCCCGGCCGCTCCACCACCCCCGCGACGTCCCAGCCGGGGATGACCGGGAAGACCGCGTCCAGGACCGGTTCGAGGTATCCGGCCTGCGCCTTCCAGTCCACGGGGTTCACGGCGGCGGCCTTGACCCTGATCAGCACGGAGTCGGGGCCGACCTTGGGCTCCGGCCGCTCCCCGTACTCCAGGACCTCGGGACCGCCGTAGCGGCGGTAGCTGATGGCCTTCATGGTGGCACTCCTCGCGGTCTTCGCGGTTCGTGGCGGGTTCGCGGTCGGTTTCGCGGGTTCGCGGCTTCCTTCCTGGGTTCGCGGCTTCCTTCCTGGGCTCGCGGCTTTCTTCGCGGGTTCCCCGTCCCGGCCTGTTCTTGCCCGCTCCTCCCCTTCGACGCTCCTGCTCGCCCCCCGCCACCGCAAATCGCACCCACCCGCACCCAGCCGCACCCCGCGCCGCCCGCTACGCCGGGCCCTGCACCGCCAGCGGCGGCAGCGCGGCGCGCGGCTCCACCCCGCCGAACCAGAAGCCCAGCAGAAACGCCCCCCGCCCGGGTCACCCCGCCCGGGTCACCCCGCCCGGTGGCCCCGCCTGCGTCACCCCGCCCGCGTCACCCCGCCCGGGCCCCGCCGCGTATCCCCTCGAACCGCCACGTCACACGCCACATCACACACCCCGCACCCGAGGCCCACTGGACTACATACCGACTGGTCGGCATCATGAGGCGGGACGAACGGTCCGCCCGTTCCCCGGATACGAGTACGAGTACGAGTACGAGAGAGGTTCGATGAACGCAGGCAATCCCCCAGGACTCGACCTCGAACGGCTCCGCGCCCATCTCGACCGCGAACGCGCGGGGCTGGTGCGCGGGCCGCTGAGGGCCGGGCTGATCGAAGGCGGCCGCTCGAATCTCACCTACACGGTCACCGACGGCACGTCCCGCTGGGTGGTCCGCCGACCGCCGCTGGGCCATGTGCTCGCCACCGCCCATGACATGGCGCGGGAGCACCGGGTGATCAGCGCCCTGCACCCGACGGCCGTGCCGGTGCCGGAGCCGGTGCTGCTGTGCGAGGACGACTCGGTCATCGGATCGCCCTTCTACGTCATGGAGTTCGTCGAGGGCACCCCGTACCGCACCGCCGAGCAGCTCGCCGGCATCGGCCCGGAGCGCACCCGGGAGGTCGTGCTCTCCCTCGTCGACACGCTCGTGACGCTGCACGCCGTCGACCCGGCCGAGGTCGGGCTCGGTGACTTCGGGCGCCCGGAGGGGTTCCTGGAGCGGCAGCTGCGCCGCTGGGGCAAGCAGCTGACCGCCTCCCGCAGCCGTGAGCTGGCCGGGATCGACGAGCTGCACACCCGGCTCGCCAAGGCGCTCCCGACCTCCCCCGCGCCCACGGTCGTGCACGGCGACTACCGGCTCGACAACGTCCTGGTGAACGCCGACGACCGGATCACCGCGATCCTGGACTGGGAGATGTCCACGCTCGGCGATCCGCTGACCGACCTCGGACTGATCGTGATGTACAGCGGTCATCCGAATCTCGCCGACTCCCCCATCTCCTCCACCCAGGGCGCCCCCGGCCACCCGTCCACGGACGAGCTGATCCAGCGCTACGCCGAGGGTTCGGGGCGCGATGTCAGCGGCGTCTCCTGGTACACCGCCTTCGCCTACTTCAAGCTGGCGGTGATCCTCGAGGGCATCCACTACCGCTACACCCTCGGCCAGACCCTCGGCGCGGGCTTCGACCGCATCGGCGACATCGTCCCCGCCTTCATCGACCACGGCCTCACCACCCTCCAGGAGAGCTGATCCCGTCATGGACTTCGCATTCGACGCCCGGACCGAAGAGCTCCGCGCCAAGCTGCTCGCCTTCATGGACGAGCACGTCCATCCCGCGGAGGCGGTCGCCGAGCGGCAGCGGGCCGCCCTCGACTCCCCCTGGCTGACCCCGCCGATCGTCGAGGAGCTCAAGGCCGAGGCCCGCCGCCAGGGGCTGTGGAACCTCTTCCTGCCCGACGCCGAGTACGGCGCGGGGCTGACCAACCTCCAGTACGCCCCGCTCGCCGAGATCACCGGCCGCAGCCCCCAGCTGGCCCCGACCGCCCTGAACTGCGCCGCCCCCGACACCGGCAACATGGAGGTGCTCGCCCAGTTCGGCGACGACCAGCAGCGCAAGCAGTGGCTGGAGCCGCTGCTCGCGGGCGAGATCCGGTCGGCCTTCGCGATGACCGAGCCCGAGGTCGCCTCGTCCGACGCGACCAACATCGAGACCCGGATCGAGCGCGACGGCGACGAGTACGTCATCACCGGGCGCAAGTGGTACATCTCCGGGGCGATGAACCCCGACTGCAAGATCTTCATCGTGATGGGCAAGACCGACCCGGAGGGCGCCGATGTGCGCCGCCAGCAGTCCATGGTGCTGGTGCCGCGCGACACCCCGGGCGTCGAGGTCCGGCGGGCGATGCGGGTGTACGGCTACGAGGACCACTACCACGGCGGCCACGCCGAGGTGGTCTTCGACGGGGCGCGGGTGCCGGTGAGCAACCTCATCGGCGAGGAGGGCGGCGGTTTCGCCATCGCCCAGGCCCGGCTCGGCCCCGGCCGGATCCACCACTGCATGCGGCTGATCGGCATGGCCGAGCGCGCCATCGAGCTGATGTGCCGTCGGGCGGTGGCCCGGCAGGCGTTCGGCAAGGCGCTCGCCCAGCAGGGGCAGGTGCACGAGTGGATCGCGGACGCGCGGGTGGCGGTCGAGCAGCTGCGGCTGCTGGTGCTGAAGACCGCCTGGCTGATGGACACGGTGGGCAACCGCGAGGCGCACACCGAGATCCAGGCCATCAAGATCGCGACGCCGCGGACGGTGGTGGAGATCCTGGACCGGGCGGTGCAGTTGCATGGCGCGGGTGGGGTGAGCCAGGACTTTCCGCTGGCCGAGTTGTGGGCTGCGGCGCGGACGTTGCGGCTCGCGGACGGGCCGGATGAGGTGCACCAGCGGTCGCTGGCGCGGCGGGAGTTGAAGCGGTACGTGTAGCTGGGGCGGGGCGGGGTTCGCGGGGGCTCCGCCCCCGTTCCCCCGGCCCTCAAGCTCCCCCGGCTACCGCTGTGAGGTGCCCCCCTGGACGGGCTGGATCTTCCAGCCCGTCCGGCGCTCGAGGACACTTACGGCCGCAGCGCGCGCATCAGCAGATCGGCCAGGTGGTCGGCGACCTCCTGGGGGGCCCAGCGGCCGCCGGGGCGGTACCAGGTGCCCAGGTGGTGGACGGAGCCGAAGTGGTAGTCCACCACCAGGTCCGCCGGGGTCCGGGTGCTGAACACCCCGGCCCGCTGCCCCTCCTCGATCAGCGCGCGGAACCGCTCGTGGTAGCGGCGCCGCTCGGCACGCACCTGCTTGTGCTTCTCCGGGCTGAGTTGATGCATCGACCGGAAGAAGATGGTCGCGTCGTCGAGGTTCTCGATGGTGGTGACCACGACATCGGCCGCCGCCTCCCGCAGCCGCGTCTCCACCGGCGCGTCCGCGTCCGCGAAGGCGTCCAGCCGCTCCTGCTGGAGCCGGAGCACCCGGCCGTAGATCTCGTGGAGCAGATCGTCCTTGGAGCCGAAGTAGTGGTAGAGCGCGCCCTTCGTGACGCCCGCCGCCTCGACGATCTCCTGTACGGACGTCCGGTCGTAGCCCCGCTCCGCGAAGAGGCGGGTGGCAGCGGCCAGCAGCCGCTGTGGCACCGGCTGTCCGTCACCGTCCGTCGCTCTGGCCATGGTCGCCACCCGTTCTCTTCCTCTTCTCTCTCATCCTCGCAGTTCCCGCCGGAGGATCTTGCCACTGGTCGTCTTCGGGAGTTCCGGCAGGATCTCCACCTCGCGGGGGTACTTGTACGCGGCCAGTCGCTCCGCACAGTACGCGGACAGCTCGTCCGGTGTGACCTCGGCCCCTGATCGCAGGCTCACATACGCCTTGACCGTCTCGCCGCGGTACGTGTCGGGTTTGCCGACGACGGCCGCCTCCCGCACGGCGGGGTGAGTGTAGAGCACGTCCTCGACCTCGCGCGGCCACACCTTGAACCCCGAGGCGTTGATCATGTCCTTCTTGCGGTCGACCACGTACAGCCAGCCGCCCTCGTCCATGAAACCGATGTCGCCGGTGCGCAGTTCCCCGTCGGGGAGGGCGGCCGCGGTCGCCTCCGGGCGCCGCCAGTAGCCGGGCACCACCATCGGGCCGCGGACGACGATCTCGCCCTGCTCGCCGAACGGCACGTCCCGCCCCTCGTCGTCCGCGATGCGCACGACGGTGTCGGCGCCGGGGACGCCGACGGCGAGGGTGCCGGAGACGGGGTCGACGGGGGCGCGGACCCCGGGCGGGACGCTGGCGCAGGGCGCGGTGCACTCGGTGAGCCCGTAGCCGTTGTGCAGATACGGGCCGAAGCCGGACTGGAACCGCTCGACCAGCGCGGGCGGCAGCGGGGCGCCGCCGGAGGAGATGATCCGGAAGGACGAGAAGTGGTCGCGGGTGGCCCGGGGGTGGGCCATCAGCGCCATGAAGGCGGTGGAGGGGCCCACGGTGTAGACGGGGCGGTGCTCGGCGAAGGCGTCGAGGACGACGCCGGTCTCGAAGCGGTAGGCCAGGGCCAGGGTGCCGGCTCCGGACACGCACGCGCACAGCTCGCAGACCATGCCGGTGATGTGGAACAGCGGGGCCAGCGCGAAGATGGTCGACCCGGTGGGCAGCTCGTGGAGGAGGTGCTGCCGGTCGGCGTTGTAGGAGATGTTGCCGTGGGTGTTGGTGGCGCCCTTGGGGGTGCCGCTGGTCCCGGAGGTGTAGCTGATCAGCGCGATGTCGTCGGGGCTCGGGGCGGGGACGGACGGCGGGCGGGCCCCGGCGCGGGCGACGGCGAGGAGGTCCTCGGTGTCCTCGGGGACCGGGATGGGCCGGTCGCGCAGCACCCGCTCGTCGTCGCGGGTCTGGAGGTCGCGGGCATCGGCGGTGAGCGCGATGCGCACCGGGGACGCGGCGGCCGTGTCGCGTATGTAGTCCTCCCAGCCGTGGCGGGAGCAGACCAGGGCGCTCACCTCGGCGTCGCCGAGGATGTGCGCGAGCTCGGCGCCCTTGTACATGGGGTTGACCGGGACGACCGTGCCGCCCGCCTTCCACGCGCCCAGCAGCGCGAGCACGAAGTGCGGGGTGTTCTGGAGCATGATCGCGACGCGGTCGCCGGGCCGGAAGCCGCGCTCGGCGAGGTGGCCGGCTATGCCGTCGGAGAGCTCGTCGGCCTCCCGGTAGGTCAGCCGTCCGTCGAAGTAGGCGAGCGCCGGGTGGTCGGGGGCGGTGCGCACGGCGTCCCGGAACGCGTGCAGCGGACTCGGCCGCGGGACGATCGGCCGGCGCTGTTTCTCATTGAGCTGAGCGAGCCATGGCTGGTCCTGGTACGTGGTCATGGGTGCGGCCCTGTCTCGACGGGGGTGAGGGTGGTGGGGCGGGAAGGTACGGAAGACACGGGAGCGCCGGGCCGCGGGGTCAGCCCGAGCCGGACGCCGCCTCGAGCTCTTCGAGCTTGCGCTGAAGCTTGTTGATGCCGCCCAGCCAGCGGTCGGTGTCACCGGCGCGGGCGGCGTAGTGGCGGGCCACCTCGGGGTGCGGAAGGATCAGGAAGCGCTCCTCGTCGATGCCCGCGAGAACGGCGTCGGCCACCTGTTCGGGCTCGATCGCGGTGGGCGCCAGCACCAGCTCCCCGGCGGTCCCGGAGGCGGTGAGCATGTCGGTGCGCACTCCCTGCGGGCAGACGGCGTGGACGCCGATGCCGCGGTGGCGGTAGGTGGCCGAGAGATATTCGGCGAAGGCGAGCGCGGCGTGCTTGGAGACCGCGTACGGCGCCGAGCCGATCATGGTGAGGATCCCGGCGGCGGAGACGGTGGCCACGAAGCGGCCGCTGCCGCGCTCCAGCCACTCGGGCAGCAGCTCCCGAGCGGCCCGCACATGGGCCATCACATTGACGTCCCAGGACTGCTGCCACACCGCCTCGTCGGCCTCGGGGCCGCCGTCGTGGCCGACACCCGCGTTGGCGCAGAAGATGTCGATGCCACCGCCCAGCGCCTCGCGCGCCGCGGGTACGACACCGGAGGCGTCACCGGGGACGGGGATCCCGCCGATCTCCCCGGCGACGGAGGCGGCCTTGGCGGCGTCGAGGTCGTTGACCACGACCCGGGCGCCCTCGGCGGCGAAGCGCCGGGCGAGGGCGGCGCCGATGCCGCCGCCCGCTCCGGTGACCACTACACGCGCCCCACGCACGGTACCCACGATTCGCAGCTCCTCGGCTCGGCTCGGATCGGCTTCCGCCCGGCTCGGCTCCTGTCCGGCCCGGCTTCCGCCCAGCAGACTAACCAGTCGGTATGTGTCAACGGAAGAGGCACATCTGCCACCCCGCGGACGGCCGAGGGGTTACCCGCCGACGGCGGGCGGGTTACCGGCCGGGGCGCTCCTTGCGCATGACGCTGCGCCACCGCGCGTTCTCCCCGGCGAGCGCGCTCCACAGCACATTGAGCGGATGGTCGGCGTCCTGCGCGGTGCGCTCACCGGCCCGTACGAACACCCCGACCAGCACTTCCAGCTCCGGCCCCATGCCGTCGGTCAGCTCCAGGGTGCGCAGCCCGGCCCCGGCCCGGATCCGCCCGTCGGCCACCGCGTCGCCGATGCCCTCGGTGACCAGCACACAGCCGCGCAGCACTCCGGAGGAGAGCAGCTCGAGGCCGTACTGCACGGTGTCGATCTCGGCCGCGATGTACAGCTCCTGGCGGTAGCGGGCGCCGAACCAGCCGCGCAGGAAGCCGGGTATGAGGCCGTCGGCGGAGACCGCGAGCGGCAGCCGGGGCAGCTCGCTCACCGGGACCGAGGGTCCGGGCAGCTCCTCGGCACCGAGGTTGGTGACCAGGGAGAGACCGCTGCGCCGCCACTCCATCACCTCGAAGCCTCCCAGCCGGTCGTCGTGACCCGCCGTGGTGAGCACGCTGCCGCAGACCAGGTCGAGTTCCTTGGCGTCGAGCCGCTGGAGCAGATCCCGGGTGCGCACATGCTCGACCTTGAGCTCGACGCCCCGGCCGTCGAATTCCTCGGTGACCAGCTCCACGGCATTCAGCAGAAAGCCGAGGGTGTAACGGGTGGAGCCGACCACGAGCCGGCTGCCGAGCCGGCGGCGGCAGTCGTGCAGCCCCTCCCGCCAGTCCTCCAGGGTGCCGCGGGCGAGTCCGGCGAGGGACTCCCCGGTCGCGGTGAAGAGCACATTCTGACTGCGCCCCCGTTTGACCACCAACGGCTCTCCGCACAGTGCGCCGAAGTTCCGGTTCAGGGTGTCCAGTTGTTTCTGCACACTGGACTGCTCCCGCCCCAGCAGCCGGGCGGCGCCCAGCGCGGTGCCCGCCTCATGGACCGCGAGCAACGTCCTGAGCTGGTCCATCGTCATGTCCAGCAGCGCCGTCGGGTACTGCCATCGATCCTTTAAGGGCATTCCGGCCTTCCGCTCGAAGAGTATTCGGCACCCCAATGACGTTTCCGTTCGCAGCATAGTGCAGCGTCTTGTCATGAACTGATCCCGAGAACAGCGGCGATATTCTTCCGATGGATATTCGGGAATTCCCTATCGCAGGATGGTGACGGAGCCCGGCATTCCAGGTTCCCCCCGTCCCATTCCGGGTAAGTCGAACGGCTGGCCGATTGTCCGACGGCGACCGTACGCGTGTCGTATGGCCAGCGGTCGGGGCAGTTGGGACGATGCACGCACATCGGACCATCCGAGGGGAAAGAACGATGACGGGGATGAGCGTAAGGCCGTACTGGGAGCTGAGATTCGACGCGGACGGGGACGTCGACACCCGGCAGCGGGACCGGCTGCTGGAACAGGCCGCTCAAGCGGAGCTCACCGATCTGGTGGTGTTCTCGCACGGCTGGAATAACACCCGGACCATGGCCACACGACTGTACGACCGCTTCTTCGCGCCCTTCCCGGGGCTGCTCGGCGAGGCGGGCCCGGCGCGGCCGGGCTATGTGGGAGTGGTGTGGCCGTCGATGCGGTTCGCCGACGAGTCGCTCGGGGGGTTACCCCGGGAAAAGGCACCCGGGGAGCCGCCGGGGCTCGACGCGGACACCCACCGGGCGCTGGACGTGGTCTTCCCGAGGCGGCAGCAGATCGTGGCGCGCCTCGCGGAACTGCTGGCCGAGCGGCCGGAACGGTTGGCGGCGCTGGACGAGTTCGCGGTGCTGGTGCGCGGTCTGGTGCGGGTGCGCGGGATGTCCGGCGGCGCGGGGGACGCGGCGGACACGGACGCGGAACCGGACGAGGACGGCGTACCGGCGATGTTCGGGCAGGACGTGACGGAGGTCTGTGAGCGGTTCGCCGCCGCGCTCACCGAGGCGCGCGGGAAGACCGACGCGGAGGACCGCGCCGTCTTCGACAGCGGCCTCGGCGGCCTCTGGGACGGGGCGCACGAGCTGCTGCGCCAGGGGACGTACTACGTGATGAAGCGGCGGGCCGGCACCGTCGGGCGCGAGGGCCTCGGGCCGGTGCTCGGCGCCCTCGCGGCCCTGCGGACCGCGCCGCGGATCCATCTGGTCGGCCACAGCTTCGGCGGCCAGCTGGTGTCGTTCGCGCTGACCGGGCTGCCCGAGAGTGCCACGGTGGCGTCGGTGACCCTGCTCCAGGGGGCGTTCTCGCACTACGCCTTCGCCGGGCGGCTGCCGCACGCGGCCGACCGCGGCGGGGTGCTGCACGACGCCCGGCGCCGGGTCAGCGGACCGCTGGTGTCCTGCCATTCGCGCCATGACACCGCGCTGGGGCTGCTGTATCCGGTGGCGTCGCGGGTGTCCTGGGACGATGCCTCGCTGCTGCCGGGCGACATCCGCTGGGGGGCGATCGGGTACGACGGCGTCCAGGCGGTGGACGGCTGCCCGCGGCTGGAGCTGGCCGAGGCGCTGGACGGCCCGTTCCCGGCCGGGGGCTGTGTGAGCGTCGATGTCTCGGAGGTGGTCCGGCACGGCGCGCCGCCGGCCGGGGCGCACAGCGACATCTGCCATGCGGAGCTGGCCCGGGTGGTGCTGCGCGCGGGCCGGATCGGAGAGGGGTAGCGGACCCGGGAGCGGGGCCCCGCCGGATGCGAGGCCCCGCTCCTCATGGCCTCAGCGGTGCGCCGGGAACTCCACGACCTGCTGGAAGGTGGGCCGGTTCTGCCAGCTGATCTTGTCGTGGGTGAGCCCGCCGACGGGCCGGTGGATGATGGCGTCGGCACACCACTGGTCGCCCGCGGAGCAGTTGTCGTCCCCCGGGTAGACCTGGGCGGCGGTCTTGCCCACGGCCGTCTTCAGGCTGGTCAGCAGGGCGTCACGGCAGGCGCTGAGCTGCCCGCCGCCGCAGTACGGGCGGGCCAGCGGGCCCTTGACGTCCTCGCCGAGGACCGTGCGCAGATCCTTGTCGACATAGGACCACCAGCCGTACTGGAAGGACGACCCGGCGTGCGAGCCGGTGGGGCCGTGCCCGGCCGAGGGTGATTCGTCGACGGCCAGATTGGCGCGCAGCGCGTCGTAGAGCCCGTCGCCGAGGCCGGACTTGAACTCGGCCTCGACCAGCAGCGGCCACCAGGCGTCCATGATCCGTACCGCGTCGGCATGCCCGTAGGTGTGCGAACCGGCGCTGGTCTCATGGCGCTGTGAGCCCGCCGACTGCCAGGAGTCCAGCTGCTGGACGGCCGTGGCCAGCTGGGGATCGTCGATGGGCCGCGAGCGCACCACCTTCAGCAGCTCCGGCAGTACGTCCTCGCCGCGCAGATCGGTGACGGCGGCCTCGGCCATGGCCCGGGTGAGCGCGGAGCGGGTGACACCGCCCTTGCGGACCAGGGCGCGCACCCGGTCGTCGAGGAGGTTGCCGCGGTGCACCGAGCCGTTGCCGAAGCCGGCCGCGCTGTAGTCCTTGGCCAGTTTGTTGTTCCAGCTGATGTAGTAGTCCTGGTCGATGGACTGGGGGTGTTCGGCGGGCGGGGTGGCGGCCGCGGTGTTGTCCTTCGGGTCGAAGTCCCGCCACTCATAGGCGGTTTCGGCCTTCACCGGCAGCGAGGAGTCGACGTCCGCGGCGCGCACGGGGTTGAGCCCGCTGTTGTAGTACCCGGTCTGCCGGGAGTCGGCGTAGAACCAGTTGAAGGTGTAGTTGATGTGCTGGGCCGCGCTCTGGAAGGACTTGGCGTCGGTCACATAGCCGGGGTCGTTGAGCATCTGGAAGCCGATGATGGAGTCGGCCTCGTGGCGGTAGGTGGAGCGCAGCATGGTGTAGGCCACCGGTTTGCCGCCGACGGTCGCGCGATGGGTGACCAGCCCGTACTTGGTGCGGTAGACCTGCATCCGGTACGAGCCGGCGGCGGTGGAGTCGGCGAGGGTGGGCTTCCAGGCGTTGCGCCGCTCCAGCTTGTCCATCGCCACGCAGTCGCCGCGATAGCGGTAGTACGTGGCGTCCAGGTGCGGCGCGGAGCCGTCCGGGGAGCACAGCTCGACCGCGTAGGTGTCGGTGATGTCCTGGGCCGAGGTGGTGGCGCTCCAGGCGTAGTCCTGGCCCCGGCCGAGCTGGACGTACATCCCGACCCCCGCGAACGAGGCGCCGCGGGCGCTGATCCCCGGCCCCTGGATCTCCTGGAGCATCAGCAGCTGCGGGGCGAAGTAGCCGGTCTGGGGGCCGAAGACGGCCACCGGGTGGCCGCTCGAGGTGTACTTGCCGGAGACCACGAGCGCGTTGGACATGCCCTTCTTGCGGCTGAACAGATCGCGGGGCAGCACCCCGTCGTCGTAGATGCCGCGCAGCGGCTCCAGGGACGACTTGGGGGCCTTGACCCGGGTGCGGGCCTTGGTGGCGGCGCCGCCCTCGCGGTCGTAGACGAGCTGTTCGGGGGTGACCGAGCCGGGGTCGGGCAGGGCGGTGCCCTTAGGCGTAGCGGGCTTGTCCGCGTACGGGAAGCTGCCGTCGCGCACGGTCAGCACCGCCTCCGGGTCGTTGCGCTCCCGGAAGGACTCCCACACCTCGGTGCCCTCGGCGAGGCCGTACTTCTGCTGGGCGGCGAGCAGCGAGAGCGCGCCCTCCACCTCGCCGCCCCCGCCGTTGCCGAAGAGCGCGCCGACGACGGAGGCGAGGGCGATCAGGTCGGTGAGCTTGAACGGCTGGATCTCACCGGCGTTGGTGATCGCGTCGATATGGCCGGTGAGCACGTACTCACCGGGGAAGTACCGGCCGTCCTTGGACTTCTTGGCGTAGGCGTTGATGCCGTCGACATACGCTTGGGCGTCGGCCAGCGCCTGGCGGCCGCGCTCGCCGCCGTGGGTGAGGATGTAGTCGATCTGCGCCTGGTAGTCCGCTTCGGTGTACGGCGCCTGGCGGAAGAAGTCCTGCTCCAGGCCCTGGTTGGCGGGGGCGCCGCCGGCGAAGGGGGTCAGCTCGCCGCGGCCCACGTGGCGGAAGAGGTCCATGAGCCACAGCCGGTCCTGGGCTGCGGCGTATCCGGCGCCGAACTCGGTGCCCTCGCGGGTGGTGCCCTGGATGTGCGGGACGCCGGTCTTCTTGTCGCGGGTGATCGTGACGTCGTCGCGCGGCTTGGTCACGGAGGCGACCTGGTCGGCGGGGACTCCGAAGGAGGAGTCGTTGAAGAAGCCGTTCAGCTTGTCGTCGGTGAGCGTGGGGTAGCCGCTCGCCAGATTGCCGTACGGGCCGAGCTGGTCGGTGCTGTGCTCCGGATGGGTGCCCAGCACCCGGTTGGCGAGGATGTCGGCGAGGGTGGCGTTGCCGGTGGCGCCCGGCGGGAGGATGTCGGAGCACTGGCCCCGGCAGTAGTCGGTGGCCGCCGCGGCGGGTTCCGCCCGGGCGGGCTGGGGCACCGGGGCCGCGAGGGCGATGCCGAGGCCGAGCGCGGCGGCCGCGGCGAGCACGGTACTGGTGAGCTTGCGGGTTCTGGTGGGCCTGGGGGTTCGTCGTCGCATGTGCGCTCCTCCCGATTGCCGTCGGACGGAGGTTACCGGCGGTATGAGCGGCCCGGAAGATGAGCGGGCGTCAACTTCTTTCCGCTTGTGGACGGATGAGGACTGCCCGCGAAGATCCAGGGAATTCGATGGATCCGGATCGCGCTGCGTTACGTCCATTCGACAACGAGTCGGGTCCGCAACACGCGGAGGTGGTAGGAAGTGGCCGGTTTCAGAGCACTGGCACGAGAGGTTCGCAATCCACGCAGACACATCACCGCTCGGCGCACATCGCTGCGCAAATGCCTGGAACGGTTCGCGCCGTACGGGCACCGGGCGACCTGGCACCATCTGTGCACCCGCTCCGGGATCACCCCGGAGGACCGCAGGCCGGACCCCCTCCGACTGCTCACCGCCCTTGAGGAGCTCGAGGAGGCCCGCACACTGTGGCTCGCGTACGAGGCGGACTTCGCCGCCCGGCGCAGGCAGGAGAAACTTCTCGGCATCCGGCAGCCGAGCGCTGTCGACGACTGGCATCTGCGCACCTGGGGCGGATGCGACATCATTCCCTGCGAGAGCCCCTCGACCCATCCCGGCGACCGCCTCGCGGATGTGCTGCGACGGCTGATCGCGGCGATGGAATCGGGACCGGGGGCGGCCTGCCCGGTCTGCACCCGACCGGGCCTGGTCTGGCGCGAGGACCTGGACCGCTATCCCTCGGCCGGGCCGGTCTGCGCGGACTGCGGCATCGTGGTGCCGCTGCCGCTGCTGACCACCGAGGCCCTGACGGAGGCCCGGCGGGTGGTCCGGATGAGCCGGTACGCCGCCGTATGACACCCGGCCGCCCCGGCCGGGAGCGCGCTCGTCGGAACCTTTGACCCACCGGACGACCGGCGAGCGCGCCGGAATCCCTGAGACCGCCGTCGATCACCGATGGCCACTGACGCTCGCCGTCGGCCGCTGACGCACACCGATGGCCGCGCCGTCGCGGTCCGCGTTGACAGGGCCCTGGTCAGCCCACCATGCTGAGCAGTCGCTTAGTAAGTGGTTGCCCGGGAGGCACGCATGGCAGAGCCCAGGATCTTCACCTCGCCCGATGAACTGCGGTCCGCGGTCGGCGAGGAACTCGGCCCCAGCGACTGGCTGGAGGTCGACCAGAAGCGCATCGACCTGTTCGCCGAGGCGACCGGCGACC
The DNA here is from genome assembly GCF_039525925.1 of Streptomyces javensis. Classification (NCBI taxonomy): domain Bacteria; kingdom Bacillati; phylum Actinomycetota; class Actinomycetes; order Kitasatosporales; family Streptomycetaceae; genus Streptomyces; species Streptomyces javensis. Next base: position 84,000 of record NZ_BAAAIF010000027.1, on the reverse strand, counting down.
ACCAGTGGATCCATGTGGACCCGGAGAAGGCGGCCGCCGGTCCGTTCGGCACCACGATCGCGCACGGCTATCTGACGCTGTCCCTGCTGCCGTCGTTCACCCCGCAGCTGCTGCGGGTCGAGGGCGTGCGCATGGGCATCAACTACGGGGTCAACAAGGTCCGCTTCCCCTCCCCCGTCCCGGTCGGCTCCCGGCTGCGCGCCACCGGCCGCGTCGTGGAGGTGGCCGAGGTCAAGGACGGTCTCCAGATGACGCTGACGGTGACCCTGGAGCGGGAGGGCGGCGACAAGCCGGTGTGCGTGGCGGAGTCCGTGGTCCGCTTCTACCGCTGACCGCCGGCGCCCACCATGCGCAGCACCAGACCCGCGTAGAGGTCGCCGACCTCGTCGGGGGTGCTGCGCCCGCCGGCGTTGAACCAGCGGGCGACGTCGATGCACAGGGACAGCACCGCGACCGAGGTGCCGCGGACGTCCGGCACGTCGAAGACGCCCGCCTTCACCCCGTCCTCGATGATCGAGCGCACCGCCCCGTCGGTGGCCTTGCGGACCGCGATGACCTCGGCGTGGTGCTCCTCCGCCAGGGCGCCGAGCTCGTACTGCACCACGCGCGCGGTCGTGTGGTGCTCGGCGTGCCAGCGGACGAAGGAGCGTACGGCGTCGGCCAGCCGCTCGGCGGGGGTGCCTTCGCTGTCCCGCGCCCGCTCCAGGATCGTCAGGGCCCGCTCATGGCCGACCTTGCTGATCTGGTAGAGCAGCTCTTCCTTGGTCTTGTAGTGGATGTAGAGCGCGGCCGGGCTCATGCCGGCCCGGCTGGCGATGTCCCGGGTGGTGGTGGCGTGGTAGCCACGCTCCGCGAAGGCGTGCACGGCGGCGCTCACCAGCCGCCGGGCGGCGTCGGGGGTGATGTCGCCCCAGGGCTCGACCTTGCCTCCGGTGTTCTTCGGCTCCGCGTCCATGGCGCACACCCTACACGGAGAGTGAGCAAGCGCTTAGGGGTGTCCGGGCCCGGTGTCCGGGCCGCGGGGACGCTCAGCGGGCCGCCGCCGTCTCGGTGCCCACCCGGCCGGGGAACTCCGCGCCCAGCAGCCGCAGCAGCGGGGTCGCCTTCACGGCCGTCTCCTCGAACTCCTCGTCCGGGTCGGACAGCGCCACGATCGCCCCGCCCACCCCGTACCGGACCCGGTCCGGGGTCACCACCAGGGTGCGGATCACAATGCTCAGATCGCACGCCCCGGACAGCGAGAAGTAGCCGATGGCGCCCGAGTAGACCCCGCGCGGCCCCGCCTCCAGATCGTCGATGATCTGCATGGTGCGGATCTTGGGCGCACCGGTCATCGACCCGCCGGGGAACGCGGCACGCACGCTCTCGACCGCGGAGCTCGACGGCCGCAGGGTGGCGCGTACGGTGCTGACCAGCTGATGGACCGTCGCATAGGTCTCGACGTCGAAGATCTTGGGCACCCGCACCGAGCCGATCTCCGCCGTGCGGCCGAGGTCGTTGCGCACCAGATCGACGATCATCAGGTTCTCGGAGCGGTCCTTCTCGCTGGTGGCGAGGTCGACCCGGAGCAGTTCGTCCTCGGCCGGGGAGCCGCCGCGCGGCCGGGTGCCCTTGATCGGCTGGGACTCCACGGTGCCGTCCCGGAAGACCCGCAGAAAGCGCTCGGGCGAGGTGCTCAGCACGGACAGCGGACCGAAGCGGAGCAGCGCGGCGAACGGGGCGGGGCTGGCCCGGCGCAGATACTGGTACGCGGCCCACGGGTCCACCGGTCCTTCGGCCTCGGCCATGTTGGTCAGGCACACCTCATAGGTCTCCCCCGCGGCGATCAGCTCCTGACAGGTGCCGATCATCTCCAGGTAGCGCTCGCGGTCATGGCGCAGCCGTATCCCGTCCGGGCCGGTGGTGAGCGGGGTGGGGCGGGGCTCCCGCCCGGCCAGCTCCGCCAGCCGGTCGGCGGTTCCGCGCAGCCAGGCCCGGGCCTGCTCCTCGCCGCCCCGCGCCTCGCCGCCCCACCCCTCGCCCTCCTCCGCCAGGGCGAGGAGATAGGTGGTCGAGGTCTCGTGGTCGAACACCACGGCGCGGTCCGCGAAGACCATCGCGGCGTCGGGCTCCGAGGAGCGGTGGGTGCGCTCACCGCCGCACTCGGCCTTGAGCTCGTAGCCGAGGTATCCGGTCCAGCCGAGGGCGAAGTCGAAGGGCAGCGCGGGAAGGTGGACCCGGGCGGCGCGCAGGTCGCGCTCGATCCAGGGCAGGAACTCCTCGTGCAGCACCTCGCGGGAGCCGCCCGCGGCGACCGTGACGGTGCCCGCCCAGGTGTCGGCGGTGGCCACCCGGGCCAGCGGCCCGGAGGCGTCCCCCATCATCGAGAACCGTCCGCGCTCGCCCCCGGTGGCGCTGCTGTCCAGCCAGAAGGCGTGTCCGTCGGCGCGGAAGAGCCGGTCGAAGACCACCTCGTCGGACCAGCGGGTGGGCAGGGTCTCCACCAGCACCCGCAGCGACCGCGGGGTGGCCCGCTCCGCGGCGGTGGGTTCCGCGCCGCCGCGGAGGGAGGAGCGGGTGCCGCGCCGCCGCGCCGCCGGTTCCACTCCCCGGCGAGTCTGCCAGGAGCGGGTGAGGTCGGCGAAGTTGGTCAGCAGCCGCCGGCCGTGCTCGGTGCAGATGGACTCGGGGTGGAACTGCACGCCCCACAGGGGCCGTTCGCGGTGGGCGATCCCCATCAGCACACCGTCCTCGGTCCAGGCGGTGGCCCGCAGCTCCCCGGGCAGGTCGGTGACGGTGAGCGAGTGGTAGCGGACGACCTCGAAGGGGCTGGGCAGGCCGGTGAAGAGGCCGGTTCCGTCGTGGGTCACCCGGGACAGCCGGCCGTGCCGGGGCTCGGCGGCCCGGACCACCCGGGCCCCGCTCAGCAGGCCCACCCCCTGGTGGCCCAGGCAGACGCCGAGCAGCGGCAGGGCGCCTTCGAGCACGATGTCGCGGCAGACGCCGAAGTCGGCCGCGCGCTCCGGGCTGCCGGGTCCGGGGGAGATGACGACGTTGTCGAAGTCCCGCAGCATCTCGGGCTTCCAGCCGGGGTCGTCGTGCCGGATCACCTCGGGCTCCCGGCCGCCCACCTCGGCCAGGTAGTGGAACAGGTTGTAGGTGAAGGAGTCGTAGTTGTCTACCAGCAGCGTGCGCATCGAAACCTCGAACCTATCGGAGCTTACGGATGACCGGCACGGTTCACCCCGCGCGGAGCAGCGAGATGAACGCGTGGACCGTTTCGGCGGCCTGCTCGGGGTTCAGCCGGGGGTCGCAGGGGGACCGGAACCGGGGGAACGCGGCGGCCCCGGCGTCCGCGGCCTCCGCGACGCACTCGGTGACCGGTTCCGGCGTCACCTCCAGATGCAGCCCGCCGGGCCACTGGCGGCGGTCCCGCAGGATCCGGTGGAACGCCGAGAGCTCGTCGCGGATCGCCCACAGGGTTCTGGTCTTGTGACCGCTTACGGAGCGGATGGTGTTGCCGTGCATGGGGTCGCTCAGCCAGACCACCGGGATCCCGGTCCCCGCGACCGCCTCGACCAGCGGCGGCAGCAGCCAGCCGATCCGGTCCGCGCCCATGCGCACGATGAACGTCAGCCGGCCGGGCCGGCGCTCGGGGTTGAGCAGCCGGGCCAGCTCCACCAGGCTCCCGGGGGTCGTGGACGGGCCGACCTTGACCCCGACCGGGTTGCGGATGGAGGCGGCCAGCCGGATATGCGGTCCCTCGGGGTCCCTGGTCCGCTCGCCGATCCAGCCGAAGTGGGCGGATGAGGCGAAGCCGCCGCCGTCGGCGGCGGCCGCCCGGATCAGGGGCAACTCATAGGGGAGCAGCAGCAGTTCATGGGAGGCGTGGATCCGCTCGGCGTCGTCGTGCGCCGTCTGTTCGTTCCGCATCGTGGACAGCACGGCGGCCGCGCGGTCGTAGGCGGTGAGCAGCCGGTCCGGGTCGGGGATCCGGGCGCGCGGATCGGCGGCGGCGCCGTTGACCGCGTCCCCCCGGTAGACGGGTAACCGGCTCCCGTCGGGGAGCGTGTCGTACGGCGCCGATCTGGGCTTGGCGTACTGGCCCGCGATCCGGCCCATCGTCACCACCGGAAGGCCGAGACCGGTGCGGATCGCGGTGGACAGCTCGCGCAGCTGCGCCAGTTTGCGCCGCACCGCCCGCGGCGCGGCGTCGGCGAACAGCTCGGCGCAGTCACCGCCCTGGAGGACGGCGGCCTCGCCGCGCTGCACCGCGGCCATCCGCCGGGTGAGCCGCTCGGTCTCCTCCGGGGGGATCAGCGCGGGGCGGCGACTCAGGGCGCGCCGGATCGCCTCGAGCCGGTCCGGGTCGGGCCACGGCGGCTGCTGAGCGGTCACCTTGTCCGCGGTCGGGCCGGGAGCGGTCATGGGGGAAGCCTCCACTGGTCGGGCCGGACACATCCTGCTGAGGTGCCGAGGCGGCGCGGGACACCCGTTGAGGACCCCCGAACCGGCGGGCCGGACGGTTCGACGGAACCGAGGAGACGGACGCATCCGCTCCCGATCGCAAAACCGCGACCAGCGGATATAGAAATGATGGATATACGTCCGTCACTCCTTCGAGTGAATTTCTCCATCACTCGGAAGGGATTACCAGCGGTTACTACCGGAATTTCCGGCTCAGCGCCCCCGTTGCGCAGCCGACGACACGGTCGATTCAACGCGGCAGGGAGCTTAGCAATAGGGTGTAACCGTAAGCGACAGTTCCGCCGATATTTCGGAACGTGACGAAGGTCACATGCGTAAGGCTTGCACTCAGACCCGCCTTCTATAGTGTTTTCGACCTGCGCTTATCCGATGGGGGCACAGCAACGGATGGCGTAGAACTCACATGAGACTTACGGGGGTAAGTGAATGTCTCTTCCATCGCATCGTCTCCGAGCGCCGGCTTTCGGAGACCGCCCTTAACGCCCTGCCTCCCGGCAATGGCTCTCTTGGCATTTTCCCAGGTCAGGCACGCTTTCATGGTTATGTGAGCAATTGCTGACCGCTGGGCCGCCAAACCTTCGACAGCCATCCGCAAACGCCAGGACAAAGCCATGCCCGCCTTCCGGCGCCATGGCCGCACAGCGACGCGCCCATTCTCATCCGAGCCGCTAGACGGCGTTGGAGCAATACGTCATGCGCTTAAGCACAAAGACCTCCCAGCCCGATACGAGAGCGCCCCGCAAACGCGTCATCCTCGCCGAACCCCGCGGTTTCTGCGCGGGCGTCCGCCGCGCCATCGCGATGGTCGAGCGGGCGCTGGAGGTATACGGCCCGCCTATTTATGTTCGAAAACAGATCGTCCACAACCACTACGTCGTCGGCCTCCTGGAGCGCAAGGGCGCACGCTTTGTGGAATCGGAATACGACGTTCCCGAAGGGGCCGTGTGCCTCTTTTCCGCACACGGTGTGTCGCCCGCCGTCCGCACCGCGGCGTCCAGAAGAGATGTGCAGGTCATCGACGCCACCTGCCCTCTGGTGGCCAAGGTGCACCAGCAGGCGCGCCGGGTGGTCAGGGACGGCCGGGTACTGCTGCTCGTGGGACATGCGGAACACGAGGAAACGGAAGGGACTCGCGGGGAGGCCCCGCGGGAAACCCTGGTCGTGGAAACCGTCGAGGACGTCGAACGGCTGGACCTGCCCCGGGACACCCCGGTGGCCTATCTGACCCAGACCACCCTGTCGGTGGACGAGACCGCCGACATCGTCCGCGCCCTCACCGAGCGGTTCGACGACATCGCCGGCCCCGGGACCGACACCATCTGCTACGCCAGCCAGAACCGGCAGAACGGCGTCAAGTCCCTCGCCCGGCAGGCCGATCTGGTGCTGGTGGTCGGCTCGGAGAACTCCAGCAACTCCCAGCGGATGGTCGATGTCGCCCGCGACGCCGGAACCCCGGCCCAGCTGGTCCCGGACGTCTCCCGGCTGGACAGCCGCTGGCTGGACGGTGTGACCACCGTCGGCGTCAGCTCCGGCGCCAGCGTCCCGGACGCCCTCGTCCACCAGCTCCTCGACCTGCTGGCCGAGTTCGGCCATGACCAGGTCGACATCGAATCCACGGCCGTCGAGGACGTGGTCTTCTCCATGCCCCTGCAACTCACCGACGGCATCCGGTCCGACGACCGGGAACGGCTCGACGACGCCTGGTCGAAGGTCCCATCGGACGCACCGGCCGGAACCTCCAGGAGGACGACGTGACGGTCCACACGATGGCGACCCCCCGCCCCGCCCCGGCCCCGGCGACCACCGCCCGCCGGACGCTGATGAGCCTGCTGCCCCGGGTCGAGGAGCGGCTGCACACCTTCCTGTCCGCGGAGTACGACCGCTGGCACGGTCTCGACCCCCGCTCCAGCGTCCCCATCGACGCGATCGCCGACCTGGTCGGCGCGGGCGGCAAGCGGATGCGCCCGGCGTTCTGCCTGAGCGGCTATCTGGCCGCGGGCGGCGACCCCGAGGACGGCCGGGTGATACCCGTCGCCGCCGCGCTGGAGCTGCTCCACGCCTGTGCGCTGATCCACGACGATGTGATGGACGAGTCCGCGGTGCGCCGCGGCCTGCCGACCGTGCACACCAGCCAGGCCGCGCTGCACCGCGAGCGCGCGTGGCAGGGCACGGCGGAGCGCTTCGGGGAGAACGTGGCGATCCTCGCGGGCGATCTGGCCCTGGTCTACTCCGACGAGATCATGGCCGAGGTGGAGCCCGCGGTGGCCGCCGAGTGGCATCTGCTGCGCTCGGAGCTGATCATCGGCCAGTACATGGACGTCGCGGCGTCCGTGGAGTTCGAGCCGGACCCGGAGACCTCGCGGTGGATCGCCATCGCCAAGTCCGGCCGCTACACCATCCACCGCCCGCTGGTCCTGGGCGCCGCCGTGGCCGGCCGCGCCGACGCGGCGCCGGCCTTCGAGGAGTACGGGGCCGCGCTCGGCGAGGCGTTCCAGCTGCGGGACGACCTGCTGGACGCCTTCGGGGACTCCGAGGTGACCGGCAAGCCGAGCGGTCTGGACTTCGAGCAGCACAAGATGACGCTGCTGATGGCCCTGGCCATCCAGCGCGACGCGCACATCCGGGAGCTGGTGCCCGCTCAGCTGCGGGGCGCCGACCACCTGCGGCGGCTGCTGATCGAGACGGGTGTGCGCGACGACGTCGAGAAGCACATCGACGGACTCGTCGAGCGGGCCTGCCGCGCCATCGCCGAGGCCCCGCTGGAGCCGGAGTGGCGGGAGGAACTGGCCGCCATGGCCCACGAGGTCGCCTACCGGAGCGCCTGAGGCCACCGATGGGCACCGACAGCGACCGCACCCGGCTCCACCGACCCGGAGGGAGCGAACCCGGATGACACTGCTGGAGACCATCCACGGTCCCGCCGACATCAAGCACCTGGACGCCGGCCGGCTCACCGCTCTCGCGGCTGAGATCAGGCACTTCCTCATCGACAAGGTGCTGCGGACCGGCGGGCACCTGGGGCCCAACCTGGGCACCGTCGAACTCACCATCGCCCTGCACCGCGTCTTCGACTCCCCCCGGGACCGCATCCTGTGGGACACCGGACACCAGGCGTATGTGCACAAGATCCTGACCGGCCGCCGGGAGGGCTTCGACCGGCTACGGCAGAAGGGCGGCCTGTCCGGCTACCCCAGCCGGGCCGAGTCCGAGCACGACACCATCGAGAACAGCCACGCCTCCACCGTGCTGTCCTACGCCGACGGCCTCGCCAAGGGGTTCCGGCTGCGGGGCGAGACCGACCGCGCGGTGGTGGCCGTCATCGGGGACGGGGCGCTGACCGGCGGCATGGCCTGGGAGGCGCTGAACAACATCTCGGGCGCCCCGGACCGTCCCGTCGTCATCGTGGTGAACGACAACGGCCGTTCCTACGCGCCGACCACGGGCGGCCTCGCCACCCATCTGGCGGGCCTGCGCACCTCCCCCGACTACGAGCGGTTCCTGGAGTGGTCCAAGCAGCGGCTGCGGCAGACCCCGAAGCTCTACGAGGCGCTGCACGCGGTCAAGACGGGGCTGAAGGACATGCTGGCCCCGCAGGGGCTCTTCGCCGACCTGGGCCTGAAGTACCTCGGGCCGGTCGACGGACATGACATCGCGGCGGTGGAGGCCGCCCTGCGGCAGGCCGCCGGATTCGGCGGGCCGGTCGTGGTGCACTGCCTGACCCGTAAGGGCCACGGCTACCGGCGCGCGGAGGCCGACGAGCGCGACCACCACCACGCGGTGGGCGTCAGCGATCCGGCCACCGGCGAACCGCTGGGCTCCCCGGGCCCGTCCTGGACCTCGGTCTTCGGCGCGGAGCTGGTCGAGATCGGCCGTGAGCGCCCCGAGGTGGTGGCGGTGACGGCGGCGATGCTCCGGCCCACCGGGCTCGCGGCGTACGCGGAGGAGTTCCCGGACCGGGTCTTCGACGTCGGCATCGCCGAGCAGCACGCGATCACCTCGGCCGCGGGGCTCGCCATGGCGGGGATGGTCCCGGTGGTGGCCGTGTACTCCACCTTCCTGGGCCGCGGCTTCGACCAGCTGCTGATGGATGTGGCGATGCACTCCTGCCCGGTGGTGTTCGTCCTGGATCGGGCCGGGGTCACCGGTGACGACGGGGCCTCGCACAACGGCATGTGGGATCTGTCGGTGCTCGGGATCGTGCCGGGTCTGCGGATCGCGGCGCCCCGCGACGGGGCCGGTCTGCGCGCCGCGCTGCGCGAGGCGGTGGCGATCACCGGAGGACCCAGCGCCATCCGGTTCCCCAAGGGCCCGGTGGGGCCGGACATCCCCGCCGTCGACCAGCACGACGGCATCGATGTGCTGCACCGCTCCCCCGGCGACGACGTCCTGCTGGTGTCCGTGGGCGCCATGGCCGCCACGGCGTGCGAGGCGGCGCGCCGGCTCACCGAGGACGGCCTGGGCGTCACCGTGGTGGACCCGGCCTGGCTCAAACCGGTCGACCCGTCCCTGATCAAGCTGGCGGAGCAGTACCGGCTCGTGGTGACCGTCGAGGACAACCTGCGCGTGGGCGGCTACGGCTCGCTGCTCGCCCAGGAGTTGCGCGACGCCGGTGTCCTGGCCCCGGTGTCCGGTTTCGGGATTCCACAGCGCTTCCTGGACCACGGCAAACGCGCCGACATCCTCGCCGAATGCGGCCTGAGCCCCGAAGACCTGGCCCGCTCGATCCGGATGCGGATCGCGGCCGACCGTGCGCCGGGCGTCCGGCGCCTTGAGGAGGATTCCCGATGACCGTCGATCTCGGCCTGCCCGCCGCGCCGCCACCGGTGCTCGGCAAGCGCCGTGTCACCCGTCAGCTCCGTGTCGGCGCGGTGGGGGTCGGCAGCGACTTCCCCGTCTCGGTGCAGTCCATGACGACCACCGTCACCGCCGATGTCAACGCCACCCTCCAGCAGATCGCCGAGCTGACCGCGACCGGCTGTGACATCGTCCGGGTGGCCTGCCCCAGCCAGGACGACGCCGACGCGCTGCCGCAGATCGCCCGCAAGTCCAAGATCCCGGTGATCGCCGACATCCACTTCCAGCCCAAGTACGTGTTCGCCGCCATCGAGGCGGGGTGCGCGGCGGTGCGGGTGAACCCGGGGAACATCAAGAAGTTCGACGACAAGGTCAAGGAGATCGCCCGGGCCGCGAAGGACCACGGCACCCCGATCCGCATCGGGGTGAACGCCGGCTCGCTGGACGCGCGGCTGATGGCCAAGCACGGCAAGGCCACCCCCGAGGCGCTGGTGGAGTCGGCGCTGTGGGAGGCGGAGCTCTTCGCCGAGCACGACTTCCACGATCTGAAGATCTCGGTGAAGCACAACGACCCGGTGGTCATGGTGCGCGCCTATGAGCTGCTCGCCGAGTCCTGCGACTATCCGCTGCACCTGGGGGTGACCGAGGCGGGGCCCGCCTTCCAGGGCACCGTCAAGTCCTCGGTGGCCTTCGGCGCGCTGCTGCGGCAGGGCATCGGCGACACCATCCGGGTGTCGCTGTCGGCGCCTCCGACGGAGGAGGTGAAGGTCGGCACCCAGATCCTCCAGTCGCTCAATCTGCGCCCGCGCAAGCTGGAGATCGTCTCCTGCCCCTCCTGCGGCCGGGCCCAGGTGGATGTGTACAAGCTGGCCGACCAGGTCACCGCCGGTCTCGAGGGCATGGAAGTGCCGCTGCGGGTCGCGGTGATGGGATGTGTGGTCAACGGCCCGGGTGAGGCGCGGGAGGCCGATCTCGGTGTCGCGTCCGGCAATGGCAAGGGCCAGATCTTCGTCAAGGGGAAGGTCATCAAGACCGTCCCCGAGAGCAAGATCGTGGAGACCCTGATCGAGGAGGCCATGCGCCTGGCCGAGGAGGCCGGTCCGCAGGACGCCCCCGAGTCCCCCACCGTCAGCGTGGGATGAGGGGGCATCCGTGAAGCGCCTGACAACGCGGGTCGCGATCGTCGGGGCGGGCCCCGGCGGTCTGCTGCTCTCCCATCTGCTCCAGCTCTGCGGGGTGGACTCGATCGTGCTGGAGCGGCGGAGCCGCGCCCATGTGGAGAAGCGGGTGCGGGCCGGGCTGCTGGAGAGCGGCACCGTGGACTTCCTGCGCGAGGCCGGTCTGGCGGACCGGCTGGACCGTGAGGGGCTGGTCCACGAGGGCTTCGTCTTCCGGTTCGGCTCGCGCGCCCACCGGATGCCCTTCACCGAGCTGACCGGCCGGACCGTCCATATGTACGGCCAGCAGGAGCTGGTGAAGGACCTGATCCGGACCCGGACCGAGGCCGGGGCACGGCTGTGGTTCGACGTCCCCGACGTCGAGCTGCGCGGCCTGGAGACGGACACACCGGCCGTGCGCTGCACGGTGGCGGGCGAACCGGTGGAGATCTCCTGTGACTTCGTCGCGGGCTGCGACGGATTCCACGGGGTCTCCCGCCGGTCCGTGCCGCCCGGCGCGCTGACCACCTACGAGCGCGCCTATCCGTACGCCTGGCTCGGGGTGCTGGCCCAGGCCCCGCCCGCCGCCGAGGAGCTGATCTACGCGGTGCACGGCCGCGGCTTCGCGCTGCACAGCATGCGCTCGCCCGCGGTGAGCCGGCTCTATCTCCAGGTGGCGGCCGGTGAGTCGGTGGAGAACTGGCCCGATGAGCGGATCTGGAAGGAGCTGCACACCCGGCTGGACATCGACGGCGCCCCGGAGCTGGCCGAGGGGCCGGTCCTGGAGAAGAGCTGTGTGGCGCTGCGTGGCTTCGTCACCGAGCCGATGAGCCACGGACGGCTGTTCCTGGCCGGAGACGCCGCGCATATCGTGCCGCCGACCGCGGCCAAGGGGCTCAACCTCGCCGTGGCGGACATCAAGGTGCTCGCCGCGGCCTTCCGGGAGTTCTACGAAACCGGCGACCGCGGCCCGCTGGACGGCTATTCGGCCGCCTGTCTGCCCGGGGTCTGGCAGGCGCAGGAGTTCTCCGACTGGATGTCGCGGCTGCTGCACCGCCCGGCGGAGGGCCGGGTGTTCGACGAACGCCTCCAGCACGCCCGGCTCGAGGCCGTGGTGCACTCCCCCGCCGCCGCGCGGAACTTCGCCGAGAACTATGTGGGCCTGGCGCGGGAGCGGACCCCGGCCCGGGGAGGTCGGCCGTGACGTCGCTGACGAGCGAGAGCCGGACGACGGCGCGCACCCGCGGCGGGGACGTGGCGCGCGGTCTGTTCCGGCTGTCGAAGATCTTCGTGTACCAGAACTACTTCGGCTGGGGCATGGCGTGGCTCACCCTGAGCCCGCAGGCGCGCGACCGCCCGGGGACCACCGCCGCGATGCTGCTGTTCCTGCTCGGTTCCATGGGCATCGTCACCTGCACCTGCGCCACCGACGACCTGGTGGGCTTCCGCAACGGCAGCGACGCCCGCAACTACAAGGCGGGCGACACCAAGCGCGACATCCGCGGCAAACCGCTGCTCAGCGGGGCGGTCACCGAGCGCGAGGCGGTGCGGTTCATCGTCTGCGCGGCCTCGGTCGCGGTGCTCGCGGGGATCGGCGCGTTCTGGGCGCTGGACTGGCGGGCCCCGGCCGTGGCGTACCTGCTCTACGGGGTCGGGTTCTTCTTCAGCGTGCAGTACTCGGCCGGGCTGCGGCTCAGCTACCACCGGGGCGGTGCGGAGACGCTGCTGTGCATGGCCACCACGGCCGGGCTGCTGGCCCCGTATCTGGCGGTGGAGCGGCACTGGTCCTCCCCCGCGGTGCTGGTGGGCCTGTTGCTGGGGCTCTGGCTGGTGATGGTGAGCAGCTACTCCAACGTCAACGACGCCGACGGGGACCGCTCGGTGGGCCGCCGCACGCTGGCCGCGTCGACCGGGCCGCGGGTCTACAAGACCGCCATGGCCGTCTTCTTCCTGGCCTCGGCCACGCTGATCTGCGTCCTGGGCCTGACCACCCGGTGGCCGTGGTGGACCCTGCTGACCCTGCTGCCCGCCACCGCCCTCCACGCGGCCCAGCTGCGCGAGGGCCCGCTGCGTGGGCGCTGGCTGAGCGCCCGCAAGCTCGGGCTCTACGCCTACGACCTGGGCTTCCTGGGCCTGCTGGCACCCGCGCTGTATGTCCTGTCCTAGCCGCACCCCGATACGAGGAGATGAACCATGGCGGCGCGTTCCCAACGGCCAGTCAACGTAGGCCGGTTGTTCCACTGGGCCGCCGAACAGGGCAGGCCGACGGTCATGCATCTGGACCGGCCCTTCGACATCGCCCCGGACTCCGGCACCCGCTTCGACGTGCCCGCCCTGGCGGCGACCGTGGAGGACGCCGCGGGCTGGCTGCACGGGGCCGGGCTGCGCCACGGCGACCGGCTGGCCATCGTCAAGGAGAACCACTACGACTTCATCCTGCTCGCCGCGGCCGCCGCCCGGCTCGGGGCGCTGCCGGTGATGGTCGCGCCCATCCGGTCGGAGGCGCATATCCGCACCCTGCTCACCAGGATCTCCCCGAAGGTGCTGGTGATGGGCACCACGGTGCTGGCGCGGATGACCGCCGCCGGGATCGCGCTCGACGACCCGGGGATGACCCTGGTGGCCGTCGGCGAGGACCGCCCGGAGCTGCCCGGGAATACGCTGCGCATCGACGATGTGCGCGGCGGCGCCCGGCCGCCGGTGCGGTTCCGCGGCCGCCATGAGCCCATGCTGGTCACCCACACCTCGGGCACCACGGGCGTGCCGAAGCTGGTGGTGCACTCGTCCGCCACCACGCTCGCGGCGGTGCCGTTCCGCATCGAGTCCTACCGGCTGCCGCTGATGACCTCCCGGCCACAGGACGTGGTGGCTAGCGGGATCTCCTTCGCCCACAACCGCAATCTGTCCTGGACAGGCGGGACGCTGTTCCGCGGGCCGCGGAAGATGGTGATCCTCTCAGAGCCGGGTCTGGGGAACGTGGCGCGCACGCTGGCCGCGCACCCGCCCACCTCGCTGGAGGCCTGTCCGAACGTCTTCCAGTACTGGGAGGAGCTGGCCGACACCCGGCCCGAACTCTTCGCGAACGTACGGCGGTTCATCAGCACCTTCGACGCCGTGCACCCCAGGACGGTCCGCAAGTTCCTCGGCGCCTCCCGGGTGCGGCTGCCGCTGTGGGCCTGGGGCGTGGGGCAGTCGGAGATCGCGGGCATCGCCGCCGGGGTGGCCACCCGCTCCATGGTCCGCCCGGGCAAGCCCCGGGCGCACGACGCCACCAACGTCGGGTTCCCGCCCCTGGTCCGGGTCAAGGTGGTGGACCCGGAGACCGGCCGCAAACGGCCCCGGGGCAAGCCGGGGCTGCTGATGGTCAGGACCAAGTCGCGCTGTCTGACCTATCTGGGCGAGGACGACCGGCACCGCGCCAAGGACCGGGGCCGCTGGTGGAACACCGGCGACCTGGGCGAGTACGCGGGCTACGGCCGCATCCGGCTGATCGACCGCGAGGTCGACATGATCCCCGGGATGAGCAGCATCGAGCTGGAGTCCACCCTGCTCGACCGGCTGAACCGGGCCTCCGAGGTGATCGTGCTCGGGGTCCCCGGGCAGCCGCCGATCCCGGTGCTGTGCATGCGCGACGACGCCCTGGACCCCCAGGAGTGGGACCGCGCCTGCCGTGGCCTGCCCGAGATGGACAAGCCCCGGCTCGTCCCCTGGGACGAGATGCCGCGCACCGCCACCTGGAAGGTGCGCCGGGGGGAGCTGCGCGAACAACTGCTGGGCTCCAGCGACACCTACGGCACCGGCCAGTGGACCTGACCCGCGCCGCGCATCGCACCACGACGCACCGCGTCGAGACGACCGCATCCACCATGAACGAGGGGTAATTAGCCGTGTGGTTCCCGCCCGCTCTCATCGACCTCCCGAACGTCGCCCCGGTGACGCTGCCGGAGGCGGACCGGCCGAGTTGGCTGTTCTGGATCCTGATGGGCCCGTGCGCATCGGGCTGGCTGGTGGCGTACGGACTCGCCATCTACCGCGCCAAACTGGACAAGCGGGTGGGGATTCCCGTCTTCGTGGTCGAGGTCAACCTCGCCTGGGAGTTCACCCTCTCCCTGATCCTGGACCAGGCCGATGTGCAACGCCCGATCAACCTCAGCTGGTTCCTGGTCGACTGCTTCATCCTCCGGCAGACGCTGGCCTACGGCTGGAAGGACTACCCCGGTATGAGCCGGCGGGTCTTCCGGTGGATGGTCTTCGGCGTCATCGCCTGGTCCGCGGTCTTCCACATCATGACCACCTATGAGCTCAAGGACGCCACCGGCATCTACACCGGCACCGGGCTGAACGTGTTCCTGAGCCTGTCCTTCATCTTCATGCTCAACCGCCGTGGCTCCTCGCTCGGGCAGTCGATGTACGTGGCGCTCGCCAAGGGCATCGGATCGTTCTTCGCGGGCTGGACGGTGCTGGTCATGTACCCGGGCCACCACCTGTTCATCTTCCTCTTCCTGTCCGTCTGGACCATCGACGCGACCTACTGCGTGCTGCTGTACCGCAAGGTGCGCGAGGAGGGCCGCTCGCCGTGGGCCTGGAACCGGGGCCCGGCCGAGGTCCCCGACGACCCCGGCGTTCTGACGGCCGTTCGGTGAGCGGCGCGGCCCGGGATGTCACATCCGGGTGGGGCTCGGCGTCTGGGATGCCGAGACGGAATCCAGACGCCGTGGGCTCGGGGAAGGAAGAGGGAATGCTGGACAGACTGGCCGGTTTCGTCGTACGGAAGCGCCTGGCCGTGTTGGTCGTCGGCCTGCTGCTCGCCGTGGTCGGCGGGGTGGCGAGTACGACGTTGTTCGACAAGCTGACGGCGGGCGGTTTCGACGATCCGAAGTCGGAGTCATCGCGGGCGATCACCGCGCTGGACAAGAAGTTCGGGCAGGGGCTGCCCAATCTCACCTTGCTGGTGACGTCGAAGGGGCGGGTGGACGACCCGTCCGTGACGGCGGCGGGCACCGAGCTCACCCGGAAACTGGGCAAGGAACCCGGAGTGGGACACGTCAGCTCCTACTGGACCACCGGCAAGGCCCCGCAGCTGCGCGGCAAGAGCGGTCACAAGGCCCTGATCATGGGCACGGTCACCGGGGACGACACCACGTCGCAGAAGCGCGTCGCCGAGCTGGCGGACCGCTATGAGGGCTCGCGGGGCGGTCTTGAGGTGAGGTTCGGCGGCTATACGAAGTTCCAGCGGGAGCTGCTGGAGCAGGGCCAGAAGGACGCCACCACCGGTGAGACGGTCGCCATCCCGATCACTCTGGTCGCGCTGGTGTTCATCTTCGGCAGCGCGGTGGCCGCGGCGCTGCCGCTGGCCGTCGCCCTGGTGGCGATGATGCTGACGATGGGGCTGACGTGGATCCTGGCGAGCGTCACGACGGTCGGCTCGCTCGCGGCGAGCGTGGTGACCCTGCTGGGTCTGGGTCTGGCCATCGACTACAGCCTGCTGATGGTCAGCCGCTACCGCGAGGAGCTGCGGTCCGGGCTCGCCCCGCCGGAGGCCATCCGGGCGACGCTGACCTCCGCCGGGCGCACCGTGACCTTCTCGGCGCTGACCGTGGCCGTATCGTCCCTGGCCATGGCCTGGTTCCCGCTCCAGGCGGTGCGGTCCATGGGCTATGCGGGGGCGCTCACGGCGCTGTTGTCCGGCGCGTCCTCGCTCATCGTGCTGCCGGCCCTGCTCGCCCTGCTCGGTGACCGGATCGAGAAGGGCCGGGTGTTCCGCGGGCGGCGTAGGGGCGGCGGCCCGGAAGCGGCAGCCCGGAGCGTGGAGAACGGCTTCTGGCACCGGCTGGCCACCACCGTGATGCGGCGCCCGGTGCCGATCGTGACCATCGTGACCGGATTCCTGCTGCTGCTCGGCGCGCCGTTCCTGGGCATCAACCTCGGCATGCCGGACGAGCGGGTGATGCCCGCGTCCTCGTCGGCACGTCAGGTGGCCGACACCGTGCGCGCCGAGTTCGACAGCAGTGAGCAGAACGCGCTCCAGGTCGTGGCGCCCGAGGGCGGCTCCGATCGGGCGGCTGTCGGCGCGTACGCCAAGCGGCTGTCGGAGCTGCCGCATGTGGCCGCGGTGCGCACCGTGACCGGCGCCTACGCCGAGGGCCGCCAGGCCGCCCCGCCCGACCAGCGCTACGCGCGCTTCGCCTCGGGCGACGCCGTCTACTTCTCCGTGGTTCCGGAGACGGCCAGCGCGGACGACGCGGACCGGCTGGTCGGCGAGATCCGCTCGCGGAAGGCGCCGTTCGAGGCGCTGGTGGGCGGGGCCGCGGCCACCAACCACGACGCCGCGGCGGCGCTGGAGAAGTGGCTTCCGTACGCCCTGGGCACGGTGCTGCTGACCATGCTGGTGCTGCTGTTCCTGGTGACCGGAAGCGTGATGCTGCCGTTCCTCGCGCTGGTGCTCAGCGCGCTGAGCCTGACGGCCACCTTCGGCGCGCTGGTGTGGGTCTTCCAGGACGGCCATCTCGCGGGGCTGTTCGGCGACTTCACCCCGACCGGCAACATCGCCGCCACGATCCCGGTGATGCTCTTCGGCCTCGCCTTCGGGCTCGCGATGGACTACCAGGTCTTCCTGCTGTCCCGGATGCGCGAGGAGTACGAGCTGACCGGCTCGCCGACGGCCGCCGTCGCCCAGGGGCTGGAGCGCACCGGCCGCATCGTGACGGCGGCGGCGGTGGCGATCTCGGTGGTCTTCCTGGCGTTCACCGTCTCCGGCATCTCGCTGGTGAAGGCGTACGGGGTCGGGCTGCCGCTGGCCGTGCTGATGGACGCGACGCTCATCCGCGGGGCCGTGCTGCCCGCCGCGATGCGGTTGGGCGGGCGCGCGACCTGGTGGGCCCCGGCGCCGCTGCGGCGCCTGCACAGCCGGTACGGCCTCCGCGAGGAGCCCGCGGCGCCGACGCCCCGACGCGACGGCGACCGGGCCCTCACCGGCTGACCGGCCCACCACGTACGCCGACTGCCGACCGGCCCACCCCATACGGCGGCTGCCGACCGGCCCACCCCATACGGCGGCTGCCGGCCGGCCCACCGCGTACGGCGGCTCACGGGTCCGCCGCCCGACCCATCCGGGCGGCGGACCCGCCGCACGCGGGCGGCCTGCGGCGGGCTGTTCCCCTCCCCGCCCCTTCCCGATACCAGGGGCTCCGCCCCCGGACCCCCTGCCACGCGGCGGAGCCGCATATCGATGCCCCGGGAAGGTACGAGGCCCCGGCCCGGGGGCTGGGGCGGAGCCCCCGCACGGGGGCTGGGGCGGAGGCCCGGTTTTGGGGAGGGGCGGGGAGGGGGTTGGCGCGCCGCAGGCGTTACGGGCCGCGTCCTACAACGGTTCCGCTTCCGTCGCGGCGTACTCCTTGCGCAAGGTGTCCAGGACGGGATGCTCCGGGTCGAGCTCCACCCCGTCGATCGACCGGATCGGCCGTACGCCCACCCCCGCGTTGAGGGCGAACGCCGCGCGCAGTTCGCCGAGCCGCTCGCGGTCGATCGGCTCGGTGTGCTGCGGGCCGCCGTAGCCGCGGCGAACGAGCTCTTGCGTGACGCCGGGCAGACACCCGGCGTCCGGCCACAGCACGCGCTCGCCGTCGAAGAACCCCACGTTCCAGGTCGCGCCCTCGGACACCGCGCCCCGCTCGTCCGTCAGCAGCACATCGTCGTAGCCGTCGAGCTGGGCCAGGCGGCGCAGCCGCAACAGGCCGAACAGCCCGACGTGTTTGACCTCCGGCAGGTCGCGGTGGTGCGCCGCGGTGCGCACGCTCAGCGGCGGCAGCGAGGGCGCGGCGGCGGGCCGGGTGGTGACCAGGATCCGCGGCGCGGCCTCGGCCCCGGGCCGCTCAAGACCGAGGTCGGGGTCGTACACGGTCACCCGGACCGTGAGCGGCCCCGTGGTGTCCGCGACCGCGCGCCGGGCCAGTTCGCGGATCCGGTCCCGGTCCGGGTCGGTGCCGAACAGCACACCGCAGTCCCGTACCAGCCGGTCCAGATGGAGGGACAGCCCGCGCACCCGGCCGTCCTCCACCCGCATGGTGGTGAAGTGGCCGTAGTTGGTCATGGCCAGCGCCGTCAGCTCGCGGATGCCCGCCGGTTCCCCGTTCAGCTCTGTCATGGGGCCAGTCTGGCAGCCGGAGGGTGGACGGACTCGGCGAGTCGCGCGAGCTTGTCGGGGTTGATCAGGCCGTAGATGCCGCGCACCCGCTCGCCGTCCGGCGCGGGGTCGAACACCGCGGCCGCGTACAGCGTCCCGCCGAGGAACAGGACCACCCCCGGGCCCCCGTTGATCTGCACCGGGCGCGCGTCGAAGGTGGGCAACCGCGCGCTGACGGCGGCGACCAGGCGGGCCACCTTGTCCCGGCCCTCGATCACCCGGAGCGCCGCGCGGCGCTTGCCCCCGCCGTCGCTCCACATGGCCACCTCCGGGGCCAGGACGTCCATCAGGGCGTCGAGGTCACCGCCGATGGCCGCGTCGAGGAACCGCTCGGTGACGATGCGCTGGGTGGAGCGGTCGAGGTCGTAGCGCGGTCGGCGGGCCTCGACGCGCTCCTTGGCGCGGTGGGCGAGCTGGCGGACGGCGGCCGGGCTGCGGCCCAGGATCGCGGCGATCTCCGCGTGGTCGTAGGCGAACGCCTCGCGCAGCACGAACACCGCCCGCTGCAAGGGGGTCAGGGTTTCCAGGACCACCAGCATCGCCAGGGACACCGATTCGGTGCGGATCGCGGTGTCGGGGGTGTCCGGTTCGGTCAGCACGGGCTCGGGCAGCCAGGGGCCGATATAGCTCTCCCGGCTGCGGCGGGCGCGGCGCATCTGGCTGAGCGCGTGGTTGACGGCGATCCGCACCAGATAGGCCCGGGGGTTGGCGATCTCCTTGTCCCGCACCGACGCCCAGGACAGCCAGGTCTCCTGCACCACGTCCTCGGTGTCGGCCACCGTGCCGAGCATGTTGTAGACGATGGAGAAGAGCAGCTCGCGATGGTGGAGGAAGTCCTCGCTCCCCGCATCCGGCACCGGCCTGTCCTGCGGTCCCGCGCGGTCCTTCCACGGCGATACGGGGGTGTCCATTCCACCGATGGTAGGCGGCGCGCCGCTCCGGCCACCGCATAGGATCGGCTCATGCCAGATCTCGTATCCGTCAACTACCGCAAGTACGACGGCTCTCTGCACTGGAACCTGCGGATGCGCAGGCTGGGCGAGGACGACCACGGCGTCTGGCTGGGGCTGCCCGGCGGCGGCGTCATGCGCAAGGGGTACGGCCCGATGGTGCCGATCGCCTGCGCGCATGTGATCCTCCTCCCGCGCGACGCGTGGTGGACCGCGGCGTTCAACGCCCCGCCCCGGGAGACCGAGATCTACTGCGACATCGCCACGCCTCCCGAGTGGCACTCCTCCCACGAGGTCTCGATGGTGGACCTGGACCTCGATGTGATCCGCAAGCGGACGGACGGCTCGACCCTGCTGGACGACGAGGACGAGTTCGCCGAGCACCAGGTGCGGTACGGCTATCCGGCGGACGTCATAGCGGAGGCCGAGGCGGCGGGGAGGTGGCTGATGGACGCGGTCGGCGGGCGCGCCGAGCCGTTCGGGGACGCCTCCGGGGCGTGGCTGGCCATGGTCGACGGCGAGCGGCCCTGAGAGACCGTCTCACCGTCACCTCACCGGGGTGGCCGTCCCGTGCCCCGCGAGGCCGAGGACGACTCCTCCGTACGCCCTTCCGCGGGCCGCTTCTCCGGCACCGGCCGGTCCCCGACGGGATCCGCGGCCGGGCGGCCGCGCAGCGGCCGGACGGCTATCGCCGCCGATATCAGGAGCAGTCCGCCCAGCATGACGAAGGGGGCGGCGGTGCCCGCGAGTCCGGCGAGCAGACCGGCGGAGGCGGGCGCGGCCACCTGGCCGAGCCGGTTGCCGGTGAGCCGCAGCGCGAGGGCCGTGCTGCGCGCCCCCTCGGGGGCCGCCTGGACGACGGTCGTCATCGACAGCGGCTGGCCGACGCCGAGGCAGAAGCCGAGCCCGGCCAGCAGCACCCCGAGCGCCCAGGCGGGCACCGGCAGGGCGATGCCCGCGCACAGCAGCGCGGCGCCCAGACAGCTGACCGCCATCAGCGCGGTGCGGCCCATCAGCCGGATCATCGGGGTCATGGCGAGCCGACAGGCCACCGTCGCGGCGGCGCGCAGGCTGAGCAGCACACCGACGACCGCGGGCGAGATACCGCGCTGTTCGCCGACGACCGGCAGATAGGCGGTGAGGATGTCGGTGGCGGAGAGCACGGCGAGGCTGATGAACATGCCGGAGGCGACCCCGCGGGTGGTCAGGATGGACCGTACGGAGACCTTGCGGGCCGGGGCCTCCTCGGCGGGCCCGGCCGCCGTGCCGTCGGGGCGGCGCTCGATGCGCCACAGCGAGGTGACGGAGAAGGCCGCGAGGGCGGCGGCGACGAACAGCGCCGCGGCGCTGGTGCGGCCCATCGCCCCGTCGTGTTCGGAGACCACAAGACCGGCCGCGATGGGCCCGATGAGCTGGCCGAGCGAGGCGCCGATGGTGAAGTGGCCGAAGTTGCGGTCCTGGTCCTCGGGCGCGCTCTGGCGGGCCACGATGGACTGGGCGCCGATGACGAACGACAGATGGCCGAGGCCCATCACCCCGCTCCACGCGGCCATCGCGGGCAGCGATCCGGCCGTGCCGCTGAACGCACAGCCGGTGGCGATGAGGGCGACCCCGATGGGCAGCAGCGGGGCGCACCGCCCGTGGTCGGTGCGCCGCCCGAGGGGTACGGCGGCGAACAGCGGCAGCAGGGCGTAGATACCGGCGATCACGCCGATGGCACGGGCGTCGGCACCGAGCGCGAGCGCCCGGTAGGAGACGGCCGGCCGCGCCATGCTCACCGCCCCCTGGGTGAACGAGAAGGCGATGACCAGGCGCAGCAGCCAGCCCCTACCGGGCTTCGAGATCTTCACGGCTCAGATGATGCCGAACGCGAGACCGGCGGCGAGCACCACCAGTGAGGTGAGCGCCGCCCATTTCACGGTGAACCGGGTGTGGTCGCCGAATTCGACCTTCGCCATGCCGACGAGCACGTAGACGGCGGGGACCAGCGGGCTCGACATGTGCAGGGCCTGTCCGACGAGCGAGGCGCGGGCGATCTCCAGCGCGGAGACCCCGTGCGCGGCCCCGGCCTCGGCGAGGATCGGCACGATGCCGAAGTAGAAGCCGTCGTTGGACATGAAGTAGGTGAGCGGGAGGGACAGCACACCGGTGACGATGGCCATGTGCGGGCCCATGCCCTCGGGGACGCCGTCGACAAGCCAGCGGGCCATGTGCTCGACCATGCCGGTGCCGGTGAGGACGCCGGTGAAGACGGCCGCGGCGAAGACCATTCCGGAGACGTTGACGACGTTCTCGGCGTGCGCGGCCACCCGCGCCTTCTGGTCGTTCATGTTCGGGAAGTTGACGGTGAGCGCGACGGCGGCGGCCAGCAGGAAGAGGACCGGGATCGGCATGGTCTCGGTCACCATCAGGGCGAGCAGTGCGACGGTCAGGGCCGCGTTGAACCAGTAGAGCTTGGGGCGCAGGGTGGCGCGGTGGGGGTCGAGCCCCTTGAACTCGTCGTCGTCCCCGCCCTCGTGGGAGGAGGAGTCCGAGGAGCCGGAGCCCTTCGGGGACGGGGCCTCCGCGTCGGTGCCGGAGCCCGCCCCGCCGCCGGTCAGCGCGGCCTTGACGCCCTTACGGCCGTTGGCCCCCTTGCCGCCGGAGCCCGCGCCGACCAGCACCTGCTCCGGGTCGCCCGCAGTGACCTCGTCCAGCGTCAGCACACCGAGCCGCTTGCGCTCCCGCAGACCCAGGCCGTAGGAGAGGGCGATCACGAAGAGCAGACCGACCGCGAGGGCCGGGATCATCGGCACGAAGATGTCGCTGGCGTCGACCTTGAGCGCGGCGGCGGCGCGGGCGGTCGGGCCGCCCCAGGGCAGCGTGTTCATCACGCCGTTGGCCATGGCCGCGACGCCGGTCATCACCACCAGGCTCATCTTCAGCCGCCGGTAGAGCGGCACCATGGCCGACACGGTGATCATGAAGGTGGTGGAGCCGTCGCCGTCGAGCGAGACGATCGCCGCGAGGATCGCGGTGCCGACCACCACCCGCATCGGGTCCGCCTTGCAGAACCGCAGGATGAGCCGGACGATCGGGTCGAAGAGGCCGACGTCGATCATCACCCCGAAGTAGATGATCGCGAACATCAGCATGGCGGCCGTGGGTGCCAGATCGCCGACGCCCTTGAGGACGTAGTCGCCGAGGTGCGCCCCCTTCCCGACAAGCACACAGAACAGCGCGGGGATGAGCACCAGGGCGCCCATCGGGGACATCTTCTTCATCATGATCAGGACAAGGAATGTCGCGATCATGACGAAGCCGAGGATGGTCAGCATATTGGCTACCTCACGTTCGCCTTTGAACTCCCCCAGATTTGGCGGTCGAGGCGACGTTAGGTGCGGCAACTTTCCGTTAACAAGGTCTTGACGCGTGAGCAATAAGCGCAAAACCCCAGGTCAGTGCCGTAGCGAGGGTGATACGCGCACCGGGTGGCCATTGAGCACCGCCGTCCCCGAGAGCGGATCCAGCCGTGAGCCGTCGAAGAGCTGGTTGACATTGACCCCGGGGCGGGCCCCGGCCACGGACAGCCGGACGCCGGGGCGGGCATGGCCCCAGCCGTGCGGCAGGCTCACCACTCCGGTCCGTACCGCGTCCGTCACCTCGACCGGCACCTCCAGCTCGCCGCCCTCGCCCTTGACCCGGGCCAGACCACCATCGGCCAGGCCGAGACGGGTGGCGTCCTCGGGGTGCACCTGGAGCGTGCAGCGGTTGCTGCCGCCCATCAGGGCCGGGACGTTGTGCATCCAGCTGTTGTTGGAGCGCAGATGGCGGCGGCCGACCAGCAGCAGCCCCGAGGGCCGCTCGGCCAGCGACCGGCGCAGCCGCTCCACATCGGCGGCCAGCGGCTCCGGGCACAGCTCCACCGTGCCGCTGCGGGTCTTCAGCAGCCCCGGAACGCGCGGCCGCAGCGGACCCAGGTCGATGCCGTGCGGACGGTCGAGCAGCTTCTCCAGGCTCAGCCCGTCGGGGTCGGCGCCGAAGCCGTCGCCGTACGGGCCCAGCCGCAGCATCATGTCCAGCCGTCGCTCGGGGCCGTCCACCCCGGTCAGCAGCGCGGCCAGCTCGCCGGGGTCGCGTCCGTGCACCGGCGAGGACGGGTCGGCGACCTCCTTGCCCAGCGTCCCCTGGATCGCCATCGCGTCCACCGCCTCCGGGCCGGCGCCGTCGTTCCCGCTCACGCACAGCACCAGCCGCGCCAGGATGGCGCTCTCGCTCAGCCGGTCGGCCTCCAGGGGGATGGCGGGGCGGGTGTAGCGGACCTGGTTGCGCACGGCCAGGCTGTTGAAGGCGTAGTCGAAGTGGGGGCTGCGGCTGGGCGGCGGCGGGGGCAGCACCACATGGGCGTGGCGCGAGGTCTCGTTGAGGTACGGATCGACGCTGACCATGAAGTCGAGCCCGGCCAGCGCCCGGTCCAGGCGGTCGCCGTCCGGCGCGGAGAGCACGGGGTTGGCCGCGAGCGCCAGCACCGCCCGTATCCGGCCCTCGCCCGGGGTCTCGATCTCCTCGGCCAGGGCGACGGTGGGCAGTTCGCCCTTGGCCTCGGGGTATCCGCTGACCCGGCTGTGCCAGCGGCCGAGCGCGAACCCCTTCCCGGGCCGCGCCGGGCGCTCCCGGCGGCCGGTCGCGGCGAGCGGGAACATCATGCCGCCGGGCCGGTCCAGCTGCCCGATGAGCACGTTGACCACATCGACCAGCCAGCTGGTGAGGGTGCCGAACTCGACGGTGGTGGAGCCGACCCGCCCGTACACCACGCCCTGGGACGCGGCGGCCAGCTCACGGGTCAGGGCGCGGATCTCCTCGGCGGGCACGTCGCACGCCTCGGCCACCGCCTCCGGCGGGAAGTCCGCGGCCAGCCGCCGCACCTCCGCCACCCCGCTGATGTGTGTCGCGAGCGGGCCCGGGGCCACCAGGTCCTCGGCGAACAGCACCTGCACCATGGCGAAGAGCAGCAGGGCGTCGGTGCCGGGCCGGATCGCCACGTGGCGGTCGGCCAGCGCGGCCGTACGGGTGCGCCGGGGGTCGACCACCACCAGCCGGCCGCCGCGCCGCCGCAGCGCCCGCAGCCGCCCGGGGAAGTCGGGGGCGGTGCACAGACTGCCGTTGGAGTCCAGCGGGTTGGCGCCGAGCATCAGCAGATGGTCCGTGCGGTCCAGGTCGGGCACCGGAAGCGCGTTGGCGTCGCCGTACAGCAGCCCGCTGGAGACATGCTTGGGCATCTGGTCGAGGGTGCTGGCACTGAAGACGTTACGGGTGCGCAGCGCGCCGAGCAGCAGCGGCGGATAGAGCCCGCCCGCCACGGTGTGCACATTGGGGTTGCCGAGCACGACCCCCACGGACTGCGGCCCGTGCTCGCGCAGCAGCGGGGCCAGCCCCTCCGCGACGGCGGCGAACGCCTCGTCCCAGCCGGTCTCCACGAGGCGCCCGGCACGGCGGACGAGGGGACGCCGCAGCCGGTCGGGGTCGGCGTCGAGCTGCCCGAACGCGGCGCCCTTGGGGCAGATGAAGCCGCGGCTGAAGACGTCCTCGCGATCGCCGCGCGCCCCGGTCACCCTCCCCTCGTCGATGGTGAGGGTCAGCCCGCAGGTGGCCTCGCAGAGCGGGCAGATACGCGGGGCAGTGCTCATCGGTCTCTCCCAGGGACGGCGGCGAGGCCGCGATGACGCGCCGGACCCGCTCACCATACCGACTGGTAGGCATGTCGGGGAGGGATCGGCGGGAACTCCCGGTCGACCGGGCCTCCCGGTCGACCGGGCCTCCCAGTGGACCAGACCTCCCGGTCGACCGGGCCTCCCAGCGGACCGGGCCTCCCAGCGGACCCCGGGTCAGTCCAGCACCCGGGCCAGATAGGCGCGCAGCAGCTCCTTCGTCTCCGCCACGATCGCCGGATCGCCCTCCGGGTCCACCCGGAACGCCAGCCGCAGCAGCGCGTCCGCCGTCTCGACCGCGAGCAGGAAGGCCACCCGCAGCCGCTCCTCGGTCGCCTCGTCCCGGCCCGTCCCGAGCCGGTCGGCGAGCAGCGTCCGCAGCCGGTCGGCGACCAGGTGGTTGGGCTGCTCCGGCGGCGCGGTGGCCGGGACCGGATGGCCGAACTCGATGAGCGCGAAGCCCGGCGCCCCGCGCTTCATCGCCAGGTACTCGTCCACGACGACGTCCATCGCCTCCCGCCAGCCGCCTCCGCCGTCCGGCCCCGGGGCGGAATCGGAGCCGGAGGCCGCGTCCGAGGCTTCCAGCCGCCGGGTGATCCGCGCGGCGTACTCGTCCAGATTGCGGTGGGCCAGGGCCTCGGCCATCGCCCGCTTGTTGGAGAAGAAGCGGTAGACCGAGCCGATGGGCACGTTGGCGCGCTCGGCGACGGCCCGGGTGCTCAGCTCTTCGTAGCTGATCTCGTCGAGGAGCTCGGCGCACGCGTCGAGGATCCGGCCGAGGCGCTCGGCGCTGCGGCGCTGGACCGGATGGCGGCGGAGGGGCGGTATGGGCACGCCACCATCCTGCCCGATCATTGACGAGCCCGGGTTTCGATTCCTATCGTCTGACATAGGAATCAACTGGAAACTAGTGGTGTGCGGCGGAGCGGTGGGAGCGCGCGATGGGCGACGGCACGGGGATCCAACACGGCGAGCGGCGTGACGATCAGCGAGGACACGAGCAGGGGATCGAGCGGGCGCGCAAGACGGCCGAAGAGCTGGTCTACGCCTCCGGTTTCGGCAATGAGCACAGCAGCGAGGCCGTGCCCGGCGCGCTGCCCATCGGCCGCAACTCCCCCCAGCGCGCACCACTCGGGCTCTACGCGGAGCAGCTGAGCGGCAGCGCCTTCACCGAGCCGCGCGCCACCAACCGGCGCTCCTGGCTGTACCGCATCCGGCCCTCCGCCGCACATCCGCCGTTCACCCGCGTCGACGGCGGCGCGCTGCGCGGGGCGCCCTTCACCGAGTCCGCGCCCGACCCCAACCGGCTGCGCTGGGACCCGCTGCCGGAGCCGCCGGAGGGCACCGACTTCCTGGCCGGGCTGTGGACGCTGGGCGGCAACGGCGACGCCACCCAGCGCGCGGGGATGGCCATCCACCTCTACGCCGCCAACGCCCCCATGACCGATCGGGTGTTCAGCGACGCGGACGGCGAGCTGCTGATCGTCCCCGAGCGGGGCGGGCTGCTGCTGCACACCGAGTTCGGCCTGCTGCGCGCCGAGCCGGGGCATGTGGCGCTGGTCCCGCGCGGGGTGCGGTTCCGGGTGGAGCCGCTGGAGCCGTCGGTGCGCGGCTATGTGTGCGAGAACTACGGCCGCCCCTTCACCCTCCCCGACCTCGGCCCGATCGGCGCCAACGGGCTGGCGAACCCCCGGGACTTCCTCGCCCCGGTCGCCGCGTACGAGGACGTGGAGCGCCCGGTGCGCGTGGTCAACAAGTTCTGCGGCAATCTGTGGGCCGCCACCTACGACCACTCGCCGCTGGACGTGGTCGCCTGGCACGGCACCCATGTGCCGTACGTGTACGACCTGCGCCGCTTCAATGTGCTCGGCACCATCAGCTACGACCACCCGGACCCGTCCATCTTCACGGTGCTCACCTCGCCCTCCGACACCCCCGGGCTCGCGGGCGTGGACTTCGTGGTCTTCGCCCCGCGCTGGCTGGTCGGGGAGGACACCTTCCGGCCGCCGTACTTCCACCGCAATGTGATGAGCGAGTACATGGGGCTGATCGAGGGCGCGTACGACGCGAAGACCGGCGGCGCGGGGGGCTTCGTACCCGGCGGTGGCTCGCTGCACAACATGATGTCCGCGCACGGCCCGGACCACGAGACCTTCGAGCGGGCGAGCGCGGCCGAGCTGGCGCCGCACCGGCTGGACGACGGGCTGGCCTTCATGTTCGAGACGCGCTGGCCGGTCACGGCCACCCGGCAGGCGCTGGAGGCGGACCACCTCCAGGGGCGCTATGACGACGTATGGCAGGGTCTGGAGCGCCATTTCCGCCCCTGAACGCCGCCGTTGCCGCCATTGCCGCCGTTGCCGCCGTTGCCGCCGTTGCCGCCGTCGACCGGAGACCGTGTGACCACCTTCGCCCCCGACTCCCTCGCCCTCAACCGCAAGTTGCCGCTGTGGTACCAGGTCTCGCAGTCGCTGCGGGCCTCGATACTCGGGCGGGCCCCGCACGATCCGCTGCGGCTGCCGACCGAGGACCAGTTGGCCGAGCACTACGGGGTCAGCGTGCTCACCATGCGGCAGGCGCTCAAGGAGCTGGAGACCGAGGGGCTCATCAGCCGCCACCGGCGTCGCGGTACGTTCATCGAGCCGAGCGCTCGGCGGGCCGCGCCGGTGCGGCTGCTGGGGTCGGTGGACGCGATCGTGGCCCAGCAGTCGGGTGAGCGGACGACGGTGCTGGAGCACGGCCCGGAACCGGTGCCGGCGGCGCTCGCGGAATACTTCCCCGACCTCCACGAGGCGGCCGCGTACCGCAGACTGCGCCGGGACGGCCGCAGCGGTGAGCCCACCAACTGGGCGGAGAACCTGGTCCGCCCCGAGCTGGCCGACCTCATCGACCTCGCGGACCTCGCCCGCTGGCCGATGACGAAGGTGCTGCGGGACGCGGTGGGGGTGCGGATCAGCCGGATCACGGACACGGTCGAGGCCCGCCTCGCCGACCCCGAAACCTCCCGGCTGCTCCAGGTTCCGCTGCTCAGCCCGATCCTGCACTACACGGGGGTGACCTACGACGAGAGCGGGCGGGTGGTGGACGTGGCCCGTATCCACTACCGGGGTGACCGGTTCTCGTTCTCGGTGACGGTCGAGGCGGACTAGGGGGCCCGGCGGGGTCTTGGCGCCTGCGGCGGGCTGTTCCCCTCCCCGCCCCTTCCCACAACTGGGGCTCCACCCCAGCCCCCGATTCGGGGCTCCGCCCCGTGACCCCGAGACCCAGGGGCCTGTAGGGCTCCGCCCCGAGGCCCAGGGGGCTGGGGTCTGGGCCCAGGGGCCTGGGGTCTGGGGCCTGGGGTCTGGGCCCAGGGGCCTGGGGCCTGGGGCCTGGGGCCTGGGGCCTGGGGTCCGGGGTCCGGGCCCAAGGGGCCCGCGCCCAGGAGGCCCACGCCCAAGGGGCCCGGACCCCTGGGCCCACACCCAAGGGGTCCGGGCCCAGGGGTCCGGGCCCAGGGGTCCGGGGCGTCCAGCCCCAAGGGGTCCGGGGCGTCCGCGCCCAAGGAGTCCGGGGCGTCCAGCCCCAAGGGGTCCGGGGCGTCCGCGCCCAAGGGGTCCGGGGCATCCAGCCCCAAGGGGTCCGGGGCGTCCGCGCCCAAGGGGTCCGGGGCATCCGCGCCCAAGAGGTCCGGGGCATCCAGCCCCAAGAGGTCCGGGGCATCCAGCCCCAAGAGGTCCGGGGCATCCAGCCCCAAGAGGTCCGGGGCATCCAGCCCCAAGGGGTCCGGGGCGGAGCCCCGGTTTCGGGAAGGGGCGGGGAGGGGAAGATCCCAGCCGGTCAGCCACCGAGCGGCGGCGGCTGACGTCGGGCAGCCCCCTGGAAGGACACGGCGGCATCGATACCATGCCGGGCGTGGGAGAACGTGAGGCGCCACCGCTGGGGGACCTGATGCCGTGGGCCGTGGGGCCACTGCGGCCAGGCCGCGCGTGGGTCATGGCACCGGACGCGGCCTCGCTCAAGGCCCGCTGGGAGCGGCTGACCCGGGCCGAGGACGAGGCGGCGCGGGCCGCGCTGTTCCGGCCGACCCGCGCCCGTACGCCGCACAGCTCCGTACCCCAGCTGCCCGGCCAGGCCACCTCCACGGCCCGGCTGGCGCGCGAGGACGGGCCGTGCCCCGAGCCGGTGCGGATCGCGCACGGGCCCTTCGACCAGCAGTGGCTGATACCGGATCACCGGCTGCTCGACGCCGCCCGCCCCGAGCTGTGGCGGGTGGCGGACGACCGGCAGATCCATGTCGTCGAGGCCGCGGGACCGGACCCGGACCCGGTGCTCACCTTCTCCGCGCTGCTGCCGGACGGCCACTCCCCCGCGGGCCGCCCCGGCCGGATCCGTCCGCTCTACCGCCGCCCGGGCGGGCAGGAGCCCAATCTCGCGCCCGGACTGCTGGACCACCTCACCACGCGGCTCGGCCGCCCGGTGACCGCCGAGGACTTCCTTGCCTGGACCGCCGCCACGGCGCGCGGCGCGCCATGCGCCGTGCCCCTCACCGCCGACCCGGAGCTGTGGGAATCGGGCGTGGAGCTGGGCCGCCGTGCGCTGTGGCTGCATACGCGCGGGGCGCACAGTGGTGAACGCCCGCGCATGCCGGGTGGCCGGCGCCCCTACGTCCGCGCCGCGCTTCCGTCGAGCGGGCTGCCGGGCTCGCTGGACTACGACCCGGACGAGGAGGCCCTGCTGCTGGGCGAGGGCCGTATCTCCCCCGTCCCCCAGGCCGCATGGGACTTCCGGGCGGGCGGGGTACGGGTGCTGGAGACCTGGTTCGAGCAGCGCACCGCCGCGCGGGAACCGGGCACGCTGGAGGCCATCGGCCCGGCGGGCTGGCCGTCCGCGTGGACCTCGGAGCTGCTGGAGCTGATCACGGTGCTGGCGCTGCTCGCCGAGTCGCGCCCTGAGCTGCGGGCCCTGGCCGACCGGGTGGCGGACGGCTCGCTGATCGACACGGCGGAGCTACGGGAGGCGGGGGTGCTGCCGGTGCCCGGCACGGCCCGGCGCCCGGCGTCCGTACTGGACCACCACGAGGAGGGCCCGGAGGGGCAGTTCGCCCTGCTCTGAGCCCCATCCTCCGCATGCGGGCGACCAACTGAACGCGACCGACTGAACGCGGGCGACCGACCGTGGTCTCTCGTCGGCATCCCACGGCGACAGCGACGTGGGGTGGATCACAGCACGGACTCACCGGCTGGAGCGAACCGGTTGACCCCGTGCCTGCCCGGGATGACGACGATGGCGCCTACGGGCCGGCCGGGTCAGCCGTGGTTGCCGAACAGCGAACGGCGCAACCGGCGCAGCGGCGCGAACAGCGACACCCGCGCACCCCGGCTGTTCTTCGCACGCGCGTGATCGCGCGCGGTCAGCTCCTGCATCAGCACCGCCGCGCTCTCCGACTCCCGCTGCGGGACGGCAGGGCCGCCCATCACCGCGAGATGGCGCTCGAGGCGCGCACTCGACGCACCGCTTCCGCAGTTGATCGCAGGCACTCGTGGCCTGCTCCGTACCGTTATCTGCTCCATGACACTCCCCACCCGTACGAGGGCACCCGCCCCGGGCAGAGTAACCCTACCTCCCCGAGCCGTCACCCACGCATCCCAGGTTCCGGATTCACCACCGCGTCAAGGGTGTTGACGATACCTATCACGCGCAAACAAATTCCCGGGCCGACCAATCCATCCGTTCGCCGGGTCCGAATAGCCGCATGAAGGACTGCTCCAACAAGCGTGCGAAGGACCTACAGGATGACCGCTATCACCAAGAGCTTGGCCGCGCTGGTCAGCTGCGCACTGGCCGCGGGCGGGCTCACGGCCGCCGGAGTGGCCGTACTCCAGCCCGGGACGGCGCAGGCCTCGAGCCACCGCGAGGCGCCGCTGATCTCCGGTCAGCCGCAGTACGACGCCACGGACGTCTACGCGTTCGTCAGCCCGGACAAGCCGGACACGACCACCATGGTCGTCAACGTACTGCCGTTCCAGGACCCCGCGGGCGGCCCCAACTTCTACAAGTTCGCCCATGACGCCCGCTACGACCTGCACGTCGACAACGACGGCGACGGCCAGGGCGATCTGCTCTTCCGGTGGACCTTCAAGGACCACCTCAAGAACGGCGACACGTTCCTCTACAACACCGGGCCGGTGAACTCGATCGAGGACGCCACCCTCAACTTCACCCAGACATACGACCTCGAAGTCATCAAGCTGAAGCACCAGAAGGCCGTCGCCCGCGCCAAGCTGGGCAGCGATCTGCCGGTCGCGCCGTCGAACGTCGGCAAGGCGTCGATGCCCGACTACTCCAAGCTCCGCGACCAGTCGGTGCGGAAGATCGGCTACAGCGGGGGCTCGACCGCCTTCGCCGGTCAGGCCGACGACCCGTTCTTCCTCGATCTGCGCGTCTTCGACCTGCTGTACGGCGGCGACATGTCCGAGGTCGGCAACGACACCCTCAAGGGCTACAACGTCCAGTCGATGGCCCTCCAGGTGCCGACGTCGGCGCTGACCGAGTCCAAGGACCAGCCGGTGATCGGCGTCTGGGCCACCACCCACCGCCAGACCGCCGACGGCGACTGGACCCAGGTCTCCCGGCTCGGCAGCCCGCTGGTCAACGAGGTGGTCATCCCGCGCAAGGACAAGGACAAGTTCAACGCCTCCTCGCCCTGGGACGACGGGCAGTTCCTGAAGTTCGTCCAGGAACCCGAACTCCCCAAGCTGATCGAGCAGATCTACAAGATCAAGGCGCCGGACACCCCGCGCGACGACCTGGTGCAGGCGTTCCTCACCGGTGTGCCCAAGCTCAACCAGCCACCGAACGTCCGCCCCGCCGAGGAGCTCCGGCTCAACACCTCCATAGAACCCAACGGCAGCCCCAAGCGGCTGGGCGTCCTGGACGGCGACAACGCGGGCTTCCCCAACGGCCGCAGGCTCTCCGACGACGTCCTGGACATCGCGCTCCAGGCCATGGAGGGCGAGCTGCTGGGCAAGAAGAACGACCTGGGCGACGCGGTGGACGAGAACGACCAGAAGTTCGGCGGCTCCTTCCCGTATCTGGCGCTGCCCAGCTCCGGCTCGGACGCCAAGGCCGTCTCGAAGAGCGCCGGGCAGTCGCTGCTGAACGGCGGCTCGGGCGTCGGCTCCTCCTCCGACGACAACATGCTGCTGGCCGGGTCCGCGGCGGCCGGTGGCGGGGCCGTGTTGCTGCTGGGCCTCGGATTCCTCTGGATGCGGTCGCGCCGGCGGGGTCCGCGCGTGCGCAGGCACTGAACCACGGGTGCCATCGGGCCCGTACCACCGGGCGCGGCCCCGCCGAAACCCGCGCGGCGGCCGCGCCCAGGCTCCTCCTCACCCGTTCGTCCCTTCCGTTCATCCCTTCCGTTCGTCCCTTCCGTTCGTCCCTCCCGTTCCGCTGGGTTCGCGCTCATCCCGAAAGGCAGCTGTCACCATGGCTCTTCGGCCATTCCTCACCCCTACGGCGCGGACCGCGGCCGTGGTGTTCGCGCTCGCGGCCGGGCTGACCGCGGCCTCGATCGTGATCGACGCCTCGGACGGGCCGGGCGGGTCCGGCGGCGGCCAGGAAGCCGCCCGCGCGGTGCACCCGGCCGCCGCGCGGTACGAGCAGCTCAGCGGCGACGGCCTCGCCCGGCAGATCGACGCGATGCAGACCCATCTGCGCGGTGAGCCGAAGGACGCGGAGAGCTGGGCCGGTCTCGGCTCGGCCTATGTCGAGCAGGCCAGGACCAGCGGCGACCCCACCCGCTATCCCCAGGCGGACAAGGCGTTCGCCCGGTCCCTGTCCCTCCAGCCGCGCGACAACGACGTGGCGCTCGCCGGGCGCGCCTCGCTCGCCGCCGCCCGCCATGACTTCAAGGGCGCGCTGCGCGACGCCGACAAGGCCCTGAAGGTGAACTCCTACAGCCAGGGGGCGCTGGCCGTCCGGGTGGACGCCCTCGTCGAACTGGGCCGCTACGAGGACGCCTACACGGCCGCGAAGAAGGCCGACTCCCTGCGCCCCGGCATCCCCGTCTTCACCCGCCTCGCCTACGTCCACGAGCTGCGCGGCGATCCGGCCGGGGCGCGCCGGGTGCTGCTGCGCGCCCAGGACTCCGCCACCTCACCCAGCGATATCGCCTATGTGTCGACCGCGCTCGGCCAACTGGCCTGGAACCAGGGCGAGTACGACACGGCGCGGCGCGCGTACGGCACCGCGTTGCGCGCCGTACCCGGCTATCTCCCGGCGCTGGAGGGCCAGGGCCGCACATCGGTCGCGGACGGCCGCCAGAAGGCGGGTATCCGCGATCTGGAGGCGGTCGTACGGCGCTATCCGCTGCCCGCCGAGCTCGCGGCCCTGGGCGAGGCGTACGAGGCGCGGGGCGACCGCTCCAAGGCGCGCGGGCAGTACGCGGTGGTCGACACCTGGATCGCGCTCGCACGCGCCAACGGGGTGGCGACCGACCTGGACAGCGCGCTGGTCGCGGCCGACCACGGCGATGTGAAGGAGGCCCTGAAGGCGGCCCGCGCCGAGTGGGACCGACGGCACACCGTGCACACCGCCGACGCGCTGGCCTGGGCCCTGCACCGCAACGGCAAGGACGAGGAGGCCCTGAAGTACGCCGAGCAGGCGGCCGAGCCGGGCTACCGCAACGCGGCGTTCCTCTACCACCGGGGCGTCATCGAGAAGTCCCTGGGCGACGACGGACCGGCCCGCCGCCACCTGAAGGCCGCACTCGACCTCAACCCGGGCTTCTCCCCCACGGGCGCGCGGGCGGCGAAGGCGGCCCTGAAGGACCTGGGGGCCACCCGATGACGCTCCCCCACCCGGTCCCCTCGCGCACCGGGGCCCAGCCCCGGACCCCCCACCTGGGACTCCGCCCCCAGAGCGACGCCGCCGGCGACTCCCGAAGCCCCGGGCGGCGCACAGGTTGGCGGCTGGCGGCCCCACCCCCAACCGAGGGCCAGCCCACGAGCCCCCGCCCCCAAAGCCGCGCCGGTGAACCCCGGGCCCTCGGGCGGCGCACAGGTTGGCGGCTGGCGGCCCCACCCCGAACCGAAGCCCAACCACCGACCCCCCACCCGGGGCCCCGACCCCAGAACGACGCCGACGAAACCCAGAACCCCGGGCCACGCACGCGTTGGCGACCCGGGGCCCCACCCCAAACCGAGGACCAGCCCACGGGCCCCAGCCCCCGAAGCCGCGGCGGCGTAACCCAGAACCCCGGGCGGCGGGCCCGTTGGCGGCTGGGGGCCGTCGGGGTGTTGTTGGGGGCCGTGGCGATGGTGGTGTTGCCTGCTGGGAGTGCCGAGGCGCATCCGCTCGGGAACTTCACCGTCAACCGTTACGACGGGCTCGTGGTCACCCCGGGGGCGCTGCGGGTCGACCATGTCGAGGACCTCGCCGAGATCCCCGCCGCCCAGGCGAAGCCGCAGATCGACCGCGACGGCGACGACGCGCTGTCCGGGCGGGAGTTGGGCGCGTGGGCGGCCCGGCGGTGTGCGGGCGCGGCGGAGGGGGCGCGGCTTACGGTCGACGGGCGCGAGGTGCCCGTACGCGCCGGGCGCGCGCAGGCCCGTCAGCGCCCCGGCCAGGCCGGGCTGCCCACGCTGCGGGTGGAGTGCCGCCTCACGGCCGCGCTGGGCGACGGCGAACGGGCCACCGTCGCCTATCGCCCGCGCGACATCGGCACCGGCCCCGGCTGGCGGGAGGTGACCGCGCAGGGCGACCGTATGACGCTCACCGACGCCGACGTCCCCAAGACCTCCGCCTCCCACCGGCTGGTCCGCTACCCGGCGGGGCAGCTCTCCTCACCGCCCGACCAGCGGTCGGCCGCGCTCAAGGTCAAGGCGGGCGGCCCCGCGCTGGCCTCCACGGCGCGGTCCGACCGGGAGGACGCGGTGGGCTCGTCGGTGCTGCCGCGCGGGGTGGACCGGTGGACGCAGGCGCTCACCTCGATGGTGGCGCGCCATGACATCACCTTCGGCTTCGCCCTTACGGCCTTCGCCACGGCCGTTCTGCTGGGCGCGATGCACGCCCTGGCCCCCGGCCACGGCAAGACGATGATGGCGGCGGGCGCCGCGGCGGGCGGGCGCAGCGCGCTGCGCGACGTACTGGCGCTGGGCGCGTCGGTGACGGTCACCCACACCTTGGGCGTGTTCGCGCTGGGACTGCTGGTCACGGCGGGGTCGGCGGCCGCCCCCTCGGTGATCTCGTGGCTGGGCATCGCGAGCGGTGTGCTGGTGTCGGTGGCCGGGGCGGGGCTGCTCCGCAAGGCGCTGCGCCGTCGTCGGCAGGTGCGGGCCCATCACCACAGCCACGACCACGACCACACCCACGACCACACCCACGACCAGGGTCATGCGCATGCGCACGACCACGACCACGACCACGGTCACCCGCACCCGCACCCGCACCCGCACACCCACACCCACGACCACGGCGACGGTCACACCCACACCCACGAGGTGCGCCCCACCCTGCGCGGCACGCTGCTGCTCGGCTTCGCCGGGGGCATGGTGCCCAGCCCCTCCGCCGTCATCGTGCTCGTCGGCGCGGCCGCGCTGGGCCAGGCGTGGTTCGGCTTCGTCCTGGTGGTGGCGTACGGGCTCGGACTGGCGCTGACGCTCACGCTGGCCGGGTTCACCGCGGTGCGCCTCGGCGTGCGGGCCACGGAGCGGCTGGCGGCGCGCAGGGGGTCCGGGGGCCGGATCGACCGGCTGCTGGGGGCGGTGCGCCGGGCCTCGCCGGTCGGAACCGCCGCCATCGTCCTCGCGTTGGGGTGCGGATTGGTGCTGAGGGGGGCGGCAACCACGCTCGGTTGAGGTACATTCAGCCCGAATTGCTCGGTTGAGGGGGAGGGGCTCGGCCATGAGCGAAGAGGGTTTCGGGCGGCAGGGCGAACGGGTGGGCGGCGGCCGTTACCGCCTGCTGGGCGAGCTGGGCCGGGGCGGTATGGGCGTGGTGTGGCGCGCGTATGACGAGGCGCTGGGCCGCGAGGTAGCCATCAAGGAGGTGCGCGCCCCGGCCGGGCTCGGGGACCGCGACATCGAGCGGCTGTACGCGCGGATGGAGCGCGAGGGCCGGGCGGCGGCGCGCGTTTCGCACCGCAATGTGGTCACCGTCCACGACGTGGCCATGGAGGGTCACCCGTGGATCGTGATGGAGCTGGTGCGCGGGCTGTCGCTGGCTGATGTGCTCGACGCCGAGGGGCCGCTGCCGCCAGCGCGGGCCGCGCGCGTCGGGGCCGAGGTGCTGGCCGCGCTGCGTGCCGCGCATGCGGTGGGCGTGCTGCACCGGGATGTGAAGCCGGGCAATGTGCTGATGGCCAACGACGGCCGGGTGGTGCTCACCGACTTCGGGATCGCGGTGGTGGAGGGCGATGCGGCGCTGACACTGACCGGGGAGCTCGTGGGCTCCCCGGAGTTCCTGGCCCCGGAGCGCGCGCTGGGCCGGTCGCCGGGCCCGGCGGCGGATCTGTGGTCGCTGGGTGTGCTGCTGTACGCGGCGGTGGAGGGATTCTCGCCGTTCCGCCAGGACACCCCGCTGAGCACGCTGCGTGCCGTGGTGGACGAGTCGCTGCCGCGGCCGCGCCGGGCCGGGCCGCTCACCTCCGTGGTTGAGGGGCTGCTGGAGAAGGATCCGCGGCGGAGGCTTCCGGCGGCGGAGGCGGAGCGACTGCTGCGGCTGGTGGCCGCGGGAGGCACACCGGGCGGCGGCTCGGTGTCGTCCCCGAACGCCTCCGGGCCCGCCGCCACGGTGGAGACGGAGCCGCTGGGCCGGTTACCGGGGCCCGGTGCGACGGCCGCGCCCGCGTATCCCCCGGGCCCGGGCGGGCCGGCGGAACCCGCCGATGAGCCGCCGCCCCGGCGGCAGCGGGCCGCGGTGGCGACCTTGGTGGCCGGGGCGCTGCTGGCCCTCCTGTCGCTGGGTGGGTTGGCCTGGGCGCTGCTGAACAACGGCGGCTAGGGCTGTCCGACGGCCCCCGACGCCTACGGCGGGCTGCTCCCCTCCCCGCCCCTCCCCACAACTGGGGCTTCGCCCCAGCCCCCGGGTGTGTGGCAGGGACCCCGCCCCTGGACCCCGGGAGTCTGGGGCAGAGCCCGGTCCGGGGTCTGGGGCAGAACCCCGGCCCGACGGCGGAGGCAGAGCCCGATCCAGGGTCTGGGGCGAAGCTCCGATCCGGGTCCTGGGGCGAAGCCCCGACCCAGGATCTGGGGCGAAGCCCCGACCCAAGGCCTGGGGCGAAGCCCCGACCCAAGGCCTGGGGCGAAGCCCCGATCCGGGGCCTGGGGCGGAGCCCTGGTTTCGGGAAGGGGCGGGGAGGGGAACAGCCCGCCGCAGGCGCGCACCCCCGACGCCGGAGGGGCCCGCGAGGAGGCCCCGGTGGACGGGACCTCCTCCCCTACCAGTGAGGGCGGGCGCGTATCAGGCGGCTGAGCTGAAGACCGGGAGGTAGCCACCGGACTGGCCGGCGGCGGTGGGGTGGTAGGACTCGTCGATGGGGATGGTGACGCTGTTCAGCCAGGCGCTGCCGGAGCAGATCTCATGCCCGGTGAAGGTCGTGGTGACGTCGCCGAAGCTGAAGCCGTGGTCGGCGGCGCGCTTGGCGGTGACGGAGTTGAGGACATCCGCGCCGCTGTTGATCGCGGTGCGCTCGGCCTCGCTGAGGCCCAGGATGCAGGAGCCGCCCAGCTTGTAGAACCGCGGGTAGCCGAGGACGACGACATGCGCGGAGGGGGCCTTGGCGCTGATGGCGTTGTAAACCTGGTCCAGCTTGCCGGGCAGGGTGTTCTGGACGAAGTTCTTGGCACTGTTGACCGCGTTGATACAGGTGGACTCGGACTGCAACACGCAGGTCGTCATGATGTCGGCGAAGCCCGCGTCATTGCCGCCGATGGAGATGGAGACGAGGCCGGTGCCGGAGTTCAGCGGGCCGAGCTGGTTGTTCAGCACATCGCCGGTCTTGGCGCCGGAGCAGGCGGTGAAGTTGAAGCTCGCGGGGGCGTGCGAGGCGGCCCAGAGCGCGGGGTACGCCTTGGTGCTGCGCTTGCAGTTGCCGCTGGCGCCGTCGTAGCTGCCCGCGCCGACGCCGGATGAGTAGGAGTCGCCCAGCGCCACATAGGCGGGGCCCGCGCTGTTCTCGGTGGCCTGGGCCGAGCCGGCCCCGGTGAGGGCGAGGACGGCACCGACGACGAACGCACCCATCGTCGCCGTGAGTCTGGACAGTTTCATTCGATCTCCCTAGCAGGATCACTGCTGTGCCGATGTGAGGCGCGATGGCCCGAAAAATGAGCAATCGCGTTCGAAACCGTCAGTCACGTCGCGGGGATCGATTACAGCGGCGTGACATGGATATGTCATCCCGCGCAACCGGCCGATCTATGCGGGTAGTTGGCAAAAATCTTTCGATACGCGGCCGATACATCCATAGGTCGGACGGAATCCGGATGAGTCAGCACACGACGCCCGAACACCCCACCCGAACACCCCACCCGAAGACCCCACCCGAAGACCCCTGGCACACGACTGGCGCACAGGGCGCGACCAGCCCTGATGAGGGCTCAACCGCCCGCCCGCCCACACCGGCTCGCTTGGCCTTGTAGACGATGAAGTCTCCGAGCTGGCCGCAGGCCCAGGAGTGGAGTGCGACCCGTTGGGGCTCGCAGGTGGCCATCAGCAGCGCCAACGTGGCCATGCCGACGCCGAGCAGCGCGCCGGTCCGTCGGCGCCTCGTTTGCCCTAACCTGACCGGCCCGCCCCGTTCCCTTCCTTACGGCCCTTCGGGCGGATCTCATCCGGAAGGGCCGCTAGCGCCCCACAACGGGTAGGAGTATCCGTGAACACTCCCATTCCGGTGGGCTTCCGTGGAACAGCTCGGTAAACGGCCACAAACCTTGGTGCGCCCTCGCCCTCCGTCCTGGATCATGGGGGCGGGTGCGCTGACCGACGCACCAGGCCCCCCTTTCTCAGGAGGCAGACCCTGCCTACGACACCCGCCGAAAAGTCCCTCCCCATCCGGCTGAACGTCGATGACAGCGATTCGCCGTCGGATGTCGTCGACGCGCTCTTTTTGGGGCGCTTCGCGACCGGCGAGCAGCCGTACGCCCGCAGTCACTCCGTCGACCGGGTGAGGTCGGGCGCCACGCTGCTGCCGCCGTCCGCGACCGTGCTGCGCGCGGCCCGTGACGACGACCGCAGCGCGACGCTCGCCGAGGGCGACGGCTGGACCCTGCTGATCTCCCGGTGGAACCGGGGGGCGGATGTGACCGTGACCGCCGTCGACGACGCCCTGGCCGAGAAGGTGCTGCACCAGGCCGTGGACGGCGCGGAGGACGAGCCGGAACCGCAGCCGGAGAACGTGGCGATGGGCTTCTGGTACGTCTCGCCGCGGCGCGGTCCGCACCGCACCACGCGGCAGATCTCGGCCGGGACCTGGGAGGAGATCCGCGGCAACTACACGGCGCCGGTGGCCGAGGCCATGGACGGGCTGATGAAGGTCACCCCGGACGACATCGCCGGCCGGCTCCTGCTGCTGCACGGTCCGCCGGGCACCGGCAAGACCTCGGCGCTGCGCACCCTGGCCCGCTCCTGGCGGGACTGGTGCCAGGTGGACTGCGTGCTGGACCCGGAGCGGCTCTTCACCGACGTGGGCTATCTGATGGACATCGCGATCGGCGAGGACGACGGCACGGCCAAGGGACGCTGGCGGCTGCTGCTCCTGGAGGACTGCGACGAGCTGATCCGCGGCGAGGCCAAGCACACCGCGGGCCAGGCGCTGTCCCGGCTGCTGAACCTGACGGACGGTCTGCTCGGCCAGGGGCGCAATGTGCTGGTCGGGGTGACCACCAACGAGGACCTGGAGCGGCTGCACCCGGCGGTGGTCCGGCCCGGCCGGTGTCTGGCCCGGATCGAGGTCGGCAAGCTGACACGGCCGGAGGCGGTGAGCTGGCTCGGTGGCGAGGTCGACGACCGGGAAGGTGTGATCGGACGGGACGGGGCGACGCTCGCGGAGCTGTACGCGCTGCGGCGCGGCACCCGGCCGCCCGCCGTGCCGTCGCAGTCGGCGGAGTCGAACGCGGGGCTGTACCTCTGAGCCGCCCACCGGGAGCATCCCTGAGCCGCCCACCGGGAGCATCCCTGAGCCGCCCACCGGGAGCATCCCTGAGCCGCCCACCGGGAGCATCCCTGAGCCGCCCACCGGGAGCATCCC